>NZ_DASWXE010000102.1:0-70267 GCF_036405635.1 Gemmatimonas sp. | reverse complement strand
GGCTCGTATGGCGACGGCGCGCGGCGGATCAGCTGCCGCACATACCAGTCGGTGTTGAGCAGCGACGTGTTGGCCACGATGACATCCTTGCGGATGCCTTCCACTTCCTGCGCGTACCACAGCGGGAAGGTGTCGTTGTCGCCCACCGTGATGAGGATGCCGTACGGCTCCACCGAGTTGAGCAGATCGTGCGCAAAGTCGCCGGTGTCGGTCTGGCTGGAACGCGAGGCCTGCGTCCAGTTGCCAACGAGCGGGATGAACGCGATCGCCAGCAGCGGGGAGGCCATCGCGAAGCTGCGGGCGCGCGGCTCGAGGACGGTCTCCTTGCCGAGGCGCACTTCGTCGGCGCCAAACAGCGTGGCGACGGTCTCCCACAGGTAGAACATGCCGAGTGCAGCCCACACGCTGAGGGCCGAGAAACTCCACAGGTAGAAGTAGTCTCGGTCACGCACCTCGCGGGGGACGGAGTCGCCGAGTTCCGGTGCCTGGGAGTGCCCGTACTTGAAGTTCAGGTAGAAGATCAGCCCCAGCGTCATGGTGCCTACGAGAGGGCCGAAGAACCAGAAACTTCGTCGGTCCTTCTTGTAGTGCATCCATCCGCCCAGCAGAACGAGGATGAAGTAGAAGACGGCAAGGCCATTCTGCGCGCCCGGGTGTTCGTTGTAGGCGTCGCGCAGCCACTGCCACTTGAAGTACAACCAGTACATCCCGAGCTGCGCCGTGAACGGCGCCTGGCGTTCGCCGAGTTCCGGCTTGCCGTACTGCCCGCGATTGAAGTTGTACATGAAGCGGTCGTACGTGAGCTGGCTGAACGTGCAGTCCACCGCGATCTCGGTGGCACACGCCGTGGGCTCGCCTTCATTGATCGCGGGGAAGTGCGCTGCGCGAATGGGCTGCGTGGCAAACGGCGTCATGCCGAAGCCCACAGCCACCGCGCAGGCCACGAGCAACTTCCAGCGGAGGAGCGTCTGCGGACGGCGGATCAGCACCGCAATGCCAACGGCGGGCACGGCGAGCATGCCGGCCATGTGATTGGTGTAGCCCAGGCCACAGAGATACGCGACCAGCACCAGCAGGCGGTCGGCCATGGGGCCTTCCGGATCATCGCACCAGCGCACGGTGAGCCAGCAGATGACCGCGAGGCCCACGAGCGAGACGGTGTACACCTTTTCGTTCACCACCGACTGGTTCCACACGGTGAACGCGGTGGCGCCGATCAGCACGGCCAGCGAGCCACCGGCGATGCGCTGCCAGCGGCGTGGCATCCAGCCGACGAGCACGCGTTCGGTGACGAGGAACCACAGCGACGCCGAGATGGCGCTGGACAGCGCCGCCAGCACGTTGATGCGCATGGCGACCGTCGGGGCGATCGGCAGCACGCTGAAGACGCGGCCGATCAGCACGAAGAACGGATTGCCCGGTGGGTGCGGCAGCCCAAGCACATAGGCGGCGGCGATGTACTCGCTGGTGTCCCACATGGACGTCGTGGGGGCGAGGGTGACCAGATACAGCAGGAAGGTCACCAGCCCCGCGATGGCGGCGGCCAGATAGGACGGGCGGTAGTCGAGTTCGGCGGCACTGGAGCGCGAGGCGCTCGCGGTGTGGGCCGACGCCGCGGTGGCGGTGGCTGCGACAGTCATGAAGCAAGGCGGAGGGTGTGGCACCCCGGAACCGGAGGCGGCCCCGGGCTTTGGCAATCCTGAAAGGTCGCCGGGAAAGCAGGGGGGCACAACCGGTCAGCATGTTCCTGAACGCGCCGCGTGTCTCGTGTGGTCTGCTTCATGTCCCTCGGTCCCCGACCACGGCGGGATGCCATGGCGGGATGCCAAGGCTGATGCCAGTCGACGCCATGGCATCAGGCTGGGACCGTGACGGCCTCAAAAACATCCGGGTACGGCTGAGCAGAGAGGTCTTTTCCCTGCACGCATAGATCCGGATTGTCGATGTCACATCTGTCTGCTTCGCGCCATCAGAGGCGCTTACGTCAGCTGGCCCTGCCGGCCCTGGCCTTGTTCACGGCGGCTGCACTGACCGCCTGCAGTGATCCGTCTGCGCTCACGGGGGTGGACAACCCGACACGGCCCACCACCGGCGATTCCGCCGTGACGCCCACGCCGAACCCGCCCACCACACCGGTGCCGCCGGCCCGCGACGCGTACACGTTGTTGTTCGACCAGTGGGTGCCCGATGCGGCCTCGTACCAGCGGCCGTGGTTGGTGCAGACCAATACCGGCATCGATTCGCTGCATCGTGTGATGGATTTCAGCGGTGCATTCGATGCCAGTGTATCGCCCGACGGTCAGTCGATGGTGTTCACGTGCACGACCGGTCATGGCACGACGCTGTGCAAGGCCGCGCTCGACAGCGCGGTGCGCGCGCAGTTGCCGGGGGCCATTCGTTCGACTGCACTGTCCGCACTGGTGGCGGACCAGCCGGCGATCAGCCCAGACGGCCAGCAGGTGGCGTTTCGTGGATGGCAGCCCGGCGGTACGGTGGGATTGTTCAATCCGGCAGACATCTACGTGATGAACATCGACGGTACGAACGTCACGCGTCTCACGTCCGCATCACGCGGTGTGGAATCGTTCGAATCACCGGCGTGGTCGCCCAGGCTCGCCGATGGCAGCTACCGGCTGGCCTTCAGCCGCGAGTATCGCAATGTGGATGGGTATGCGGCCGCGAGCCTCGCATCCATGCGCAGCGACGGATCGGATGTACAGCGACTCGTCATCGATTCCACGAGCTCGGACCGTGAACCGTCGTGGTCACCGGATGGCATGCGCGTGGCTTTCGTGCGCCGCGGTGGTTCGGTGCAGGGCGATCTGTGGGTGGTGGAGCTGGATGCGGACGCGCGCCCGGTGTCCGAACGTGCGCTGCTCGACGTGGAGCCCGATGGTGTGCAGCGTTCGCCGTCGTGGTCGCCCGATGGCAAGCGGCTCGCGTTCGTCTCGGCGCACGAGATTCTTGGCGATTTCTACGACTGGCAGGTGTACAGCGTGAACGCGACGGGCAACGATGTGCGTCGCCATACGAGTGTGGCGCATGAACATGCCAATCCGGTGTGGGTGCCGGTGAATCGCCTCCAGTAAGTCATTGGGTGGCACAGAAACACTGAGCGGGCGCTCCTAATCGGAGCGCCCGCCGTCATTCGCCTAGTGGCGGAACAGCCGCTCGCCGGTGAACACCATCGCGATGCCATGTTCGTTGGCCGCGGCGATCACTTCGGCATCACGCACCGATCCACCCGGCTGCACGATGGCCGTCACGCCCGCTGCTGCTGCCTGGTCGATACCGTCGCGGAACGGGAAGAACGCGTCGGAGCCCAGCGCCGAGCCAGTGGTTGCATGGCCCAGAGTCGTGGCCTTGTGCACCGCCACGAAGCTCGCATCCACACGGCTCATCTGACCCGCACCAATACCAATCGTTGCACCGTCGCGCACCAGCACGATGGCGTTCGACTTCACGCTGGCGACTGACTTCCATGCGAACAGCAGGTCGCGCTGCTCCTGCGACGTGGGCTGACGCGAGGACACCACTTGCCACTGCGCGGGCTCGGACGGCGCGGGCGCACGATCCTGCACCAGCAGGCCACCACGCACACGCTTGAGATCCATCGTGCCGGCAGGCCACGACGCCTTTCCTTCGAGCACACGCAGGTTCTTCTTGCGCACCAGAATCTCCACCGCTTCTTCGGCGAACTTCGGCGCAACGATGCACTCCACGAACAGGCTGGAGATGGCTTCCGCTGCGGCCACGTCCACCGGCACCGAGAACGCGATCACGCTGCCGAACGCACTCACCGGATCACACGCCAACGCCTTCTTGTACGCGTCGAGCGCATTGGTGCCGGTGGCGAGACCACACGGCGTGGTGTGTTTGATGATGGCACAGGCGGGCTGATCACCGAATGGTTCGATGGCAAGCAGCGAGCCTTCGAGATCGAGCAGGTTGTTGAACGAGAGCTCCTTGCCGCCCTTCTGCACCAGCGCGCCAAGGCCGGTGCCGGGCTTCTCCACGTAGAAGGCGGCGCGCTGCTGCGGGTTCTCGCCGTAGCGCAGCGCCTGCTGCTTCTCGAACGCGAGTGGGTAGCGATCGGGGAACGGCTCGCCACGCTGCTGGGCGAACCACTGCGCGATGGCGGCGTCGTAGCCGCTGGTGTGCGCGTACACCTTCTCGGCGAGCAGCTTGCGCAGGGGCTGGTCGTCACCGCCGGCGTTGACCACGTCGAGCACCTTGCTGTAGTCCGACGGATCGACGATCACCCATACCGACGTGAAGTTCTTGGCCGCCGAACGCAGCATCGACGGGCCGCCGATGTCGATATTCTCGATGACTTCTTCCGGATGCACGCCGGGCTTGGCGGCCGTTTCGCGGAAGGGGTAGAGATTCACCACGACCAGATCGATGGTGCCGATGTCATGGGCCTTGATGGCTTCCATGTGTTCGGGCAGGTCGCGGCGCGCCAGCAGGCCGCCATGCACCACCGGATGCAGCGTCTTCACGCGGCCGTCGAGCATCTCGGGAAAGCCGGTCAGCTCGCTCACGTCCTTCACCACCAGGCCGGCGTCGCGCAGCATGCGCGCGGTACCGCCGGTGGAGACCAGTTCGACGCCCTTGGCGGCGAGTCCCTGGGCGAAGGGGAGAAGGCCCGACTTGTCAGAAACGGAGAGCAGCGCGCGCATGTGAAATATCCGGTCGAAGAGCTCTGGAATGATCGAAATGAAAGAAGCCGATCAGCGCGGAAAGAGTCGCGCGAGATCGGCTTCGAAGGCCGGCGCCGACGCATCGTCGACACCATCCGGGGTCATGCGGAATCGCCAGTCGTGTGCGGCCATGGCCACGGGAACGGGCAGGTGCCCATGCACACGGTTGTCATCGCCCAGCACAACGGACCCCGAGGCAATGGCTGCCACACAGAGCGGCAGCAGGCGATGCTCGATGCGCAGCACGCGCGCGCCGAGGGATTGCGGCGTGTCCGCCGGCAACACCGGCACGGGCCACTGCGCGATGATCGGGCCGCGGTCGTAGTGTTCGTCCACGAAGTGCACCGTCACACCGGTGATGGTGGCACCATGTTCGAGCACGGCGGTGTGAATGCGCTGACCATACATGCCAGGGCCGCCGAACGCCGGCAGCAATGCGGGATGTACGTTGATGAGACGCCCATGAAATGCCTGCACCACCGCCGCGGGGATCAGCTTGAGATAGCCAGCAAGCACCAGCAGTTCGGCGCCCGCCTCCACCAGCTGTGCCACGATGGCATCGCCATCCTGCGGCACAGAGACGACGCCGGTGGGAATGCCTGCCTGTTGCGCGCGCGTGAGTGCACCGGAGGTGGCCTTGTCGGATGCGACATAAGCGATGGTGCCGAATGCCGCACCCGGTCCGGCAAAATGATCGATGAGCGCCTGCAGATTCGAGCCGCCTCCCGAGGCCAGCACGGCAATGCGCGCGGGAGCTGGAGCCACGGGAGTGGGGGCAGTGTCGTCGATCATGCCCCAAGCTATCGGTTCGGGCTGCCTCGCTGCAGGGGCGACCTTGGACGGATGGCCAAGGTCACTCGGCCACACTGTCACTAGCCCGGCGAGCGGCCTCGCGTGATCTCGCCGTGATGATGCGCGTGGCCCATGGTCGCCAGCGAAATCGTCACCGCCTCCAGCAACCGGTCGGCCAGAAAAACGCGCGGCTCAGATGACGATCTGGCGGACTCGACGTCCTTCGCCGGCGTCTCGATGCCGGGCACCAGCACCCCCACGCCACCGGTCGTGATGGCCGGCTGCACGTCGCGCCACCGATCACCGATGTATCCGGAATTGGAAAGCGACAACCCGTGCTCACGGGCGGCTTGCTGGTAGAGCCCGATGCCGGGCTTGCGACAATCGCAAGAAGGCGGGCTATCGGCCGGGTGCGGGCAGTGATAGGTGGCAAGCACCGTCGCGCCCTCGGCCGCCAGCAGGGCCACCGTACGGTCGCGCACTGCTTCGTACTGCGCCTGCGTGATGAGCCCGCGGGCGATACCGGATTGGTTAGTGACGATCACCACCGGCACACCCGCCTCGTTCGCGCGCCGAACGGCCACGGCCGCATCGGGCAGCATCTTCACACGCGATGCATCAGCGAGATAGTGCGCGTCGGCGATGAGCGTCCCATCGCGGTCGATGAACAGCGCAGCGCGCGGCTCGCCATCCGATCCACTCACAACACTCATCTCCGCCGCACGGTGTCAGGACGCGCCACCGGGGCACGGGGGGCTGCCGAACTGTCGCGACGGGCAGACGAATCGGTGCGGCTGAGAGAATCGCGCCGCGCGGCGGTCGAATCCACGCGCGGCGCACGCGGTGTGGCAAAATTGCGCGACGGCGACTTCACCGTGCCCGAAAGACTGCGCACGAAGGCGGTCTGCAGGGAGTATTGCGTCTGCCACGCCAACGGGGCCTCGAGCGTCACGAAGATCTCGTTGTACACACGCGGACGCGACATCTTGGGTGGCGGTGTCGTGTCGATGGGCAGGATGCGACCGCCACGGGCCCGCGCTGCGGCACGCTGCCGTTCGAGTAACGCACGCTGCGCCGCGGCCAGGCTGTCCTGTCGGCGCACGGTGGCCAATGAGTCACGTCGCTGGCGTGCGACCCGACTCGTGTCGAGCTTCGCGTCCGCGACCCGTGCGATGGAGTCCGCGCGCTGCTTGGCCGCTGTGGAGTCGGCCACGGTCTTCTGCCGTGCCGTTTGCACACCACGCACGGCCACCCGCGACGAGTCGGAGGCGCGGGTGAGTACCATCATTTCCGGCGTGAACTCCAGGTCGTTCGGGAACGGCTTGTCGAACACCACCTTGAGGATGCGATTCGTGTCCTGCGGTGTCACCTCGGTGATGCGCAGGCCGACCGTATCGTGCGTGAAGGCGTAAAGCTCCGTTCGCGCTTCGGCGGTCAGCGTCACCTTGGCCTCGTCCCAGATCTCCAGCGGATCGAGATCCCGGTTGCTGTTGCGGTCGTTGTATGCCCGCACGAGGTATGGGCCGGCTGGCAGGTTGGCCAATTCGAAGCGACCCGCCGAATCGGCCACCGCCTGATACACGGTGCTATCAGTGGCAACGGCTTCCACGACGGCACTTGCCAGTCCTTTAGCCGCGAACCAGTCGAAGGCAACGCCGGTGAGCTTCGTATCCGGGATTTCTCCGCCCGTGGAGAACACGATGCGGATGATCGAGTCGATACCATTGTTGCGCAGATCCTGAATGCCAGGCTTGATCTGCACCGAGTAGACCGTGTTGGGCTTCCATCCCTTCGACGGTCGGATCTCGATGCGCGTGCGCCCCCAGCTCACGCGCGGATCACCACTCTTCGGGCTGATGAACACCAGCTCACTGAGGTTCGTGGCACCGCGCGGCACTTCACTGATCACTTCGTCGAAGCGCAGTTCCACTGCCTTGGGAACCTTGCCCACCGAGTTGATCTCCGGCGTGATGCGCACCAGCACGGGCGCCGCCGTGTCCGGTGGGCCACCGGGCGGCAACGCCTGATTCGCGCACGCCCAGCTTGCGGACAGCGCAGCGGCCGCCGCCAACGTGACAACGCGTCGAATCACGCGCCGAGTGCCTGCAGCTTGTCGCGCAGCTGCCCGGCGCGGGTGCGCCAGTCGGCGGCCTTGGCACGCTCGGCCTCGACCACTGCCGGCGGGGCCTTGGCAACAAAGCCTTCGTTGGCCAGGCGGCCTTCGAGGGCACCGAGCTGCTTCTCCAACTGGGCCAGTTCCGTCTGCAAGCGCTGCTTCTCCTTGTCGAGGTCGATCATGCCGGCGAGCGGCACCACGACCTCGATACCCCCGGAGAGCAGCACCTGTGCCGACGCACCACCCGGGTTCTGCTCGGCGAGCGTGACGCGCGCGCGGGCCAAGCCGCCGATCGTCTCGATGACGGGCGTGAGCGCCTCGCGGGACGCGGCCGGACCGACGACCACCGCATCCACCCAGGCCCCCGGATTCACGTTGTTCTCGGAACGGACCTGACGAATGGCCTGTACCGCCTCGCGTGCCTGTTCGAACACGGCGGCGGAACCACTCGCCTGCGCGCGTACCACCGGCCATGCGGCCTGCGCGATGAAGGCATTCGGCGGCGTTTGTGGCAACTTCTGCCACAGCTCCTCGGTGATGAACGGCACCACGGGCTGCAGCAAACGCAGGGCGCCGTCAAAGGCGTGAGCCAGCACGGCCCGGGCCACTTCGCGGTCGTCGCCTTCCGTCGCAAGGCGCGGCTTCACGCTTTCGAGATACCAGTCCGCGAGCTCGTTCCACACGAAACGACGCGCGGCTTCGGCATACTCGGAGAGACGCAGGCCGCGGTAGCGTTCCGCGTCCGTCCACCGTGAGAGGTCGGCCGGACGGGCAGGGCCGAGTGCAGCGTCACAGTCGGCGATGGCCGCGTCGAGGCGTTCGAGAATCCAGTGATCGGCTGCGGTGAGCGATGCCGCGTCGAGCGACGCCACCGGCTTCACTGGTTCCGGTCCCACGCGCGAGAGCAGGAAGCGCCCGATGTTCCACAGCTTCGTGCAGAAGTTGCGACCCGGCGCAAACGACTTCTCGAGGTCGGTGGGGTCGAGCATCACGTCCACGCCGAGTCCGAGTCCGGCCACCATCGTCCAGCGCAGCGCATCGGCGCCATACAGGCGCACCACGTCGAGTGGGTCGATGCCGTTGCCCAGTGACTTGGACATCTTGCGATGCTGCATGTCGCGCACGGTGCCGTGCAGGTACACCGTGTGAAACGGCGCCTTGTCGAGGAACCAGCAGCCGCTCATCACCATGCGCGCGACCCAGAAGAACAGGATCTCCGGTGCGGTGACAAGCACATCGCCCGGATAGAACGCGCGCAGATCGGGCGTCTTGTCGGGCCAGCCGAGGGTGCTGAACGGCCACAGCCAGCTGGAGAACCAGGTGTCGAGCACATCTTCGTCCTGGCGCACGGTGCCGTTGCAACCCGGGCAGCTCGTGACATCGGTGCGCGACACGATGGGCGCATGGCCGCACGAGGCGTTGCAGTACCACACCGGCACGCGGTGGCCCCACCAGATCTGCCGCGAGATGTTCCAGTCGCGGATGCCTTCGAGCCAGTTGACGTACACGGCTTCCCAGCGCTCCGGCAGGATGCGCAGTTCACCCGTGCGCAGTGCGGCGAGCGCCTTGTCAGCCAGTGGCTGCATGCGCACGAACCACTGATCGGACAGACGCGGCTCCACCACCGTATCGCAGCGATAGCAGTGGCGCACGCTGTGCTGGTGGTTCTCGATCTTCACCAGTGCGCCTGCCGCTTCGAGCAAGTTCACGATGGCCTTGCGCGCGGCAAATCGATCCAGGCCACTCAACTCGGCCGGCACGCGCCCCGCCGCACCTTCCACCTCACGCACGATGCCTTCCGCGTCGATGATGACGGGCGTGGCGAGGGCATGACGCTTGCCCACTTCGAAGTCGTTGGCGTCGTGAGCGGGCGTGATCTTCACCGCGCCCGAGCCGAAGGCCGGGTCGGTGTACGTGTCGCCGACGATGGGGATGCGCACACCATTGAGCGGCAGGATGACATCCTTGCCGATCATGGCCTGGTAGCGCTCGTCATCAGGATTCACCGCCACGGCCACGTCACCCAGCATCGTTTCCGGACGCGTGGTGGCCACCGTGATGGACTGCGACGGGTCGTCGGCCAACACATAGCGCAGGTGATACAGCTTGCCGGTTGTGTCGGTGAACTCCGCTTCTTCATCCGACAGCGAGGTGCCGCAGCGCGGGCACCAGTGGATGACACGGTGTCCCTTGTAGACCAGCCCATCTTCGTGCAGGCGCACGAACGCTTCGCGCACCGAGCGCGAAAGCTCGGGCGAGAACGTATACGCCGTGCGCGTCCAGTCGGCGCTCGCGCCAATGGACTTGAGCTGATTGAGGATCTCGCCGCCCGTCTTGTCGACGAACTGCGCCACGCGTTGCACGAAGGCCTCGCGCCCGAGATCAAACCGCGAGTGTCCCTCGGCGGCGATCTGCTTCTCCACGACATTCTGCGTGGCGATGCCGGCGTGATCGGTACCGGGCACCCAGAGTGCTTCATCCCCCGCCATGCGGCGCCAGCGGATGAGCACATCCTGCACGGTGTTGTTGAGGCCATGCCCCATGTGCAGCACCGCCGTCACATTGGGCGGCGGGATAACGATCACGAACGGTTCGTGGGTCGCGGCCCGCGCCGGGTCAGCGGTGAACACACCGTGTTCAGTCCAGCGCGGGTACCAGGCGGCCTCCGTGGAGGCGGCGTCGTACGTGGTGGGCAGCGAATTGGGGTCAGGCGCAGTCATCCGGGGAACATAACAACGCCCGGCGCCGCACGGACTTGTCTGTCAGTCCACTGCGTCCGCGTTGGCGGCCAGGGAGTTGAGTACGCGCTCCACACCCGGTACACCCCGGGCAATGGTCAGCGCATAGTCGATTTCGGCCGGAGCGGCCACCCAGCCCGTGAGCTCCACTTCGCCGGGGGCTACGGCCCCGATGTCGATGGACCGATGGGCCAGCATGGGGTCGTTCTGGAACGCCTCGAGCACCCGCTCCTCGAGCTCATCCAGCGACGGAGCTGTTTCGCCCGCGGCCGTTGCCGACGACGAGAGGCCCAGCTTGCCACGGCGGCTGCTACGCTGGGTCTCTTCCCGCCGGCTTTCGGCCCGCCGCGGGGCCTGATCGATGAAATGCTCGGCCAGATGGAGGTGGGAGATCGCCTCGGGGGCGAGCTCGGAATGGTCGTCGGGCATCTCGTCGAACGATTCCGACCGATGCTGGTCTGCCCGCCAGCCGTTCTGGCGATGCCGCCGACGTGACGGTGCGCGCTTGAGCGCCTCGAGTCCACCGAGGCGGTCAGCGAGTACCATACCGATGGCCAACCCGGCCACGGCACCGAGAGCTACGAGGACAATGCGTCCGGTCTTTCCCTGCCGCGCGGGGCGGCGACGATTCTGCATGCTGGTGCGATCTCCTGGCTCGTGCATCGAGCGCTGTACCAGCAGGCCCGGGCGCACTCGATAACTTGGCGTAACTCGCTGTCGAATGATAACTTCAGCGTCTTCGTGAAGGGAGCGCACAGGACAGTGACGTCCTGTGCGGGTCCGCTCACTGTCTCCATCTTCGCTGGTTTCCGATGATCGCCGGTCCGTCCTCCGCTGTGCCCGCCGACAACGCTTTGATTGTCCTGACGCTGCCCGATGGTTCCACACGCGAGGTGCCGGCCGGCACGTTGGCGCGTGATGTGGTGGGCTCGATCGGTACCCGGCTGCTCCAGGCCTCGGTCGCGGTGGCGGTGGATGGCGAGGTGCAGGACCTGATGACGCCGCTGCGGGCATCCGGTGCCTTCGTCGTGATCACGGACAAGGATCCGCGGGCGCTGGCCGTGCTGCGTCACTCGGGCGCGCATATCCTGGCCACGGCGGTGCGCCGCTTGCGCCCCGACGCCAAGATCGGTTTCGGTCCGGCGATCGATGACGGCTTCTACTACGACTTCGAAGTCGACAAGCCGTTCACGCCGGAAGATCTCGCAGCCTTTGAAGCCGAGATGAAGAAGGTCGCGGCCGAGAAGTATCCGTTCGTGCGCGCCGAAGTGTCGGTGGAAGAGGCCAAGCAGCTCTTCGTCGACGATCCGCTCAAGCTCGAGCGCCTGGCCGATTTCGAGGGCACGGACGAGATCATCTCCACGTACACGGACGGCCCGTTCATCGACCTGTGCCGCGGCCCGCACGTGCCCGACACGTCGCACCTCAAGCACTTCAAGCTGCTGCACACGGCAGGCGCCTACTGGCGCGGCGATGTGAAGCGGCAGATGCTGCAGCGCATCTACGCCACGGCCTTCTTCAAGAAGGACGAGCTCGAACAGCACCTGCACAATCTCGAGGAAGCGAAGAAGCGCGACCATCGTGTGCTCGGCAAGTCGCTTGGCCTCTTCCAGATCTTCCCGCAGGCGCCCGGCGCCGCGTTCTGGACGCCCAAGGGCACCATGTTGTACAACACGCTCGAGGCTTTCGTGCGCGAGCGGCAGCAGGAGTCGTTCCAGGAAATCAAGACGCCGCTGCTGTACAACAAGAAGCTGTGGGAACAGTCGGGGCACTGGGGCAAGTACAAGGAGAACATGTTCCTCGTGCTCGACAACGAGACGGGTGAGCATGACATGTCGCTCAAGCCCATGAACTGCCCGTCGCACCACGTGCTGTACGGCGCCGAGAAGCATTCGTATCGCGAATTGCCGGTGCGGTACGTGACGTTCGATGTGTTGCACCGCAACGAGCTGTCTGGTGCGCTGTCGGGTCTCACGCGCGTGCGCCAGTTCTCGCAGGATGACTGCCACGTCTACCTGCGCGAAGATCAGATCGAGAGTGAGGTGAAGTTCCTCATGGACTTCATCCTCTCTTACTACGACACGTTTGGTCTCAAGGCGAATCTCAAGTTCGCGACGCGTCCCGAGCAGCGCATCGGCAGCGACGAGCTGTGGGATCGCGCCGAGGCCGCGCTCAAGGCCGCGCTGGAGAGCACAGGCCGCCCGTACGAGATGAAGGAAGGCGACGGGGCGTTCTACGGGCCCAAGATCGACTTCGACGTCACCGACAGCATCGGCCGTGCATGGCAGCTCGGCACCATCCAGCTCGACTACAACGCGCCGGATCGTTTCGATCTCGCGTATACGGGTGAAGACAACGCACCGCACCGTCCGGTGGTCATTCATCGCGCGGTGAGCGGCTCGTTCGAACGCTTCATTGCCATTCTCATCGAGCATTTTGCCGGGGCGTTCCCGGTATGGCTGGCGCCTGAGCAGGTGCGCGTCATCCCCATCGCCATCGACTTCAATGCGCACGGCCAGGCGTTGGTCGACCGCATGAAGGCCCTGGGGATCCGGGCCACGCTCGACGCACGCAACGAGACGTTGAACTACCGCGTGCGTGAGGGTGAGGTGGAGAAGGTGCCATACATGTGCGTGATCGGTCGCCGCGAGTCGGAAGAGAACACGGTCGCGTTGCGCACGCGTGGCGCCGGCAAGAAGCAGGAAATTCTGAGCGCCGATGCCTTCATCGCGCGTCTGCAGGATGAAGTGCGGACGCGGGCTCTCGTGCCGGCGCCCGCCCAGACGCAGGTGGCCAGCGAGACCACGGAGAGCAACGCGTGAGCCCAGAGACGCTGCTGGATCTGTTCCTGCTTTCGCCGGTCGGCCTGGTCGAAGTGGACGAGGACGGCCGCGTGGAAGTGGCCAATCTGGCGGCGCGTCGCCTGCTCACGCCGTTCACGCCGACGGGCTCACTCGAGGACCTGTTCACGGCGCTCGGCGCCGTGGCGCCAGACCTTTCGTCGAGAGTGCGTGGTTTCGGCAGCTCCCGAGGTGTGATTCTTGAAAACCTCGAGTTGCTGGCTCCGGGCCAGTCACTAGGGGTGTTTCTCTCACTGGTCAAGGTGGCCACCGGTCGTATCGTCGCGGTGGCCACTGACGCATCCGGCCTCGCCATGGCGCGCGGTACGATGTCGCACCTCGAGCAGCGCCTGCGTGCGGTCGAAGAGTCGGTGCGCGACTATGCGTTCTACTCACTCGATCGTCAGGGTAACGTCGAGAGTTGGAGTGTCGCCGCTGAACGAGTGCACCAGTGGCCGGCCTCGGCGATCATCGGCAAGAGCATGACCACGCTGCTGCCCCCCGACAATGCGTCGGCCAGTCACCTCACCGACACGCTCGCCCTGTCGGCCCAGAATGGCTGGTGTGAAGAGGAAGGACACCGGGCGCGCCAGGATGGCACCACGTTCTGGGCCAGCACCGTCGTCACGGCGTTGCGTGGCGCCAACGGCGAGACCACCGGCTACTCGGTCATCTCGCACGACGTGTCCGAGCGTCGCAAGCTCGAAGAGCAGGTGCGCGGGGATGCGTCGAGCAACACCGACTACCTCACCGGTGTGCTGGCGCGACGGGCCTACTTCGACGTGGCGCAGTCAGAAGTGGCTCGTGCGCGTCGCTATGGGCAGCCACTCACGATGTTGCTGATCGACCCGGACCACTTCCGCGATCTCGTGGATCAGCACGGCGAAGGCTTTGCCAACGAATGGCTGCGGGCCATTGCGTGGGTGTGCCGGCAGGAATCACGCAACACCGACGTGGTGGGTCGTGTGGGCGGTGAGGCGTTTGCCGTCCTGCTGCCCAGCACCGAATTGAGCGGTGGCTTGGTGCTGGCCGAGCGCATTCGTGAGCGCATGCAGCGCCACGTGTTCGGTGGCGACTATCAGGGTGTGCGTGCCACGCTGTCCATTGGTGTGGCGGAGGTGACGGAGCCCATCACCAGTGTGGATGGGCTTCTCGCCACGGCCGGCACCGCCGTTGACCGGGCGCGTCAGGCCGGACGCAATCTCGTCGTCGGTTACGACGACTGAGTGGAGGAACGGGAGTCTTCGGGCTCCCGTTCCTGATGATCAGTTATCGAGCCGGTGGGCTCCGCCGTCCACCGGTCCAGAGCACCACGGAGCCGCAACCGTTGCGGGTCTGGAATTCGATCGGCGTGCCACCAATGCCGGTGTACACTTCGATCGCGCGCACATCGGGCTGGTTGACCACGTTGTCGATGATGCCGTCGGTGACCTGTGTGTTCACGCCATCGAGGAACACCGCAGGAACGCACTTACCGGCCCCGTTGACGCCGCGCATGGTGACCTGGTCGCGTCCGTTCATGCCTGGATTGATGGATACGCCGGGTGCCTGACGCAGCACATCGGCGATGG
This sequence comes from Gemmatimonas sp., assembly GCF_036405635.1. Lineage (GTDB taxonomy): Bacteria > Gemmatimonadota > Gemmatimonadetes > Gemmatimonadales > Gemmatimonadaceae > Gemmatimonas. The sequence goes on along the minus strand of NZ_DASWXE010000102.1, from coordinate 55,507 downwards.
TGCGGGCGTTGCGCTTCTCGAGGAAGCTTTCGTCGAAGAAGTGGCCGAAGCCAAACTTGCGGCGTTGTTCGAAGCCCGCCATCTGCGAGCTCCACTTGTCGGCACGCACGCGCACCGTATCGACCGTCGGCGCGACGGCATCCAGGGAGATCTCGGTCATCGAGATGTCGTTGCCAACCACGTCCACGGCGACGCGGCGGGGCTGGAATCCAACGGCGCGCGCCTCGAGCATCCAGGTACCGCCGGGCAGGCTGTCGAGCTGAAACTGACCGCCACCGGTCGCGGCGCCTTCCGCGCCATTTCCTGGCATGGACACCCGCGCGCCGATCAGGGGGCGACCCGCGGTGTCGCGTACAATGCCGCGCAGACGGCCGTCGCCCCGCAACACGGTCGATGAACCACTTTCGCTGCGGGTCACCACGCGTTCGGCGGAGCCGATATACATGTCACGAATGAGAATGCCGCTGGTGGGCACGCGCAGTTCCACGACACCACTGGAATCCGAGCCGGCGTAGGCACGAGTGGTGAGTACGGCGTCGGGCGGCAGGCCGCAGAGCGTGAAGGCTCCCGTGGACGAGGCTTCCACGGTGCGCAGCGGACGCCGTCGTTCGAGCGCGCCCGAGTTGACGGTGGTTTCGGTGTACTGCACGCGCACGCGCGCTGGGCCCGCGAGAGACTGCCCGCGTGCCGATCGCACCATGCCCACGAACACACCCGTCGGCGCACCCGGTGCCTGATCAGTGCACTTGGTGGCCCGAAATGCATCGGGCGACGGCAGGCCGAGGGGGAGATCCACTTCTCCACCAGCGGCCACGTTCACGGGGGTGGCCATGCCATCCAACCCCAGCCGGTCGATCTGGGTGTGCACCAGACCGACGAGGTAGATCCCCACCGGCAGGGAGTCGATGGCATAGCGACCCATCGAATCGGCCTGCGTCGAACGCACCTTCAACGGGTCCTTGGCAGACACGAACTGCACCGTGGCGCCCGGCAGCGGCGCATAGGCCAGGCTGTCGAACACCATGCCACTGACGTGGGCCAGTATTGGCTGCCCTGCGGGAATGGCCGCAGCAGGATCCGCCACGACCGGCTTCGGAGGCACGACGGGCGTCGTCTTGGGCGGAATGGCCGGCTTCTTGACCTGAGCGTCGACGGACGCGGCAGGCACGAAGAGCAGGCTTGCCGCCGCAACGCAGGGCAGGAGTCGGGTCAGGATCGTCTGCATGGCACGGTTGCAAAACTCTGGACAGAAGCGCGCGCGGGACGCGCCTGGACGCCTACGAGACACCAGCGGTGCCCCATACCCGAAGTCTATGCCGCGGGTCCCGTTCCAGACACCACTTTCCGTATTCCGCCCGCATTCCGCTTTCGGCCTTTCTCGAAGGGTTCCCGAGCTGGGCAACGGTGCGACGCATCCTGCGCGTACATTGGCAATGGGTCCCAGCCCTCGATCCCGCCTCTCCTACCCAGGCGCCCTGATCCCGATGTCCCAGTTGAACCTGCCTCTCCGCCGTGTATTCGTCGGCGCCTTGCCGCTCCGGGCGGCCGCACTGCTGCTGGCGCTCCAGTTGGCTGCCCCCAACGCGGAGGCCCAGGGGGCCCCGACACGCGGGGCGCCCAACGTGGAATTCGAAATGATGACCTGGCCCGAGGTGAAGCAGGCACTCGCCGACGGCAAGACCACTGCTCTCTTCTACACGGGTGGCACCGAGCAGCGCGGTCCCCAGAACGTGAACGGGGGCCACAATCTCATGGGCCGCATCATCGTTCGGAGCATCGCGCAGGGACTTGGCAATGCGATTGCCATGCCCGTGCTGCCATACACGCCCAACAACGCCAGTGCCGCGCTGCCAGGCACCATTGGGCTTACGCCCGACCTGCTCAGTGCCATTCTCGAGCGCGTGAGCGAGCAGGCCATTGCCACCGGCTTCAAGAATGTGGTGCTCATGGGAGACCATGGCGGTGGCCAGCCCAACGTCTATGCCGACGTTGCGAAGAAGCTCACCGAGAAGTACGCCGCGCAGGGCTTCAAGGTGGTGTACTGCGACGATGTGTACGCCAAGGCGCATGACGACCTGGGGGCATGGCTCGAGAAGCAGCAACTGCCCGGTGGCGGGCATGCCAGCATCATCGATACCTCCGAAATGCTGTATCTCGGCGGCGACGCATGGGTGCGCCTCAAGGAACTGCCCAATGCCGAAGGCGACCCGATCCTGCCGCGGGGGCAGCGTCCCGATCCCAATGTGCCGCGCAAGAACAACGGCATCACCGGAGACGCCCGCAAGAGCAGCAAGGAGCTCGGCAAGAAGATCTTCGACACCAAGGTCGACTACGCTGTCCGCCAGATCCGCACGTTGCTGGCGCCATAGCGGGCCACCGCAGGAGAATGGGACCAGCGGCGCAGGGCGGTCGATGACCGCCCTGTTTCTGTAAGGCGAGTCGTGAAACGGCGTTACACCGCTGGCTGCCCATTGTCGCCGGGGACGATTGATTATTTTCCGAGGCTATCCCTGAAAGGCCATCCCGCCTTTTCGATGGGCAGCGCGCGACACGCACCTCGCGTCGCGCACCTTTTCATACAGCCTCGACATGACCGACCTTTCCCGTCAGCCCGTGATCGTCGGTGCCGCGCGCACCCCGATCGGCCGGTACCTCGGAGGCCTCGCCTCTTTGTCCGCGTCGGCCCTCGGCGCCATCGCGATCAAGGCCGCCCTGCAGCGCAGTGGTGTGAATGCCAACGACGTGCAGGAAGTGATCATGGGACACGTGCTGCAGGGTGGCACGGGTCAGGCGCCTGGGCGCCAGGCGATGCTCAAGGCCGGTGTGCCGGCGACGGCATCGGCGCTCACCGTGAACAAGGTGTGTGGCTCGGGCCTCAAGGCCGTGATGCTCGCCGCGCAGTCGATCAAGGCGGGCGACGCGCAGGTCGTGATCGCTGGTGGCCAGGAAAGCATGAGCAACGCGCCGCATTATGTGTTTGGCATGCGCGGTGGTGTGAAGATCGGCGATCAGTCGATGGTCGATGGCATGATCAAGGACGGCCTGTGGTGCGGCACCTATCAGGTGCACATGGGCACGCACGCCGAATACACGGCGAGCAAGGCGCAGGTCTCGCGCGAAGAGCAGGACGCGTTCGCGGCGGACTCGCATGCGAAGGCCGCTGCCGCGCAGGCCGCCGGCAAGTTCAAGACGGAAATCGTGCCGGTGGAAATTCCCGGCAAGAAGGGACCGACCATCGTCGATACGGACGAAGGTCCCCGCGCCGACACGACGGCCGACTCGCTGTCGAAGTTGCGTCCGGCGTTCCCGAGCAAGGGCGGCGACAACAACGCCCTCTCGGTGACGGCCGGCAACGCCTCGTCGCTGAATGACGGTGCGGCCGCTGTGGTCGTGACCAGCGAGGCCTACGCACGCGAACACAACCTCACGATCCTCGCCCGCATCACGGGCTACGCCACGGGCGCTGGTGATCCGCGCGACCTGTTCTTCGCGCCGATCACGGCCGTGAAGAACCTGATGGCCAAGCAGGGCACGACCATCAGCGACTACGATCTCATCGAAGCCAACGAAGCGTTTGCCAGCCAGGCGCTGGCCGACGGCAAGGGACTCGAGTGGGACGCGAGCCGCGTGAACGTGAACGGTGGTGCCATTGCCCTTGGCCATCCGATCGGTGCGAGCGGCACGCGCGTGCTGGTGACGCTGCTGCATGCACTGGCCGATCGCAACGCGCGCACGGGTCTCGCCACGCTGTGCCTTGGTGGTGGTGACGCGGTGGCGCTGTCGGTGGAACGCGTTTCCTGAGTTGTCATTGCTGACATCGCGCCCCGCGCGCGTCTTCCTGCGCCTCACCGCGTTTGCGGTGGGGTGGATCCTGATCCAGGGGATCGTGGAGTCGCTCGCTGGGCCGGTGTTCGCCATGATTTCACGGGCTGTTGGTGAGCCCGTGCCGATTTACCCGTATGCGATGCTGGTGGGCGTGATGGCCGGAAGCTGGGCCGGGTTTCGGGCGTTCGAGCCGTTGATGCAACGTGGCGCGCAGACACCCACGGTGAGCGAACGGCTCGCTGTGGATGGCGCACACTGGCATCTCCGGCCGCTGATGACCGGGCTGGTGCTCGGTAGCGCGGCGATTGGGATCACCGCCGCGTTGTTGTGGGGTGGTGGACTGTTGCGCTTTGAAGGCGGCGGGGCGCTGGCCGACGTGATGGTTGGGGATTCGTGGGGCAGCGTGGCGTTGCGGTTACTGGTACTGCTGGCGCCCGCTGCGCTGTGGGAAGAGCTCGCATTTCGCGGGTTCCTCTACGCGGTGGCCGAGGACGCTGCGGGCGCACAGGTCGCGCGTTGGGCCTCGAGTGTGGCGTTTGGAGCGGTGCACGTCATGAACCCCGGTGCGAGCGTGCGCACGACGTTGATCGTGATGTTGGCGGGGTGGTGTCTGGCGCGGGTGCGTGAGCACGCTGGCCTTCCGGCGGCGTGGCTGGCACATCTGGCGTGGAACTGGATCATGGCGGCGGTCCTGCATGTGGCGGTGAGCGGTCTCCCGTTCGCCACGCCTGGCTACCGCGCCGTGCTGGTAGGGCCGGAGTGGTTGTCCGGTGGCAGTTGGGGACCCGAAGGCGGCCTGGTTGCCGCGGGTGTGCTTGGGGCAGGGGCGTTGCTGGCCTGGAAGCGGTCGATGGCGGCAACGCATGAGCTGACAGAATCGAACGAACCTCATCATCTGCGATCGTAGGAGTTGAATCAGCATGTCGGAGTCGACGGGTGGAGCAGGTGCCGTGCAGCGCGCGGCAGTGATCGGTGCGGGCCAGATGGGCAACGGCATCGCCCATGTCTTTGCGACGAGTGGCCAGCAGGTCACGATGATCGATGTCAGCGCTGACGCCCTGACGCGCGGCCGCGACAACATCGCGAAGAACCTCGATCGTCAGGTGAAGAAGGGCGCGCTGGAAGCATCCGCCGCCGAGGCCGCACTGGGCCGCATCAGCACCGCCACCTCGCTCGAAGGTGTGGCCGGTGCGCAGATCGTGGTGGAAGCCGCCACGGAACGAGTGGATCTCAAGTTCCGCATCTTCGAAGATCTCGATCGCCTGGCCGATGCCGGCACCATCCTCGCAACCAACACCAGCTCGATCTCCATCACCGAAATCGCGGCGCGCACCAAGCGCCCGGAGCTGGTGATCGGTATGCACTTCATGAACCCGGTGCCGGTGATGCAGCTCGTGGAAGTGATCCGCGGTCTGGCCACCAGCGACGAGACCACCCAGCGGGTCATGGCGCTCTCCAAGGCGCTCGGCAAGACGCCGGTGGAAGTGAACGACTTCCCGGGCTTCGTGGCCAATCGCATTCTCATGCCGATGATCAACGAAGCCATCTACTGTGTGATGGAAGGCGTGGGCACGCCGGAAGCCATCGACACGGTGATGAAGCTGGGCATGAACCATCCGATGGGTCCGCTCACGCTGGCCGACTTCATCGGTCTCGACACCTGCCTGGCCATTCTCGAAGTGCTGCACGAAGGCCTGGGTGACCCGAAGTACCGCCCGTGCCCGCTGCTGCGGAAGTACGTCGCCGCCGGCTGGTATGGCCGCAAGTCGGGCCGCGGTTTCTACCAGTACTGACCGCTTCATCGCACTGAGTTCGTCCTTCGTCGAGCGCTCATCGCGATCCCGTCATACACGGCTGCATCGCGCGTTCACATCGCATCACACCGGAATCTCTCAACATGTCGCTGCTCAACTTCAACGAGACCCAGCAGGAAATCCGCCGCCTCGCGCGCGACTATGCGCAGCGCGAGCTGGTCCCCATGGCCGCCGAGCGCGATCGCGAATCGCGTTTTGATCGCAGCATGGTGCACCAGATGGCGGAGCTGGGCTTCTTCGGCATGCTGATCCCCGAGCAGTACGATGGGCTCGGGCTCGACGCGCAGAGCTATCTGCTCGCGCTCGAAGAGATCGCGGTGGGCGACTCGTCGGCGGCGGTGCTCCTCAGTGTGCACAATTCGCTGCCCACGCAGATGATCCTCAACTTCGGTACGGAGGAGCAGCGCACGCGCTACCTCCCGCCGATGGCACGCGGTGAGCTGCTGGGCGCGTTCTGCCTGTCCGAGCCGGAAGCGGGGTCGGACGCCGCGTCGTTGGCCACGCAGGCTGTGCGCGAAGGCGATGAATGGGTCTTGAATGGTACCAAGGCGTGGGTCTCGCATGGCAACGAAGCCGGCGTGCTGCTGTGTATGGCGCGCACCGACCAGCCTGGAGACCGCAAGGGCAGCAAGGGCATCTCGACGTTCATTCTGACGCCGGACCTGCCAGGCTTCCACCTCACGAAGAAGGAAAACAAGCTCGGTCTGCGCGCATCCCCGACGCTGCAGATCGTGCTCGACAACTGTCGCGTGCCTGCCGATCGCCTTGTCGGTGAGGAAGGTCGCGGGCTCGTGTACGCATTGGGTTCGCTCGACCACGGCCGCCTCGGCATCGCGTCGCAGGCCATTGGCATCGCACGCGCCGCGCTCGAAGCCAGCGCGCGCTACGTGGGTGAGCGCAAGCAGTTCGGCAAGAATATCGGCGAGTTCCAGGCCATCCAGTTCAAGCTGGCCGACATGGCGACTCGCATCACGGCTGCCCGCACGCTGTTGCATTCGGCGGCGGCCGCCAAGGAGCGCGGTGAGAAGGTCACCCGCTTCAGCAGCATGGCGAAGCTCTTCGCAACGGAGACCGCCATGTGGGTCACAACCCAGGCCGTGCAGATTTTCGGCGGCTATGGGTACGTGACCGATTATCCCGTCGAGCGCTACATGCGTGATGCCAAGGTGACGGAGATCTACGAGGGTACCTCGGAGATCCAGCGCATCGTGATCGCGCGTGAAACGCTGGCTGCTGCCATCGCCAACGACGGATCACTTCCCGACTGATCCTCCGCAGGTGGGTCTCATGCAACACTTTGAAGTCATCGCCGAGATGGGACATGAGCAGGTGGTCTTCTGCCATGACAAGGCGTCCGGCTATCGCGGTATCATCGCTATTCACGACACGACGTTGGGTCCCGCGCTGGGCGGGACCCGCTTCTGGAACTACGCCACCGACGAGGACGCGTTCATCGACGCGCTCCGCCTGTCGCGCGGCATGACGTACAAGAACGCCGTCGCCGGGCTGAACCTGGGCGGCGGCAAGTCCGTGATCATCGGCGACAACAAGACGCCGAATCGCGAGATGCTGTTCCGCGCCCATGGGCGCTTCTGCGACTCCCTCGGTGGCCGGTATGTCACGGCCGAGGATGTGGGCACGACGGTCGAGGACATGGACTTCGTGCACATGGAGACCACGCATGTCGCGGGCATCGGCTCCAAGTCGGGTGACCCGTCGAGCGTGACGGCGCATGGGGTATTCCGGGCCATCGAAGCCTCGGCCCATGCCCGCTGGGGCAGCAACTCGCTCGAAGGGCGCACGATCGCCCTGCAGGGGCTGGGGCATGTGGGCACACACCTCGCCAAGGAGCTGCATGCCTCGGGGGCGCAACTGATCGTCACCGATATCGATGCCGGCCGTGTCGCTCATGTGGTGGACGTTTGCGGGGCCCGCGCCGTGGCGCTCAACGAGATCTATGGCGTGAAGGCCGATATCTTCACGCCGTGTGCGCTGGGTGGTGTGATCAACGACGACACCATTCCGCAGTTGCAGGTCGAGATCGTGGCCGGCGCCGCCAACAACCAGCTGCTCGAGAATCGCCATGGCGATGAACTCGAGAAGCGCGGTATCCTGTATGCGCCCGACTATGTGGCCAATGCGGGTGGCGTGATCAACGTGTACAGCGAGCTGACCGGCTGGAGCCGCGAGCGGTCGCTGCGCAAGGCGGACGAGATCTACGAGACGGTGCTGAGCGTATTCCGTCTGGCAAAGGAGACGCGCATCCCGACGTACGAAGCCGCGGATCGTGTGGCAGAGCAGCGTATCAACGCCGTGCGCGGTATGATGAGGACGTGGCCGCAGTATCCCAACAAGGAAACCTGAGCCGGGAATCGACGACTATGGTGGACGTGGCACATCCGGGTGAACGCATTCCGATCGCTTCCGATCACGCCGGCTTCGAACTGAAGGAGCGCCTGCGCACCGTGCTGTCGGAGATGGGTTATTCCGTCGATGACATCGGCACGCACAGCACAGCGAGTACCGACTATCCCGACTATGCGCATCCGCTGTCGCAGCAGGTGAGCGATGGTGCGGCGCAGCGTGGCGTGCTGCTGTGCGGCACGGGGCTGGGCATGTCGTACGTGGCGAACCGGTACCCGGGTGTGCGCGCGGCCGTCTCGTGGAGCCCCGAGATCGCGGCCCTCGCCCGCAAGCACAATGACGCGAACGTGCTGGTGCTGCCGGCGCGGTTCGTGTCCGATGAAGACGCTATCGCGATCCTGCGCACATGGCTGGAGACGCCGTTTGAAGGCGGGCGTCATCAGGGACGTGTGAACAAGATCGAACAGACCAACGAACACGGGGCCGACGCCCCGGGGAGTGGTGCATGAGTGCAGGAGCCAGCGCCAACTGGTCGCAGTGGGATCGCCTGCCACCGGGTGAAGCGCTGACCGCGGCGGATCCGGAAATCGCGCACCTGATCACGGAAGAAGTCGAGCGCCAGAGTGATGGGCTCGAGCTCATTGCCAGCGAGAACTTCGTGTCGCCGGCCGTGATGGAAGCGATGGGATCGCCGCTCACCAACAAGTACGCCGAAGGCCTGCCGGGCAAGCGCTACTACGGTGGCTGCGAAGTGGTGGACAAGGTGGAGCAGCTGGCCATCGACCGCCTCAAGAAGCTCTTCGGCGCCGACCATGCCAACGTGCAGGCGCACAGTGGCGCGTCGGCCAACGCGGCGGTGTTCCTCGCGTTCCTCAAGCCGGGCGACACGTTCCTCGGCATGGATCTGTCGCAGGGCGGTCACCTCACGCATGGATCACCGGTCAACTTTTCGGGCCTGCTGTACAATGCGGTTTCGTACGGGGTGTCCGACGAAGGGCTGATCGACTACGAGCACATGCGTGCGCAGGCCCGCACGCACAAGCCGAAGATGATCATCGCCGGCTACAGTGCGTACTCGCGTGTCATCGATTGGCAGGCGTTTGCCGACATCGCAAAGGAAGTGGGCGCCATCTTCATGGTGGACATGGCGCACTTCGCGGGGCTTGCGGCCACGGGGCAGTATCCGTCACCCGTGCCGTTCGCCGATGTCGTGACCAGCACCACGCACAAGACGCTGCGTGGCCCGCGTGGCGGCATCATTCTGTGCAAGGCGGAACACGCCAAGGCCATCGACAAGGCGACGTTCCCGGGTATGCAGGGTGGCCCGTTGGAGCATGTGATTGCCGCCAAGGCCGTGGCGTTCGGTGAAGCGCTGCAGCCGGCATTCACCGATTACTGCCGTCAGGTGGTGCAGAACGCGCAGGTGCTGGCGCAGGCGCTGGTGGAGCGTGGATATCACATCGTGTCCGGCGGCACCGACAACCACCTCATGCTGGTCGATCTTCGCAGCAAGGGGCTGACGGGCAAAGTGGCCGAGAAGGCGTTGGACAACGCGGGCATCACCGTCAACAAGAACACGGTACCCCGCGAGACCCAGTCGCCGTTCGTGACCAGTGGCATCCGTATCGGCACCCCGGCGGTGACGACGCGGGGCATGGGCGCGGACGCGATGCGAGAGATTGCCACGCTCATTGATCGGGTGTTGTCGGCTCCGGAAGATGCGGAGACGATCGCCGCCGTGAAACGTGACGTGAAGGCACTGGCAGATCAGTTTCCGTTGTACCGCGCGACGTCGCGCGTCTGATATTTGGGGTGAGTTTTGGTCAGGGCGGCCATCGTCCCACGGGCGTATGGCCGTCCGCCCCTGTCATCAGTATTTTTTCTGGCTGGACCCTAATCCCCGGAGCAGGACGGCGTGACCGAGTTGGCGTTCCGTGAAGGCATCATGGATCAGATCCGTCTGCGTGAGCAGCGGTTCGACGAACGCGCGTACCTGTTCGTGCTGTCGTCCCTCGAGCATTGCCAGGGCCGACTCACGGAGCGTCGCCACATCAGCGGTCCCGAACTCGCCCATGCCTGCCGCGAACTTGCCCTGCAGCGCTTCGGTGTGATGTCCCGTCTCGTACTCGAGCACTGGGGGGTGCGCACCACCAGTGACATCGGCGACATTGTATTCACGCTGGTCGAGCTTGGATTGCTCGTCAGTCAGGCGCAGGACTCCCGTGACGACTTCCTCGGTGTGTTCGACTTCGCCGAGTCGTTCGAGCGTGAGTATCCCTGGAGCACGGCGCACGTCTGAGCGCCTCGTCACCACGTCGGCCCAGGCGGCGGCGTGTGACCGGGCGGCGATAGCGGCCGGGACACCGTCCTTCGCGCTGATGCTGCAGGCCGGAACGGCCACAGCGTCGCTGATCCTGCGAGAGTTTGGCCACTGCCTCGCTGAAGGCGTCGTGGTACTGGCTGGCACCGGTAACAATGGCGGTGATGCCTACGTGGTCGCGGCCCAACTCGCGCGTGCCGGCGTTCGGGTGCGACTCCATGCGATCGGTCTCCCACGCACCGATGACGCCCGTCGTGCATCGGCACTGGTCCACGCACGCACCGGATTCCACGTCGAAATCATCGATGATCTCGATGCGCTCGTGCATGGCCCGGAAGCGTTGATCGTGGACGGACTGCTCGGTACCGGGCAGCAGGGCGCGCTGCGCGATGTGGTGCGTGAAGCCTGTGGAATGATGCACGCCCGGCAGCGCGCGGGGGCCACGGTGTTGGCATTGGACGTGCCCACCGGTCTCGATGCGTCCACGGGCGACGTCGCCGAAGGGGCGGTACGCGCGCAATGCACGGCCTGTTACGGCACCATCAAGCGCGGGCTGCTGATGCAGCGTGGACATGCCGGTCGCATCGTGTTGCTCGATATTGGACTGGGCGCATATGCGAACGGCGTCGCGATCAACGATGACGGGACTGCGACGGCGCCATGGCGTTGGCTGGATGCCGAGTCCGTGGCATCGCGCGTACCGCCCATCGCGTGGGATGCCCACAAGGGGCGGCGTGGGCGGGTGTTGGTTGCTGGCGGCGAGATGGGCATGGCGGGTGCGGTGGTGTACGCCGCGCGTGCAGCACTGATGGCCGGCGCGGGCGTGGTGCACACGCTGGTGGACACGCAGAGCGTCACGGCCGTGCAGAGTCTGTGCGAAGCCGCGTTGGCGCACCGGTGGCCCGCGTTGGACAGCGCGGCGCATCTCACGCCGGCATCGTTTGCGCTCACGCCCGTGGGCACGATGCGTCCGGATATTGCGGTCGATGCGGTGGCCGTTGGACCCGGACTTGGACGGTCGCGCCGCGCCGGCCTGCTGTTGCAACACGTGATTGCCAGTCATCGCAGCGGGCCGATGGTGCTCGATGCCGATGCCCTGTGGCATGCGGCAGATGCGGCGCAGTCACTGGGCATCGACGCCGCCATGGTGTTGTCGCACTGGACGCGGGACAGCTTGCGCGAATCGCACCGGGACGCGGACGGCGCGGTGCCGGTGGTGTGTACGCCGCATCCTGGGGAATTCGCGCGGCTCACCGGCCAGCCCTTGCCGGCCGCGTGGCCAGCGCGTGCAGCACTGTTGCAGGAGTTCGCACAGCGGGCCGGTGTCACGGTGCTGCTCAAGGGGACACCCACGTTGGTCGCTTCGCCCATCGTGCCGCACCTGTTGGTGGTGCCCCATGGTACGGCACTGTTGGCCACTGGCGGCAGCGGTGACTGCCTCAGCGGCATCATCGCCACGCTGCTCGCGCAGGGGGTGAGTGCGCTGGATGCGGCCGTGGTCGGTGCCACCGTGCATGGCCGCGCAGCGGAGCTGGCGACGGTACGGGCGGGCGCGGTGCGGGGCACCACGCTGACGGACTTGTTCGACGCGCTGCCCGAGGTGTGGCGATCAATCGCGGCATCGTCGGAGCCAGCGCATCGCGATAGCCATGGCAGCGTGCACGGCGATTCGTCGCGGCCGCCGTTTGTGCTTGCAGAACTGCCCGCGCTTTGACGTGACATATCCGTCATCGCTCCTCGCGCAAAGGTTCTCGTGATGCCCCTCCGGCGCGGTGCGCTTTTTACCATGATGGCCGCGGCCGTCATGGGCTGCGCCGGCGCGGTCGGTTCCGGCGGGGCATCGGGCGACGCCGGGTATGGGCGTCGTGAAGAGCGGGTGCAGATCGGCAACTTCGCGTCGGTACCGGCGGTTGCGGTCTCCAGGCGTTTTGTCTTCGCGGCCGGCGCCGAGGGGGTCGCGGTCTATGACCGCACCTTCAATCGCTGGTTGCCACCGCTCGCGCGAGAGGTGGGCCTCGATGCGGCGCTGTTTGCGCAACCCATCGCGTTTCTCGTGGGCGATCCACTCGAAGACGTGCTGTGGATCGGCGTACCGGGTGCGGTGCTCACGTATCGGCCGGACACCGAGCAGCTGCAGCGCACGATGCTGGTGGGCACGCCCGATGCCATCGTCTTCGATCGCAGCGGCAACGGGGATGCGTACGTGCGCAGCGCGGGGCAGTACACCCGCATCTCGCGTGTGGGAACCACGATGCCGGTGATGTCGCTGCCACCGGCGTCAGCGTTGCTCTTTCCGCCCACACTCGCCGATCTCTATCGCCAGTTCCCGACGCTGCGAAACCAACCGCAGGTCTTCCTGCGCACACAAATGCCGCAGCGCGCCCTGCGTCCGGCCACCCTGCTGGCCGGCGCCGCGTCGCCCGATCGTGTGAGCGATGTGTGGCTGGGCACTGATAGTGAAGGGCTCTTTCGCTTTGATCCCACATTCCTGCAGGCCACGCCGCTGCCCTATGGCCTGATGGCGACTGGCGTTGGTGGGCTCGCGCTTGCCGCCGACGGCGTGTGGGTCGCCAGCCTTGGCGCGCCCGCGCTGTCGTCCGCGGGCTCGAACGTGATGGCCTTTGGGGCGCCGGGCAGCGCTCGCGGTGGTCTCAGCTTCGTGGCCAACACGCTGCAGCGCTTCCGGTGGCTCGACGGCACCATCGCGGTGCCTCTGGCGGGCGTGCGCACCTATGCACTGGCCACGCGGGGTGCGCGGGCGTGGATCGGCACGGAGCGCGGCGTGGTGCGCATGAACCTCGATGGGGCCAATGAGGTGCAGGCCTGGTCGACCCTCGACGGACTGCCCGATCAGCGCGTGTACAGCATTGCCCCGCGCGACAATGGGGCGTGGGTGGGCACACTGCGTGGGCTCCGCTTCGTGCCCGATTCCGGTCAGTCGGTTGGCAAGCGTCCCGTTTTGAGCGCACGCGGCGCGGCAGCGCTCGACAACGTCGCCGTGTATGCCCTGCAGATGGTGGGTGACACGCTGTGGGCGGGCACCGAGAGCGGACTGCTGGCCATCGCACGACCCATGGACGAGGGGACGCTGCTGCGACCGGCGGGAAACGATCCTGCGCTGCGGCGTCCCGTGCGGGCGCTGGCGTGGAGTGACTCGGTGCTGCTCGCCGTCACCGACGACGCGGTGCTGCAAATCGCGCCGCGCAGTGGGCAGGCACCAACCCGCGTCGACGCCCTGCAGGTGCCGCAGCTCGGACAGGTCATTCGCGCGGGCATCGATGATCGGGCTCTTTGGATCGCGGGCCGCGACGGGGTGTTGCTGCAGGCGCGGGCAGGAGGCGCGGTACGATGGCTGCGCACGGGTCCTGATCTCGATGGGCCGGCCCTCGACATGGTAGCCAGTCGCGACTGGTTCTGGATCGGTACGCCTCGTGGCCTCTTGCGTTTGCGGCGCACCGGTGATGGACTGCTGCCATGAATCAGAACGACGGCAATCGCGACGAGTCGACCGAACGGGCAGCGTCTTCCCGACCTCATCAGGCCATGGGGGAGGGGCGGGAGTTCGACACCATCCGCATGCTCATGGCGCGGTGGGGTGATCTCGCGGCGGACATCGGTGACGACGCCGCCGTGCTGGGCGCGGTGGCCGTGGGCACCCGCGTCGTGTCCACCGATGCGTGCGTGGAAGGCGTGCACTTTCGTCGGGAATGGCTCCGGCCATTTGACGTGGGCGTGCGCGCAGCGGCGGCGGCGCTGAGCGATCTCGCGGCCATGGGAGCGGTTGCCGAGTACGTGCTGGTGGCACTGGTGGTGCCGGAGGACTGGCGTGCCTCGCTGGCGGAGGTCGCCGACGGCATCGGTCAGCAGGTACGACGGGCCGGTGCGCACATCGTGGGGGGCAATCTCAGTCGCGGTGCGGCTTTTGGTATCACCCTCACCGTGATCGGCAACGCGACGCGGGCGGTGTCTCGGGCCGGGGCGCAGGTGGGAGATCTGGTGGTGGTCACGGGCCTGCTTGGCGGTCCCGGGGCAGCCCTTGCTGCGTGGGAATCCGGCGGAGTGCCCAGTGGCTGGGCGCGTGAACGATTCATGCATCCGTCACCCCGCCTGACCGAAGGTGCGTTGCTGGCCGCGTCGGGGGCCACGGCGATGCTCGATATCTCCGACGGACTGGCCGCAGACGCGCGGCACATCGAGGCGGCGAGTGGCGTCACGCTGGCCATCGATGTCGAGCGCTTGCCGCTCGGAGACGGCATTGGCGCCGAACAGGCGCTCCGGAGCGGGGAAGAGTACGAACTGCTGGCCACGATCGCCCCGTCTGCGTACGAGCCGTTGCGCGCGCGGTGGGCCGGGCTGACCGACCTGGCACTCACCGTGATCGGTACCGTGGAGCCCGCCGCGGGCGAGCCTGACGTCGTGCCGCTCCGGGTACGGGACATGGCACCCGGACACGATCATTTTCGCGATGATGGTTGATGTCGTGAGGCAAACGTCGTTGAAATGATCGCCGCGATGGGTGACTTTTCGGGGCCATGTTCCGGACTGCCCTGACCACGATCGCGTTGCTGCTCGGCACGCTCATATTCGGCTCGATCGTGCTGATTTCCCAACTGATCGGCGTGCCGCAGGGGCCCAACAGCATCTACGAGAAGTGCCCCCGCTGGTGGGCCTGGTGGTTGCTGAAGGCCGCTGGTGTGAAAGTCGTGCTGCACCGCGCCCCTGGCGTGCCTACTGACTTGAGCCCGCGGGTCTACATCGCCAACCACGTCAGCTGGTTCGATATCCCGTCCATGATCAACGTGCTGCCGCACTATGGGTTTGTGGCCAAACGGGAGCTGGAAAAAATTCCTCTCTTCGGGCCTGCGGCGCGTGGTGCTGGCGTGATCTACATCGATCGGGAAAATCGGAAGGCGGCGTTTGGCGCCTATGAAGATGCCGCGCGGAAGATTCGCGATGGCCGGTCGGTGCTGGTGTACCCTGAGGGCACGCGTGGCGAAGCCTATGCCCTGCGTCCGTTCAAGAAGGGGCCGTTTGTATTGGCCATCGGCTCCGGTGCGCCCATCGTGCCGGTGGTGATTCACGGTACGATCGAGGTGAATCCGCGCGGCGAGTTCCGTGCATCACCCGGCACCGTGCATGTGCACCTGCTCGACCCGATCCCCACGGACGGTCTGACCTACGATGATCGCGACGCGCTGGGCGAGCGCGTGCGTGAGCGCATGGCGGAATGCCTGCGCACCGAGTACGGGGTGAATCCCGCACTCGTCTCACGCGAAGCACGTCCCGCTGCCGCCCCGGTCGATTCGCTCCGTACCCAAAACTCCTAACTCCCAGATATCATGGCTCCCATTGTTGCCGTTTCCGCACGTGAAATTCTTGACTCCCGGGGCAACCCCACGGTCGAAGTCGATGTCATTCTCGAAACCGGTGCGGCGGGCCGCGCAGCGGTGCCAAGCGGAGCGAGCACGGGCGAGCGGGAAGCGGTCGAACTGCGTGACGGCGATCCGTCGCGCTACCTCGGCAAGGGCGTGCTCAATGCCGTGAACAATGTGAATACCGAGATCGCGGAAGCGCTCGAAGGTATGGACGCCACCGATCAGATCGCGGTGGATCGTGCGCTGATGGATCTCGACGGCACCGAGAACAAGGGTCGTCTGGGCGCGAATGCGATGCTCGGTGTGTCGATGGCCGTGGCGCGCGCGGCGGCGCTCGAGGTGGGGCTGCCGCTGTATCGCTACCTGGGTGGACCGATGGCCCGCACGCTGCCGGTGCCGATGATGAACATCCTCAACGGCGGCGCGCACGCGACCAACACGGTGGACTTTCAGGAGTTCATGATCATCCCGGTGGGCGCGGAGTCGTTCGCCGACGGACTGCGCATGGGCACGCAGGTGTTCCACCAGCTCAAGAAGGTGCTGGTGGGTCGCAAGCTGTCGACGGGCGTGGGCGATGAAGGCGGCTTTGCGCCGAACCTGGCGAGCGACGAAGAAGCGCTCAAAGTCATCATCGAAGCCATCGAAGCGGCGGGCTTCCGCCCGGGGCAGGATATCGCGCTGGCACTCGACGTGGCGGCCAGTGAGCTGTTCCAGAACGGCCAGTACCACTTCAAGAAGAGCGGCGCCGCGTCGCGTAGCCCGAAGGACATGACCGAGATGTACGCGGGCTGGCTCGAGCAGTATCCCATCGTGTCGATCGAAGACGGCATGGCCGAAAACGACTGGGATGGCTGGAAGTTGCTGACCGAAAAGTTGGGCGACCGTTGCCAGCTGGTGGGCGACGACCTGTTCTGCACGAACAGCGAGATCCTCGCCAAGGGTATCGAGAACGATGTCGCGAACGCGATTCTGATCAAGGTGAACCAGATCGGTACACTGACCGAGACGCTGGAAGCGATCGAGCTGGCGAAGTCGGCCGGCTACAACTCGATCATCTCGCATCGCAGCGGCGAAACGGAAGACACGTTCATCGCCGATCTCGCCGTGGCGACGCAGGCGGGGCAGATCAAGACGGGCGCCCCGTCGCGCAGCGATCGTGTCGCGAAGTACAACCAGCTCCTGCGCATCGAGGAGCAGTTGGAAGGCTACGCCGAGTATCCGGGTGGCGCGATCTTCGGCATCTAAGGGCAGCGCGTTCTCCGCGCTGTGGCAGACGGTCTGGGTGCGGCGCCTCGTATGGGGCGCCGGCATTCTGGCCGTGCTGGCGTTTGCGGTGGAAGGCGGCGAGTACGGTTCGTCGGATCTCTTCACGCAGCGCGACAAACGATCCGATCTGGAGAACGATCTACAGGATCTCCGTGATTCCGTCGCGGTGTTGCGCGCGGAACTCAAGGCGGTGGCGACCGACCCGGCGCGTCTCGAGCGTTTGGCGCGTGAGGAGTACGGCATGGTGCGCGGCGACAAGGAAATTCTGTATCGCTTCAACGGCGCGCGATCGGATTCCGTGCCGGCACCGCAGACAGATGAGCGTTCAGATGAGTCTGCCGGGGTTGACTCCGGGAGTTCGGTAGCTAATATCCCAAGACTGCCGCGGGGTGGAGCAGCCTGGTAGCTCGTCGGGCTCATAACCCGAAGGTCGCGGGTTCAAATCCCGCCCCCGCCATGTGTGCAAACGGCCGGTCCGAAAGGGCCGGCCGTTTGTGTCCCGGTACACCGTGTGTGCGACAGGCGCGGTGCAAGTGCTGGGGCTGGGTAGCTCAGCCGGTTAGAGCGCACGACTCATAATCGTGAGGTCGAGAGTTCGAGTCTCTCCCCAGCTATTATGTGCAGACCACCCCGACAAGCGCGATGCGTTTGTCGGGGTTTTCTGTTCATGCCATGCGGTGCGGCGAACTGACAGTCTTGTGAGATCCGCATGTCGTTGGGCGACGTAGCGGCATTGTGACGACGTGGTGCGGTGCGCCACTCAGAAACACGACAAACTCAATCGGTTGAGCCTGTCGAACATCGCATGAGTGCGCCACGCACCGTGCAACGCGCGACACGTCGCACACTGCGTTCCGCGACAAGTGTCGCGTACCTTGACAGTGCTTCCGGTGTGCAGGTGCAAACGTTCCAACGCACAGGCACAAAAAGACTTGCGCATTGTGCACTCAGTTGTCAGGTTAGCTCCGCGCGCTGACGGTTCTGGAGTCGTTCACCGCTATCCCACCCGGTCGCCGTGCTCCTGCCAATCGCAGTTCAGTCATTCTTGATCATTGATGTCGGACATGTGACCCTCGGGCTGGTGTCGTCGGCGGTGCGTGAGGTCCTGCGCGCGGTCTACATCTCACCAGTCCCATCCGGGCATGCCTTGCTGGAAGGTGTGATCAATGTCCGCGGTGAGGTCGTGCCTGTCCTCGACATCCGCGAACGCCTGCGTTTGCCAGCATCGCCGGTCAGCGTCGATCAGTTTCTCGTGCTGACGGAATCCGCGTCGCGTCGCGTGGCTCTGCGTGTGGATCAGGTAAGGGATATCATCACGCTCTCTCAAGAAGCCATCGCCGCACCAGAGCCGGAGCTCGAAGCCGATGCGGTCGCCGGCATCGCACGCACCGCCGATGGGGTCATGATCGTGTACGACCTCGACGCGTTTCTCACCGTGGAACAAGGACGGCGTCTCGACGCCGCACTCGCCGGGCTGTGAGCACCAGCGCGAGCGGCAAGGGCCACGCGACGTCGGTGGCGATGCAGCTCATCGCCCAGCTCGTGCGAGAACGCACCGGCCTGGTGTTCTCCGATGCGCGATGGTCGTTACTGGAACGCGGGGTCGGGGACACGATGGCCGCGGCTCGGCTGCCATCCGTTGCGCGGCTGTTGCAGCGCCTGGAAACGGACGCGACGTTGCTGAACGCACTCGTCGCGCGCATCACCGTCGGAGAAACGTACTTCCAGCGGGACGCCGCGCAGCTCGATCTGATTCGCGACACGCTGGTGCCGCAGCTTCGCGCGATCAGGCCAGCGGGACATCGGCTGCACCTGTGGAGTGCCGGATGTGCCACGGGTGAGGAGGCCTATACGCTGGCCATGCTCACCAGCGAGATGGGCATTCTGCCGACGCCGTCCATTCTCGGCACCGACATCTCCCGTCCGGCGCTGGCACGCGCGGTGCGCGCCCGGTACAGCCAGTGGTCGCTGCGGGGTCTGTCGGCCGAGGTCGTGGAGCAGTACTTCGCGCGCGATGGCGTGGAGTGGGTGCTGCATCCCGACATCGCCTCGGCCGTGACCTTCGCGCCACTCAATCTCGTGGCTGACGAGTACCCGCCCTTGGCCGGCGGCACCTGGGGGATGGATATCATCCTCTGCCGCAATGTGCTGATCTACTTCGATCGCGACGAAGCGCAGCAGGTCATCGCGCGGTTGCTCGATGCGTTGTCTGACGACGGCTATCTGGTGCTGGGCGTTGCCGATCCGTTGCCACCGCCGTCAACGGCCTGCGAACCGGAAGTGACATCGGCCGGTGTGGTGCTGCGCCGCCGTCCACGCAACGGTGCGTCCTCTTCAGAGTCGACGGCGTCGGCATTGTGGCGAAACTGCGAACGGGTTGTGGCGCCCCTGACGTTTACTCCCACCCCGTCACCGTCGGAAGGGTCTCGGGACGCTGCGCACGAGTGGCATCTTCCCCAGTCTGCATCACAGGCAAACGCGCAGCCGTGGGTGCCGCGCTCGATCGACGACGTGACTCGATCAAGCGACCCGCTGTCGCCCGACGCCACGTCGGCCAGCGATGTCGATGCCATGGAAGCGGCGTACCTCGCCGCGGACTACGCTACGGCCCATCTCGCGGCGCAGCGGATCGTGAAGCAGGGCCACGACGCGCGGGCGGCGGTGGTGCTGGTGCGCACGCTCGCCAATCGCGGGTTGCTCGATGACGCCGCGCGGTGGTGTGATGTCATGATCGGCGATCATCGCGAATGCACCGAGCTCTATTGCCTGCAGGCGATGTTCCTGCTCGACGCGAAACATCCGCAGGAAGCCGCGACGGCGGCGCGCGCGGCACTCTATCTCGATCGCACGCTGATCGTCGGTCACCTGCTGGTGGGTCGGGCGTTGCTTGGCATGGGTGACCATGCTCGGGCGCGTCATGCCTTTCGCCGTGCCGCGCGCTTGTTGGATGCACACCCTGCCGATGAACCGGTGCGCGCTGCCGACGGCGAGCGCCCCGAGACGTTGCAGCGTGTGGTGCGCGAACACCTGTCACTGCTGCACGAGGCCGCATGAGGACATCCGGCGACGCCGACCGGGCCATCCTGCTCGAACGGGCCGCGCAACTGGCGCAGCCTGTCGAGGTCGAGGCGGTCGCCCATGCAGAGATGCTGGTGTTCCTGCTGGCCGGTGAACGCTATGCCGTACCGGCCATGGCCCTGCGCGAGGTGGTGATGCTCACGCAGCGTGTGCCGTTTCCCGGTGCGGTCGCCCCCATTGTCGGACTGACCCTGTGGCGGGGGAGCCTGCTGCGTCTCATCGATGTGCGTGCACGCCTGGGGTTGCCCATGACAGCGCTCAACGATCTGGCACGCGTGTTGGTTATCGAGGGAGCGACCAGCACGCTGGGTTTGCTGGTGGATGATGTGCTGGAGATGCGACCGATCGATGTGCAGCAACTGGATGCGCCGGCCGTCGGTACCGTGCGACGCACGGAGCTGATTGTCGGTGTGACGCATGATGCGATTGCCGTACTGTCGGCCGAGCGCCTGCTCGACCTGGACCCCTGAGGAGGACTCCATGAAATGGACGGTGAGTCGAAGGATCGGCGTCGGATTCGCACTGGTGCTGGTGCTGATGCTGGTGGGCGGGGCACTCGCCAGCTTTGCGCTGCGGCGGAGTTCGACGGCGAGTGAGTTGGCGCTTGGCACGGTGCGCCATCGCCTGGTGCCGGCCGCACTCGCCCAGTCGGATTGGCGGCGGGCACGTGTCGACTACCTGCGACTGCTCGTGCAGTTTGACGCGGGGCTGATCACCTCCGCCGACAGTTTGGTGACAGCCGTCCGCGCGCATGCGGTGGGCCTTCGCGACTCGTCGGTGATGGAGCCGCAGGAACAGGCGCTCTGGGTCGAAGTGATTCGTGATCTCGACGAGTGGCGCGCGCGCGCGCGTGAAGTGGGAGAACTCGCGCGGACGGGCCGTCATGATGAGGCCGTGCGTCTGTTCAGCGCCACCGTGGGCCCGCAGGCTGATTCGATCGGCGCCACCATCATCACGGGGATCGGGATGGTGCAGCGGCGCACCGACCAGATTTCTGCTGACAGCATCGCGACCTCGCGGCGCATGCAGCTGCTCATCGCGATCAGCGGCCTGTTGTCGCTGGTGATCGGTGTCGTGGCGGCGATACTGCTCAACAACGCGGTGAGTGGTCCGCTGCGCGAAACGTCGGTGGTGTTGGCCTCGAGTGCGGCGGAGATCCTGGCCGCCACCACACAACAGGCCTCCGGTTCCAACGAGTCGTCGGCGGCGGTGACGGAGACCGTCAGCACCGTGGAGGAAGTCACACAGACCGCAGAGCAGGCGGCCGATCGCGCGCGCGTGGTCGCCGATTCAGTGCGGCGCACGGCGGAAATCGGCAAGTCGGGATTGCGAGCGGTGGAGGCATCCGTCGAAGGCATGGCCGCGGTGCGAGAGCAGGTGGAAGCCACCGCTACCAGCATCATCTCACTGGCCGAACAGGCGCAGGCGATCGGGGAGATCATCGCCAGCGTGAACGACATTGCCGAACAGACCAACCTGCTCGCGTTGAATGCGGCGGTTGAAGCGGCGCGCGCTGGCGAGCACGGACGCGGGTTCGCCGTGGTGGCAACCGAAGTGAAGAACCTCGCGCAGCAGTCCAAGAAGGCCACCGTACAGGTGCGCCAGATTCTTGGCGAGATTCAGCGGGCCACCAACGCCGCGGTCATGGTCACCGAACAGGGCACCAAACAAGTGGCGGTGATGGATCGACAGGTGCGCGACGCTGGCGAGACGATTCGCACCCTCGCCGACGCCGTGGCCGACGCGTCGCAGGTCGCCGCACAGATCATGGCGTCGGCCGGTCAGCAGGCCTTGGGCATGAGCCAGATCCGCGAGGCGATGGGCAACATCCATCAGGCCACGCAACAGAATCTGGCCGCCACCAAACAGGCCGAACGTGCGGCGCAGGACCTGAATCAGTTCGGTGGTCGCCTACTGGAACTGACCGGTGCGACGATGCGCCATCACACGGCGACACGCGCGTGACGGTGCCTGACGGCCTCGCTGCCCGACTGCGGGCTACCTTCATCGGTGAGCTCGAGGAGCAGGTCGTCGAGATGAATACGGCGCTGCTCGCGCTCGAGCAGCAGCCGACCGACGCGGATCAGATCCGCGCCCTGTTTCGTGTGGCACACACGGTGAAGGGCGCGGCGCGCGCTGCATCGGTGACCATGGTGGAGCATGCGTGTCATGCCCTGGAAGCCTTCCTGGCGCGTGTGCGTGATGGGTCGGCGACCCTGGGCGCGCCGCAGTTCTCGGCACTTTTTGCGGCCGCGGATGCGTTGAATGAGGCAGCGGTGCGGCTGCGCGCCGGGCGTGAACTGACGCGTGACATGTCGCTGCATGCCTGGTTCATCGGCTTCGATCCGGGTGTGGGGCATTTCACCGCACGCAGCCGGACCGCGCGCCCTCAGTCGCTGCGACCGGGGACCAGCGCGCCGGAGCCTGCCTCGGCATCGACTTCGGCATCGACTTCGGCATCGACTTCGGCATCAGCAACGCCGACCGCTCCGACGAATCCTGGAGTGCAACCTTCCCAGCTCCAGGAAGCGGCGCCCTCGAGTACACGCCCAGGGGGAGTTGAGGCGAAGACGAGCGCCGGACAGCCGGTCGCGATCGAGTCCGATTCGGCGACTCCCATGGGCGCACGTACGGAACCTGCCAAGGCGGCGACTGCAGCGAGCCCCGTTGGTGAATGGGCGCTTGCCGGCGCATCGGTTACGCCGTCTATACCGGCCACTGCGTTGCGTTCCACTGATACGCCCAGCGCGCCCGTGCCGGCGGTGCGGACGGCCGAGGCGCCCGTGCGCATCAGCGCGGACCGACTGGATCTGTTGCTGGCTACTGCTGGCCAGCTGCTGGGTGCACGGCGTGACGCCAGTGAACATGCCGAGGATCTCGAATCGCTACGCACACTGGCCGCGCGCTCTGCGGTGGAATGGAAGCATACCACGCGCCGCCTGCGACTCGCACTCGGTCAACTGGCGGACACGCCAGACGCCTTGCGCTCCATCCAGCGCACCGAGGAGCAACTGCGCGAGTTCGCCATCCGCACCGAACGACTGACCACACGCACCCAGCGTCAGCTGCGGGCGCTGGACACGCTGACCGACGATGTGCTGGATCAGGTGCGCCGACTGCGCATGCGGCCCTTCGCCGATGCCTGTGCGGCGTTGCCGCGCGTGGTGCGCGATGTGGCCGGAGACACCAAGCGCGTGCGACTGGAGATCGTTGGCGGTGGTGTGGAGGCCGATCGTGCAGTGCTCGATGGCCTGCGCGAAGCGTTGCTGCACACCGTGCGCAATGCCGTTGATCATGGCATCGAAACGGTCGTGCAACGCGAGGCGGCGGGGAAATCGCCGGAAGGGTTGATCGTTGTCGCCGCCACGTTGCGCGGCGATCGGGTCATCGTGACGGTCACCGACGATGGTGCAGGGATCGATGCCGAAGCGGTTCGTTCCCGCATGGTCAGTCGCGGCTTCATCGCCACCGACGACGAAGCCGTCGCCACCGCGCTGTTCACGGGCGATCTATCCACCCGTTCCACGGCGACGAACATTTCCGGTCGAGGTGTGGGCATGGACCTCGTGCGGGCCGCGCTGGAACGCGTGCGTGGTACGGTGTCGCTCAAGTGGACCACCGGCCGCGGCACCACCATCACGCTCGCGTGCCCGCCCACGCTGGCCAGCATTCGCGCGGTGCTGACTACCGCGGGGCATCAGGTCATTGCCATTCCCACCGCCGACATCGAGCGATTGTTGCGTGTGCCGGCCTCGGCACTGCATCGCATCGAGGGACGGCAGGTGGTGATGGTGGACGATGTGGCACTGCCGCTCGCCGTGTTGGCGCAGCTGCTGCCGCCCATTGTCGAGCAGCCCGTGGCCTCACACGCGCTCATCGCGCTCGTGCAAGTTGGGGCGCTGCGCGTGGGGCTTGTGGTGGACGCGTTGGTGTCGGAAGAGGAGATCCTGCTACAGCCATTGTCCGATGGCGAACGGCGATCGCCGTTGCTGAGTGGGGCAGCCATTCTCGGCTCGGGTACCATCGCGTTGGTGCTTGATGCCGCCGCCGCCGCCGCCGCGGCACTCGAAGTCAGCACGCGGCTGCCGGAGCAGGCCGACGCCCCAGTGGTCGATCGTCGCTACAAGGTGCTGGTGGTGGACGACTCCATCACCACTCGCGCGCTCGAGCAGGGCATTCTCGAGGCGGCGGGCTACGAAGTTCTCACCGCAGTGGACGGTGCGGACGGTTGGCGCAGCGTGCAGGAGTTTGCGCCGGATCTGGTGGTCAGCGATATCGAGATGCCGCGCATGGACGGCTTCGGTCTGTGCGAGGCCATCCGCAAGTCGAAACGCTTCCGCGACCTGCCGGTGGTGCTCGTGACGGCACTTGAATCACCCGAGCACCGCGCCCGTGGGCTCGATGTGGGTGCCGACGCCTACCTCGGCAAGTCGACGTTTGATCAGCGTGGGCTCCTCCAGGTCGTGGCGGAGCTGCTGGCATGAGCACGTCTGACGTGGTGCGCGTGTTGATCGCCGAAGACTCTGCCACGCTGCGCGACTTGCTGCGGGGCATTCTCGAGAGCGATCCGGCCATCACAGTGGTGGGTGAGGCCCGCACGGGGGCAGAAGCGGTGTCGATGGCATTGGCGCTCGATCCCGACCTCATCATGATGGATGTGCACATGCCGGTGATGGATGGCCTGGAGGCGACGCGTGAAATCATGAGTCGCCACCCAACGCCCATCATCATCGTGTCGTCCAGCAGCACGGCTGACGATGTCAGCATGTCGCTCGAAGCTGTGTTGGGTGGGGCGCTGCTGTTGGTGCGGAAGCCGGATGATCCCTCGTCCGACGACTTTGATGCTCGGCAAAGTCACCTGGTGACGATGGTGAAGGCGCTGTCACAGGTGAAGGTGGTGCGTCGTGCACCGGGATTTGCGCGGGCCAGTGGTGTGCAACGCGCCATTCCCGCGCCGCCGGATGCCGGTGTATCGCGCCGATTACCGGTACGTGGACCTCGTAGTCCCGCGCGTGTGGTGGCGATTGCCGCCAGCACGGGTGGGCCCGCCGCCATCGCGCGCATTCTGCGCGCGCTGCCGGCCGACTATCCCATCCCGATTCTCGTGGTGCAGCACATCGCACTCGGGTTCGGTTCGGGATTCGTCGACTGGTTGGGGACCGTATGTCCCCTCTCCGTGCGCGTGGCGCAGCACGGGGAACGTCCATCCGGGGGCGCGGTGTACGTGGCTCCGGACGACACGCAGTTCGGCCTGCAGGCCGATGGAACGATGTTCGTGGACACATCTCCGACGATCGGCGGATTTCGCCCGTCGGCGACCTCGCTGTTCGACTCCGCAGCACGTGCACACGGAGCCGGTGTGGTGGCTGTCATCCTCACCGGCATGGGTAGTGATGGAGTCAGTGGCCTTCGAATGGTGCGTGCGGCTCGTGGCTTCGTGATCGCGCAGGATGAAGCCACGTCGGTCGTGTATGGAATGCCACGTGAGGCAGTTGCAGCGGGCACGGTGGATGTCGTGCTCCCGCTCGATGACATTGCCTCCATGCTCATGACGTTGAAGGAACCCCGCCCGCAATGAGTCACCACATCCTCGCTGTCGAAGACAGCCCCACCCAAGCGGAGATTCTCCGGCACCTGCTGGAGTCCGCAGGGCACGATGTCACCGTGGCCGTGAGCGGTGAAGCCGCCCTCGAGCTGCTCGCCTCCACCCAACGCCGGTTCGATGTCGTGGTCAGCGACATCGTGATGCCTGGAGCGGTGGACGGATACGAGCTGTGTCGCCGGATCAAGGCGAGTCCGCACTACCGCACGCCGGTGGTGCTGCTCACCAGCCTCTCGGATCCCATGGACATCATCAAGGGGCTCGAGTGCGGGGCTGACAACTTCTTCACCAAGCCCTATGACGGTGCGCACTTGCTGGAGCGCATCATGTGGCTGCTGGACACGCGACGCGCACGTCGACGCGGCGCGGTACATGTGGGGCTGCAGGTGTACTTCATGGGCCGGGAGTTCACGATCAGCTCTGAGCGCGAGCAGATCCTGGACCTGCTCATCTCGACGTTCGAAGACGCGGTGCGGCAGAATCACAGCCTGCGGCAGCGCGAAGCGGAGCTCGAGAGTGCCCGTGCGGAACTGGCGCGCTACGCCGGTGTGCTCGAGACCGATATCGAGCGCTTCTTCGAGCTGTCCACCGACTTGATCTGCCTCGCGGGCACGGACGGCTACTTCTCGCGTCTCAATCCGGCGTGGGAGCATTTGCTCGGCTGGTCCGATGCAGAACTCAAGGCGCGGCCGTACATCGACTTCGTACACCCCGATGATCGTGATGCCGGCCAGGCGTCGTTGTTCCAGCCGGGTGAAGGGCGCGGTACCATGCAGTTCGAGAACCGGTATCGCTGCCGCGACGGCAGCTATCGGTGGCTCGAATGGCGCGCCATTCCGTCGCCCGATGACGATGTGGTCTTTGCCATCGCGCGTGACGTCACGCAGCGCCGTGAGGCCGAGCGCATTTTGCGTGTGCGTTTCCAGCAGCAGGCTGCTGTGGCGGCACTCGGGCAGGCGGCTGTGGAGATGTCCGACCTCGAAGCCTTGTTCGACGCAGCCGTGTTCATGGTCGCGGAAACGCTCGATGTGCCGATGGCTCAGGTGCTCGAGCTCACGGGCAACGGCAAGCGCATCGAGGCGCGCGCGAGCGTGGGCTATCCACGTGACGCGAAGGCGATCGCGATGAGCACGGGACCACATTCACTGGCCGGCTACACACTGCAGCAGAACGCGCCGACGATTCTTGTGAACGCCACTACGGAAACGCGTTTCGAAATCGGCGCCGATGCGGAAGCGAACAAGCTGCTTTCCGCTGCCGCCGTGATCGTCCCGCTGCACGGCCGGCCATACGGCGTACTCGAAGTGGGGGCCACTGACAGCCGTGCGTTTGGGCAGGACGATATTCACTTCCTGCAGTCGGTCGCGCACATCCTTGGCTCGGCCATCGACCGACGCCGGGCTGATCATGCGTTGCAGCAAAGTCAGCGCATGGAGTCGGTGGGCCGCCTGGCTGGTGGTATCGCACACGATTTCAACAACCTGCTCACCGTCATTCTCGCTCACAATCAGTTTGTGGCGGCGGCATTGCCCGACGACGACACGCTCAAGCACGATCTGGCGCAGGTCGACAGTGCGGCCACGCGCGCGGCGAGTCTCACACGTCAGCTGCTCGCATTCAGCCGACGGCAGGTGCTGGCGCCGAAGGTGCTGAGTCTCAACGACACCGTGGTGGACATCGAGCGCATGTTGCGGCGCGTCCTGGGTGATGATGTGTCACTGCAGGTGCTGCTGGACGAGACACTGCATCCTGTGCTCGCCGACCCGGGGCAGATCGAGCAGGTGGTGATGAACCTCGCCGTGAACGCCCGCGACGCGATGGCCACCGGTGGCACCCTGTCGATCAAGACGAGCAACGAAGACATCGACGCGATCTTTGCTGCGCAGCACGAGGGCGCGTCGCTCGGGCCTCACGCTGTGATCTCGGTGTCGGATACCGGTAGTGGCATGGATCGGGAAACGCAGGCGCGGATCTTCGAACCATTCTTCACCACGAAGGGGCCGGATCGCGGTACGGGACTCGGTCTGGCCACGGTGTACGGTATCGTGACGCAGAGTCGTGGCACGATCGGCGTGTACAGCGAGCTCGGACGCGGTTCCACGTTCAAGGTGTATCTGCCGCGGGCGCAGCATGCCGAAGTGGTGCAGACACCGGTGGCGGGTCGGGTCATCGCACCGACCGGCGGGGCGGAGACCATTCTGCTGGCCGAAGATGAAGACGGCGTGCGGCACATCGCCGCACGACTGTTGCGCAGCTTCGGCTACACGGTGCTCGAAGCCAGCAACGGTGAGCAGGCGTTGGCCATCGGCACGGCCCATGTAGGACACATCGACCTGCTGGTGAGTGACGTGACGATGCCGCGCATGGGTGGTGGCGCGTTGGCCCGTGAGCTCACCGCGATTCGACCCGAGCTCAAGGTGTTGCACCTGTCCGGCCATGTGGACCCCGGCGTGATTGAGTCGGGGCTGTTCACCGGCAATGCGGCATTCCTGCAGAAGCCGTTCTCGGCGGAGACCCTGTCGCGGAAAGTGCGCGAAGTTCTCGACGCGCCGCAGTAGTCGAGTACACAAACACCAACGCCCCGCCGCGTCTCCGGAAACCGGGCGCGGCGGGGCGTTTGCATGGTGCCGAACTGACGGGACGCGGCTACTGGATGCGCTGTAGTGCGAGCTTCACCGCCGCGTAGGCGTCGACAATGCCACCGGTGGCGGACAAGGCGTCGAACGCCACCCGCTGGCCTTCACCACCCGGCTTGTCGACCTGCTGGCCGGGAAACTTTCGCACCGATTGCAGCAGGATTTCCTTGACCTGCGTGGCGGTGAGATTGGGGAAGTAGGCCATCAGCAACGCGGCCACGCCGGACACCACCGGTGCGGCCATGCTGGTGCCGCTCTCGCGCTTCACGCCACCACCCGGTACGGTGGAGAGAATGTCCTCACCGGGGGCGAACAGATCGACGCGGGCCTTGCCGTAGTTGGAGAAGCCGGCTGCCAGCTTGTCCTTGCCCTTCCATGAACTTGCGCCCACTTCGATCCACGTCTCCACTCGCGCGCCGTCCACGGTGACACTCGTGGGGAACGAGGGGCTCACATCGTTGTTCTCTGCATCGTTGCCTGCCGCGTGCACGAGCAGCACGCCCTTGCTGGCTGCGTAGCGCATGGCGCTGTCGACCGTGGCCTTTTGCGGCGACCACGCCTTGCCGAAGCTCATGTTGATGATCTGGGCGCCGTTGTCCACGGCATAACGCACGGCGCGGGCGATGTCCGGATCGCGCTCGTCGCCATCGGGTACTGCGCGCACACCCATCAGGCGCACATTGGGCGCGATGCCTTGCACTGGATTGCCCGCGCCACGCACCGCGCCGATGATGCCGGCGACATGTGAGCCGTGCTTCGCGTCAGGACCCATGATGTCGCGCGCACCGGCGCTGGGTGCGGTGGCGTGCGGTGCAAACAGGGTGTCGAGCCCGTAGCGCGCCTGCGACTCGTAGGCCTCCTTGGCCTCCGCGATGGCGGCCGCGTCAAGCCCGTTTTCGGCGAGCTGCAGCCAGATGCCCCGCGCCTGCTCCTGCATGGCGTTGGTGGGCTTGAACGTCTCGACGCGTGCGCGCGTGATTTCACCGGGGATGGCCTGACGAAGGATGTCGTTCACCTGCGACAGCGTGCGCTCGATGTTGCGGATCTGGCCGAGTGTGCCGGTGACCTTCTCGACCTGTTCGCGATAGGCGGTGCGCACGGAATCACAACGAGGCTGCGCCGGCTTGGGGATGCCTGCACCCGCGGCCTGGCCACCACACGCGGCATAGAGGCGTGTGACTTCGAAGGTGTCGTGATGCACTGATTCGCCGTTCGTCATGACGGAGAAATTCCAGCCGAACACGTCGTCGACAAATCCGTTGTTGTCGTCATCCCGGCCATTGCCAGCCACCTCTTTGGGATTCTTCCAGAGGGACGGAGCGAGGTAGCGATGCACGGTGTCCACGCCACCATCGATCACCGCCACCACGACACTGCGCTGCGGCGCACGGCCGGCCAGCAGTTCACGCAGGGCGCGTTCGGATCCCACGCCGATCACACCGTCCGTTTCCGCATCGAGGCGATGCCAGTCCGCGCGGGCACTATCGGGCGCGGCGGCCGGCGGCGGAGCGGGCGTGACGGTCATCGGCGGCTGCACCACCGGCTGGGTGGGCTGTCCACTTGGAGCGGGCTGCTGAGCCGGAGGCGCACCAGCCCGCGCGCAGGCACCAAGAGTCGCGCTCAGAATGAGCGAGAGAGCGATCGCACGGGACATCGAAGTGGGGTCAGGGAAGCATTGCGGCTACCATGCGTACACCGCACGATAGCCGTTGGTTTGTCCCTCCGCGAACTTCGCGACCCCGCCCGCCTAGCCTTCGGGGGGCACGCAGGAGAGGGAGTCCCGCGGTACGCCGGCCCCGCGGCGCCATGGTGGCATCGAGCGCTGTCCCACGGGGTCGATATCTGGCGGGGGAGCGGTGAAGCCGTACATCAGCACTTGCTGCAACTCGGCGGCGTGCTGGGCTCTGGGGCCGCGTCCCTTGATCCAGTTCACCGCGCACACGTTGTCGATGAGTGCAACGCCCGGCGCAATCTCGAGGAACTGCGTGGTGACCTGCACGGTGCGGATGCTGCGCAGCTCCCGGGGCAGCCGGTCCGGGCGACTCATCTCGAGCTCCATGCGACGCAATTGCGATGTCGCGCTGTCCAGAAAGAACGCGCCATGCACATCGGGAGACGACAGGCGGTCGGCCGCCCGGACATCGAGTCGGTACCAGGTTTCTCCCTCATGCGTCGACGTGCCGGCGTAGTGAAAACAGTGATTGCGCACAAACACCGCGTCCGCGAGGTCGAGCAAAGTGGGTAGGTGCATCGAGTAGTCGTTGCGACCTCCCGTTCGATCGCGGCGGACAACATTGCCGGGCTTGTATTCCACGGCCGATGCACCGGGCACACGAATGCTGTCCACACGGAGGATGGTCATGCCACGGTCCATCAACTGCCCAAAGGCGCGGGTTTGCACATAGGCAAACGGATATTGCTGTACGAGCAAGCGATATCGATCGGCGTTCTCACGGAGCAAGTTGGCGAGCTGTGCGACCTCGGGAAATCGTGTGCTGTCCGGGAGCCCGGGGCGCTTGCATGGTTCGACCGGACGCACCAGCATCGAGGACAAGCGCACCGGCACTTGCACCAGTCGCACATCCAGCGTCGTGGTCTGGGCGGCGCTGATGTTCACCGTGCGACGTTCAGGGACAAATCCGAGTCGCCGGATGAGGACTTCGTGTGAGCCAGCGGGCACCGCACCGAGAATGAACGTGCCGTTCGCTCCCGAAAAACGTTCGATGCCCAGGGCAGGGATGGAGATGACCGCGTAGGGCAGCGCCACATCGGTGGGTGCGGCGCGCACGATGCCCTGAAGTGCACCCTGTGGGGTGGCCACCGCTGGTGCCTGCGATGCCAATGCGCGGGGAAACGCGATGGCGATGGTCCACAGCCCCAACGCACACAACGTCAGGTTGGCAACCCGAAGAACTCGTGGCCAAAACCGGCCAACGTGGCGAGCACGTCGGACCGACATTGAAGTGATCGAGAACGTCATGGCCTGATAGCTACTGTTTTTCCAGTAGACGCGCCAGTCTGGAGCGTCATCTCACGATTCTGGGACGGAATACATCCATGATCTTGCGAAGTCACTCATTGAGCAGCAGAGATAGGGAACGCCATGCGGAAAGCCGGGGCAGGCGGTGACGGAATTGTCACGACCGGTGTTGTTGTCGCAGACTGCGACTTGGAGGATGTATGCACAAGCGTCGCGTGAGACTGACCCTGTTCGAGTCGACGCGTCGTGTCATGCCCTGGCTGCTGGTGCAATGGCAGCTGATGGGAATGGGTTCGATGGCCACGGCGGTTGGCGCTGTCGCGGCGTTCAGCACCGTGCCCATCCAGCTGCCGCCACCCGCGGCGGACGCCCTCGTGCGCTTTATCGCACCGCCCAAGCAGTCCGCACCTGCGCCCTCCACTGAACGCCTGAGCTTTATCGGGCTGGGTGTGCCGTCCGAACAATCCTCGGGTGATTTTCAGGTGCCCGAGCCCGACGGCACCGTCCCTGTGGCCGCCAAGCAGGGCGGTGACAACGGCTTCGACGAGACGCCGACCCCTGAAGTGGTTTCCGAACGCCTGCTTACAGAAATCGATGTCGATTCTGCCGCGGCGCTCGATCCGACGGCGGTCGGACCGGATTATCCGGTGAAGATGCTCGAGAAGAACATCGAGGGCCTCGTGCTGGCGCAGTTCGTGGTAGACAGCCTCGGGCACGCCGACATCGCCACGTTCAAGCTGCTCGAGCCCGCCGATCCCGAGTTCGTGGTGGCGGTCAAGGCCGCGTTGCCGCGCATGAAGTATCGCCCGGCTTCCCTGAACGGTCGCCCGGTGCCGCAGCTCGTGCAGCAACCCTTCGGATTCCGTATTCGCCCTCCCGGCGCAGGCTGATCGCCGATGGTGTGAGGTGTCGGTCGCCGATGGTGGCCGACGTCTCACGCGAACGTGTACAGCGAGAGATATTGGGAGCGCATGGCGTTCCCGTCCGTACTCTCTCCGTTGGAGCTTTCGCGTGGATACCCCTCTCGATGTGTTGGCGCAGGCCGAGGCAGAACTTGCGGCCATGGACTATGACGAGACGGCGACCGGTCTGGATCGCCGCCAGTTCATGTTTCGCACGCTGGTCGCCGCGGCGGCGAGTGCGTTCGGTGCGCCGGCCGTTGCGGGCGCACAGGGGCTGCGTGCTCCGCTCGCAGACATCGGTGGATTGTGGACCGAGTTCCAGCCACCCGCGCAGCAGCCCGCCGTCCCGCTTGGCAATGGCGAAGCGCCGGCGCTGCAGTTCATGCCCTACCCGGAAGGCACTGGCGCGCTGATGGAGAAGCTGGTGCGCCAGCGTGGCGCGTCGGTCTTCAATCGCGCGACGTTCGCGGTGGAGAAATGGAGCGGTACGGTTCCCACCGATCCCGAGGCGCTCGCCTTCCTGCCCGCCCATCGCATCTCGGCGCTGATCAAGGCCCGTCGCATCACCTCGCGCCAGATCACGGATATCTATCTCGAGCGCCTCAAGCGTCTCAATCCGCAGCTCAATTGCGTGGTGACGCTGATGGAGACATCGGCGCGGGCTGAGGCGGACGCGATGGACGCGGAGCTCAAGGCCGGCAAGGATCGTGGTCCGCTGCATGGTGTGCCGTACGGCATCAAGGATCTGTTCGCGACGAAGGGTGTGCCCACGTCGTGGGGTTCGCCGGACTTCAAGGACCAGGTGTTCGACTACGACGCTGAGATCGTGACGCGGCTGCGCAACGCCGGTGCGGTGTTGCTCGCAAAGCTGTCGACGGGTCTCTATGCGCAGAACGATTGGTGGTATGGTGGTCGCACCAACAATCCGTGGAACCTCAACATCGGCGCGAGCGGTTCATCGGCGGGACCTGGTTCGGCGACCGCCGGTGGGTGCGTCGCATTTGCCATCGGCACTGAGACGCAGGGCTCCATTGTCTCACCGTCCATCCGCAATGGCATCAGCGCGCTGCGCCCGACGTATGGTCGTGTGACGCGGCACGGCGGCATGGTGCTTTCGTGGTCGCAGGATCGGGTCGGCCCCATGTGCCGCACGGCGGAAGACTGCGCGATGGTGTTCAACGTGCTGCACGGTGTCGATCCAAAGGATTCGTCCACCGTCACCACGCCGTTCAACTTCGATCGCAACATCAAGCTCGCGTCGCTGCGCATCGGTGTGGACGCAGGGGCGCCCAAGGAACTGGTCGACCAGCTCAAGGCCCTTGGCATGGCGCCGCGTGAGATTACGGCTCGCCCGACGGTCGGCGGAATGCAGGGTGGTGGCCTCAACGTGGAGTACGCGGCCGCCTTCGATTTCTTCGTGCAGAAGAAGGCCAAGGAGTTTGGTCTCGACCTGAACAAGTTGCCCGAGCGCACCGGCAACAACGGACCATTCGGCAATACGCCACCGGCGCGTCCGGCCGGCATTGCTGCCGACGCGACCAATCCCATGGCCGGTGCCGACTGGAATCCCCGCTTCGTGGGCGGTCGTCAGACGCTGGGCTGGGAGTTCGTGCAGAACCAGCGCCGTCGCCTGCTGCTGGTGCAGGCGTGGGGCAACTTCATGAAGGATCTGGACGGCTTCATTGGCGCGCCACAGGCCGACGTCGCGCCGAACGCGCAGACGGGCCATCCGTGCGCGGTGCTGCCGTACAAGTTCGATGTGCCGAGCTTTGGGGGCGGCGGACCGGGTGCTGCAGCAAATGCCAACACGCCGGCGCCCACGTACAAGGCCCAGCCGATCTGCGCCGTGATCACCGGCAATCTCTACAACGACGACATCATCCTGTCGGTGGCGCACCAGTTCCAGAAGGCGACGGACTTCCATACGCGTCGTCCGACGATCGGTTGAGTATGCACGACTCCTACGCTCCCGTCGGCGTGCAGCCTGCCCACCGGGAGCGGGTGGTGCAGTTGCTGTCGGTGGCGTTCGCGAATGATCGCATCTCGATGGACCAACTCGACGAGCGACTCGCCGCGGTGTATCGCGCGCAGTCGCTCGGGGAGCTGGAGTTGTTGCTGGTGGATCCCATGAATCCCGCCGGCTCACTCGCGATGGAGTCCACCGTCACCCGCATCGCGTCTCCCGCCGTCGTGCCCGAGCGCGGCGTGGCGGCAGCCATCATGGGCGGCTTTCAGCGAGAGGGACCGTGGATCGTGCCACGTCACCTCAAAGTGACCGCCATCATGGGCGGTGGCGAGCTCGACTTGCGTGAGGCGCGCCTCGGACCCGGTGTGACGGAAATCGAAGTCTTCACGCTCTGGGGCGGAGTG
This sequence comes from Gemmatimonas sp., assembly GCF_036405635.1. Taxonomy (GTDB): domain Bacteria; phylum Gemmatimonadota; class Gemmatimonadetes; order Gemmatimonadales; family Gemmatimonadaceae; genus Gemmatimonas. The sequence goes on along the minus strand of NZ_DASWXE010000102.1, from coordinate 20,975 downwards.
GAGATCATCGTCCCGGACGGGGTGCGCGTAGACATCGTGGGTATGGCGTTCATGGGCGGCTTCACCATCCGTGGTGGAAGCGCCACCGATGATCCTCATGCTCCGGTGCTGCGGGTCAGTGGCCTTGCCGTGATGGGCGGGGTGGATGTGCGTCGCAAGGATCGCGGTCGTCAGGGTGAGAAGCGCTACAAACAAGCGCTCGACCGGGCGAAGAAGGTGCGCGATCGCGACGGCTACTGACGCCAGCATTGCCCTCCCTCCTCCTCTCCCTCCCGAATGTCCTTTCCTCAGCTTCCCAGCCGGCACGCGACGTCCGGCCCTGAACGTGCGCCTCATCGCGCCTTCTACTACGCGATGGGACTCACGGCGGAAGAGATCGCCCGTCCCATTGTGGGTGTGGTGTCGAGCTGGAACGAAGCGGCGCCGTGCAACATTGCGCTCAAGCGCCAGGCCGAAGTGGCCAAGCGTGGTGTGATCGCCGGTGGTGGTACGCCACGTGAGTTCACCACCATCACGGTGACCGACGGCATCGCGATGGGACATGCCGGTATGAAGGCCTCGCTGGTGAGCCGCGAGACCATCGCCGACTCCGTGGAGCTCACCGTGCGCGGTCACTGCTATGACGCGCTCGTTGGCATCGCGGGCTGCGACAAGTCACTGCCGGGCCTCATGCTGGCCATGGTGCGTCTCGATGTGCCGTCAGTGTTCCTGTTCGGCGGTTCCATCATGCCGGGGCGCTACAAGGATCGCGATGTGACCGTGCTCGATGTCTTCGAAGCGGTGGGATCCTACGCCGCCGGTGGCATCACGCTCGATGAGCTCACCGCACTCGAGAAGGTCGCGTGCCCCGGCGCCGGCGCCTGTGGTGGTCAGTACACGGCCAACAGCATGGCGTATGTGTCAGAGGCCATTGGCCTGGCGCTTCCGGGCTCGGCGAGCCCACCGGCCACGTACGAGTCGCGCGATGCCTTCGCCGAACGGGCGGGGCAGGTCGTGATGGATCTGGTGCGCAGCGGCCTGCGTCCTCGGCAGATCGTCACGCGCAAGTCCCTCGAGAACGCCGCTGCTGTGGTGGCGGCGACGGGTGGCTCCACCAACGCCACGTTGCACCTGCCGGCACTGGCGCACGAAGCGGGCATTTCGTTCGATCTGTTCGATGTGGCCGAAGTGTTCAAGCGCACGCCACTCATCGCCGACCTCAAGCCGGGTGGCAAGTATCTCGCCAAGGATGTGCACGACATCGGCGGCGTGAGCATCGTGCTCAAGTCGCTGCTCGACGGCGGCTTCCTGCACGGCGACTGCATCACGGTGACGGGCAAGACGCTGGCCGAGAATCTGGCGGATGTGGTGATCCCGCAGAACCAGAAGGTGGTGATGCCGGTGTCGCAGGCGATCTCGCCGACTGGTGGCCTCGTGGGGCTGCGCGGCAATCTCGCGCCCGATGGTGCCGTGGTGAAGGTGGCGGGGCTCAAGCATCTCACGCACAGCGGCCCGGCACGCGTGTTCGACAGCGAAGACGATTGTTTTGCCGCCGTGATGGAGCGCCGCTACACAGCAGGCGATGTGCTCGTGATCCGCTACGAAGGACCGGTCGGTGGGCCGGGGATGCGCGAGATGTTGTCCACCACATCGGCGATCTACGGACAGGGGCTCGGCGAATCCGTCGCACTCATCACCGATGGCCGGTTCTCCGGTGCAACCCGTGGCATGTGCATTGGCCACGTCGGTCCGGAGGCGGCGGTGGGTGGCACGATCGGATTGCTGCGCGATGGTGACATCATCGACATCGATGCCAGTGCGGGCACATTGTCGGTGCGGCTCACGGATGAAGAACTGGCGGCGCGTCGTGCTGAGTGGACGCCGCGCAAGACGGACTTCCAGAGCGGTGCGATCTGGCGCTATGCGCAGACGGTGGGGCCGGCGCGCTATGGTGCCGTGGTGCATCCGGGTGGGCAGGCGGAGACCCACGTGTACGCGGACGCCTGACGCTCACGTCCCAATGGTGGCCGAGCGGTAGCTATCGTGGTGTCCGCTCGGCCAATGCCTTCCGCATTTGCAACACGAAGCGCGCTTTCTGCGTTTCGTCGAACCAGGGCACGCGGTTGGCGTTGCTGATCGCGCTCTCGATGGCCCTGCGCGCCTCGGCCTGATTGCCGGCCGCGTCGTAGGCATCGATCAACAGCGTGTAGCCGTGCATGACTTCGGGGAATCGGTTGTTGTACCCACGGGCGCTGGCGACGGCGCGTTCACCGTTGCGGTTCCCCAGCCACGCGCGCACCGCCAGCGCCTGTTCGTCAGGAGTGGTTCCCAGGCTTGTGCCACGCGGCACCTGAAAGGCTCGGTCGCGCGTCGCCACTCCATGTTCGAGCACCGCGTCGGCGTCGCCGACACGCTTGGCGAGGCTGTCCGCAAAGGGGGCAGGCAGTCGCCACAGGCTGTCGCTGAACACCGCGCGCAATCCCATCGGAATGGTGATCAAGGGAGCGCCGGTGTGGTCGAGGCCGGGCGCATCCACGCGTGTGATGCGCCACGTCGCGGGGCGCACCGGCGCGAGAGCGGCGAGCAATCGATCGGCGTTGGCCAGTGATCGCGTCTCCAGTGTGCCGGCAGATACCACGAGCCATCGCGGCGCCGTTGATGTCTCGCGGCGCGCGCACTGGACGGTCGCGTCGAGCAGCGAATCGGGCAGTGACGGGCTGATGGCGATCACTGCGGGGAATGCCGCGCCGGCCCGGCACATGGCACCGAGGGCGAAGCGCCCGCCGAGTGAGTGGCCGATGAGCGTCCGGAACGGGGCCGTGCGGAAATCCTTGTCCACCTTCGGCAGTAGCTCGTCGGTGAGGAAGCGCAGGAAGGCGTCCTCTCGCCGAACCAGGTCGTCGGACCGATCACCCTGCTCGACGGCCACCACAATCTGAGATGGCATGGCAATGGGATGCTGCGCGCCCGTGAGTTCGTAGCCCGCGGAGGCCACGGTGATGTCGTTGAACGCCTTGACCTGCCCGTCGAGCAGTACCACCACGGGATAGCGTCGCTTGGCCATGCCGTAGCCCTCGGGGAGGTGCAGGTGCACCACCCGTGTCTCGCCCAGCGCGGCGGAGGGCACCCGTATCACCCGCGAATCCTGTGCGCGAGGCGTGGCTGTGGGCACCGCGAGTGTCAGGCCCAGGGCGGCGGCACGGACCAATGGAGAGCGGGACAGTCGAAGCATGCGGCGGCGGGCTGGAAGGCTGGGAGCGCGTCGCCTGAAATGTGATGCCGGGGGACGAGCCGCGGGATGCCGAGACCGGTCGCCCAAGTCCGGTCCAACGCGAAACGGGGGCTGCCGCGTTTCCCACTGGGACCATGAGCATCCCCTCGGCGCCAGCGCGGAAACTGTTCCCGACTGGCGCAGCCACGCCATCGCATCCATGATGTGCCGTGTTATCACCCCGGAGGATCCCATTCGGGATCCCGGACCGGAATCCCGTACCGGAGGCGACCAGATGACCCGTTCCCCCGTGTCCCGTGAAGCAACCTGGGGCACTCTCATGTGTGTGGCCGCATTGGCCAGCGCGACGACGGCGTCGGCGCAGGGGAAGCGTCCGATGTCCTGGGTCGACGCGCAGTACATGCGCAACGCCGGCGGCGCGGAGGTTTCGCCCGACGGCAAGCAGGTGCTGTACACGCTGACCACGCCTGACTGGAAGGAAGCCACGAGCCAGAGCGACATCTTCGTGGTGGATGTCGATCGTGGGCTGGCCAGCACCAAGCAACTGACGTTCACGACGGCGAAGAACGAAGCGCAGCCGCGCTGGGCACCAACCGGCGGCTGGTTCGTGTTTCTCTCCAATCGCGAAGCCCCGGCCGCGCAGGGCGGACAGCAGCAGCTGTTCCTGATGCGGGCCGATGGTGGCGAAGCGCGTCGTATCACGGCCGCCACGGCTGGTGTGTCGACGTTCGAGTTCACGCGTGACGGGCAGTGGCTGATCTATCGCAGTGGCCGCAGCAACGAGGAACAGCTGTATGCGTTGCCGGTGGCGTCGCTGGCCAAGGGGACGCCGCTCGACTCTCTCACCCCGACGCAGCTGACCAAGCATGCCACGGGTGTGGGCACGTGGCGTCTGTCGCCGGATTCGCGTCGCATCTACTTCACCACCGCCGACAGCGTCGATGCCGATGAGAAGGCGCGTCGCGACAAGAAGTTCACGGTGGACGTGCGTAATGCCGAAGTGCCGGTGGCCGCGCTGTGGGCGTTCGACATCGCCTCGCGCTCCGAGACGCGCCTGACCAAGGATGCGACGCAGGCCGTGTCCGGCTTCACGATCTCGCCTGACGGACGCTGGATCGGCTTCAACGCGACGCCGAACGACCGCTACAAGCGCAATGTCACCGAAGAAGGCATCTACGCTGATGTGTACCTGCTGGACACACAGGACAACAGCGTCGAGCGCCTGACGAAGAACGAGGAGACCTCGGAGAGCGCCCTCAGCTTCTCGCCGGATTCCAAGACGATCGCGTTCTCGGCGTCGGACGACATGACGCGCTTCAACATGAAGAACCGCCGCGTGTACCTGCGCGACGTGAGCGCGAAGGGCCAGGCCTTCCGCAAGATCGGCGACTACGACGGCGATCATTCGGTGAACTTCTGGTCGCCCGATGGCCGCACGATCTATTTCAGCACGGGCGCCAAGGCCACGACGCAGCTGTTCTCGCTCGATGTGGCGTCGGGCAAGACCACGCAGCTCACCAACGTGGACGGCGTGCTCAGCGTGTCGTTCGAGGAAGACAGCAAGCGCTACCTGATCAACTATCAGGACCCGACCACGCCGCCGGCCGTGTTCACGGTGTCGTCGCTGGATGCGGTGAAGAACCGCTCGTCGTGGGTGCAGCTCACCGACGCCAATCCGTGGGTGCGCGAGCAGTTGTCGCTGGGCGAAACCAGCGAGTACACCTGGACGTCGAAGGACGGCAAGAAGGTGGGCGGCGTGCTCATCAAGCCGGTCGGCTACCAGCCTGGCAAGAAGTACCCCCTGCTGGTCGCCATTCACGGCGGGCCGGCGGCGGCCGACCTGCTCAGCTTCAATGGCGGCTACGGCGCGCAGACGTATGCCGGCAAGGGGTGGGTGGTGCTCATGCCCAACTACCGTGGCTCGACCAACTATGGTGAAGCACACAAGGTCGGCATCGTCGGCAACTACTTCCCGCCGGGCTACAACGACATCATGACGGGTGTCGATGCGCTCATCGGGCAGGGTCTGGTGGACAGCACCAAGATGGGTGTGCTGGGCTGGAGCGCGGGTGGCCACTGGAGCAACTGGATCGTCACGCACACCAATCGCTTCAAGGCGATCTCGAGCGGCGCGGGCACGTCCAACTGGATTTCGATGTACGCGCAGAGTGACATGCAGCGCAATCGGCAGCATTATTTGGGTGACAAGTTGCCGTACGACGACTTCGAGGCGTACTGGCGGCAGTCCCCGATCCGCTACATCCGGGCGGCCAAGACGCCCACGATGATTCACGTGGTGGAAGGGGACCCGCGCGTGCCGAGTCCGCAGAGTGTCGAGCTGCACATGGGGCTCAAGCGGGTCGGTGTACCCACGGAGTTGTTCATGTATCCGGGCTCCTCGCACGGCATTCCCGATGCGCGGAACCGATTGCTGAAGAGCACTGCGGAGATGGCATGGATGGACTACTACGTGCTGGGCTCGGGCAAGAAGTTCTCCTGGCGCGATGTGCTCCAGACGCTGGAAGACCCGAAGGCCGAGAAGAAGGTCGAGATCAAGGGGCCCTGAACGGGCTTCATCGCAGACCAGTTCACCGGGTACGCGCCTCGCAGCGCGTGCCCGGTGGTAGGGCCGGTGTCCTGTACTGGCCCGCTTTGGTTAGACCAATGTTGAAGGTGTGGACTGATTGCCATCACGACGAGAGCGCAATGAACCCCCTGAACGTGAATCGCACGAAGGACGTGGGCTTTCCTCTCCAGCGTATTGCGTGGCTGATGATGACGTTGGCCATGGTTGTGGCGCCGTCGGTGGCGTGGGCGCAGCGCATCACCGGGCTCATCACGCGCGACGCGACGAACACGCCGGTGGCAGGGGCGGTTGCGTTGCTGTTGGATGCCTCGCGCGACTCGGTCCTCGCGCGCGGCGTGACATCCATGGCGGGTCGGTTCGTACTCACCGCACCAGCAGCGGGCTCCTATCGCATCCGGGTGTTGCGCATCGGGCACAGTCCGGTGGTGCAGGGGCCATGGACGGTGAACGCGGGTGGCACAACCGACGTGCGCATTGCAGTGGGAGAAATGCCGGTGCAACTCGCGCGTTTCGATGTGCGCGCTGAATCGCGATGCCAGAACAATCCAGGTCCTGAGACGCTGGCTGGCCAGCTCCTCGCGGAGACGCGCACGGCCTTCCTCGCCAGTATCTCCGCGTTGCCCGACGGCGAACCACGCGCGTCATATCGTCAGTACGTGCGCCCCGAAAACCTCAAGGGTGAACCGATCGGTGCCGAAGAAGGCAGCACCATCACGCGAGCGAGCGCGCGTCCCTTCATGAGTCTGTCGCCCGACTCGCTCGCGCAGGTGGGTTACATCTCCATCGATGGCGACAGTGTGATCTATCGGGCGCCGGATGCCGAGGTGTTGTTGTCGCCGCGCTTCCTCGAAACGCACTGTTTTCAGGTGGTGGAAGGTGTTGGCGGAAACACGGGCGCGATGGGCATCGCGTTCAAGCCAACGGCCCGCAAGCGGGGAGTGGTCGATATCCGGGGCACGATCTGGATGCGCCCCGACTCCGCGGTCCCACGTGTGGTCGAGTTTCAGTACGATCCCGTCAGCCGTGACGAAGCGGATGCCCGGATTGGGGGCATGGTGGAGTTTGCCACGACTTCGTTCGGCACGTGGTTCGTGCGCTCGTACGCACTGCGCATGCCGCGACTGGTGCTGCATCGCATCAATGCCGTACTCGGCCGCCGTCCGGTGGCTGGTCGGGTCAATCAGCAACTGGACGGCATCGTGGTGAGCGGTGGTGACGTCCTGGATGTCCGGGTGGGGCGGCAGACTCTGTTTCTCGACAGTGCCGCGCTACGGTTTGCCGACTCCGAGACGGAAGTAAACGCGGCACGTCGATCAGCCATTCGATCATTCGACGCAGGAAGCGGCGTCTCCGTCCCGGACTCCGTCGCCAGGGCGATGGCGCGACTGACCGTGCGGGTGCGTTCGGCCAACGACAGCACGACCCGCAATGCGGAGGTCGTGGTGTTGGCACGAGGCACCGAGACGGTTCGCCGCACCGACGCGTTTGGCGCGGCGCGCTTTGAGGCGCTGCCCCCGGACACTATCGAGCTGCAGATCCGCCAGGTGGGCTTTGAGGCGGAAACACACGTGCTGCTGCTCGCACCGGGAGACAACGAGGCCTCTCTGCAGATGCGGGCCACGGGTACGGTGCTGGACAAGGTGCACACGGTGGCGGCGGCGCCCCTTACGGCGCGCGAAGCCGAGATCGACAAGCGAATCCGCGACGGCGTGCCCAATGATTTCATACGGCGCGAGTACATCGACAAGGTCAATCCGATCGGGCTGCTGCAGATGATCCAGCGCATGAACGGCGTGTCGATCGGCACTACGGTAGAAGGCACACGCGTGCCGATTTCGAACCGTGGCAGTCGTCCAAGTCTCTTGACGCCGGTCAGGCAGTGCGTGCTGCGGGTGATGGTGGACAACATCCTGCTGCCCGAGAAGACGGATCTCGACGCCATTCCCCCCGTCGATGTCTGGGCCATCGAGTTGTTCCATCCGGGACGCCTTCCACCGCAGTTTTCCGGTATGCGCAATGATCTCTGGTGTGGACTGATTGCCGTATGGACCCGGACGAGTTGAGATCTGAGCCCATGGTGTTTCTGCGCAGAGTCCTGACGCGAGTCCTTCGTCGTCACTGCTTGCGAGGCATGATGCTGGTCGGAGCGTTCATGCCTGTCGCCGTGGCGCTGCAGGCCCAGCCCATCAGCGGTGTGGTAGTGCGGGAATCCACCGGCACGCCCGTCGCGGGCGCCGTGGTCCTGCTGCTGGGCGCTGCACGGGACACGACACTGGCACGCGGTACAACCACTGCCGGCGGACGTTTTCAACTCGGCGCACCGGCGCCGGGGGCATATCGGATTCGTGTGTTGCGGCTGGGACAACGACCGTTCACGACGGCGGTGTTGCGCATCGAAGCCGCCAGGACGAACGAGCGGGTGGTCCTTCCTGAGCAGCCCTTACAACTGGTCCGGTTTGATGTGACGGGTAGCAGCAGGGGATGCCTCCGTGATCCCGCCGCAGGAACCGCAGTGGGGCAGTTGCTCGCGGAGGCACGCACGGCGTTCCTGGCCAGCGTCTCTGTTTCTCCCGACGGTGCACCGCGCGCGACCTATCGCAAATTCCGCTGGGCCGAGAACCGTAGCGGTGACCGGTTGGTGGCGGAGCAGTCGGCCGTGGCGGTGCTGGCTTCATCACGGCCATTCGTCAGCCTGCCCGCAGACTCGCTGGCCCGCACCGGCTACGTGATGGTTGAGCCGGACAGCGTCGCGTATCACGCACCAGACGCCGACGTGCTGCTCTCGGAATCGTTCGCGAAAACACATTGCTTTCTGGTCGTGCAGGGGGATTCTTCGCATGCCGGCGCGCTCGGCATCGAGTTTCGGCCGGTGACTCGCCGCGACAATCGCCGGGACATCACTGGCGTTATCTGGATGCGCCCGGCATCGACCGTCGTGCACGAGGTCCGCTATCAGTACGATCCGCCAACGGCTGAAGATCGCGTTGGCCGTATCGGCGGGCGCGTCACGTTCGATACCACCAGTTCCGGCATCTGGTTTGTGCGGCATTGGGAGATTCGCATGCCGGTCGTGTCTGCGGTCGCCCGCACGGATCTCATGCGGTCACTGAATCCGATGCAGATCATACGGCGGCTGGAGCAAGTCCAGGTGAGCGGCGGCGCTGTGATGGACGTGCGCTTGGGAGCGGCGCTCCAGTTCGTCGATAGTGTGGAGATCGAACGTGCCACGCGAGTCTCTCGCTTGCAGGCAGAAGCACAGCGAGTGGAGCGCGAGGCCAATGCGCGTCTGGCCGATGTCGGGTTCATTGGCGATCTGTGTGGTGAATTGCGTGCACCCGATCGCGGGGCGGTCACAGGGCAGGTGCTTTCGCCGAGTGGTGCGCCCATGGCTAATGTGCCCGTACGCGCGAGTTGGCGTGTAGCCCAGGCGATCGGCACCGATCGCCTGGGCTATCGTGATGACACGGCCGAAGCGCTGACCATGGCCACAGGTCGGTTCGTCCTGTGCCCCATACCAACGGAAATTCCCGTTCGGGTCGCGGTGGTCGCCGACCGGCGCGAATTGGGAATGAAGACCGCAGTCATCACCGCCCCGGAGTTTTTTGCTCGCGTGCCACTCTCGGTCGCACTGAGTCAGATGGCCACTGTGGCGGCCGCGTCACGGGTGGATCCGTTTCAGCGGGCAGACCAGCTGGCAGATGCGGTTGCCGCGAGCGCCAGCCGGCCGTCGGATCGTGCGCACGCGGAGGTGGACAAGCGGATCGAGCGCGGCGTGCCCAATGCGGCGCTGCGACGGGCCGACCTGCTGCGGGATCGTTTCTCACTGATCAGCGATGCCATGCGGAGCCTTCAAGGCATCGAAATCGTCGCAGCAGGGGGCGGGGCACAGGCGGTATCCCGACGCGCGTCGGGAAGAGCCGCCACCGCCGGATCCGGGTGTACGTTGCGCGTGCTGGTCGATGGGGTCCTGCGCCCGGAGGGTACAAGCGTGGATGTGGCGCCACCCAGTGACATCCACGCCGTCGAAGTCTATGTCGGGTCTTCGCGCATTCCGCCACAGTTCGGCGGATTCCGGGACGAACTGGCCTGCGGCCTGGTGGCCGTCTGGACGGTCTCGCGCTGAGCCACCGCGCTCAGTGCGTCTCTCCCTTCGTTCGCCTCAGCCTGCCAGCAGTCCCGGCATGGGGGACGGTGCACTCAGGGCGTCCTGAACTGCCTGTACGACCGCATCGGGCAGGGGTTCGGCACTTGCCCGGCGGGCGGCCTCAATCACCATGGTGAGCGCGCGCGCCTGCGCTGCGTAGGCGGCAAGCAGGGCACCGCCGGCGCCGGGCGTCGCAACGATGTCGCGAGCCAACTCCTCGAGCTGGCGCACCAAGGCGGCCGAGCCGGCACCCATACCAGGCGCGGTGGCCAGGCTTCCTGCTGCACTGCGCTCGGCACGGCTCGCCGGGGCCTTCTCCTCGGACGGGCCAAAGCCCGGGAATCCCGAAGGGGCCAGCGCTTCCTGCACCCTGCTGTTGCTTGCGGCCAATACGGCCAACCGACGACGGGCCACCTGCGACGACTCGAATCCCACGCCTGAATCTCCGGGAAGGGACATCTGCCGGAGCCGCTTGTGGGCTGCCCTCTTGACAGAAGTCGACCTGTTACATAAATGCGACAGTGATCTGGATGCGGTGCGCGAGCGCTAACCGCAAGCTGTGGTGCTGCTTACTGCGTCTTCCCCTCGTCGGGGTGGCCGCGCTGGTGGCGCGGCAGTGCGGGGAGCGCGGCGGTCTGCGTCTCGATGCTCAGCACACATTCCTGCGGGACCCCGTTCGAGCCCTCCACCGGAGATGGCTGGATGCACGTCCTCACCCCGGCAACCGATCGAGACCTTGCGGCGAGGGAGCTGGCCGAACTGGCCAGAACCACCCTCGACGAGCATTGGGCCGTCGCTGCGATTCCCGCCGAGCGACGCGCGCTGCTGCTCGAGCGTGCCGACGCTGCTGCCCTGCTTCCCGGCGATGGCCTTGGCGAGCCGATCTCGGACGGTCTGGCGCTGCTTGGCACCGCCTACGAACTTGCCGCCCTGAGTCAACTCGAGGCCGCCCTGCAGCCGGTTCCCAGTGCCGGCCGAGACCTCGCCCAGGCGGTCCTGACCCTCGGCGCGGCGCGGGCCTTCCGTTGCTCCGCGGCGCTCCGTCCGCCCATCGACGAGGGTGAGTCGGCGGTGACCTGGGCGCTGCGTCTCGGTGCCCTGGCGCTGATCTCCCGCCAGACGGAGAGCTATGTACGCTGGTGGGATGCTCGCCACCACGTCAGCGAGGTGGTCAAGCGCACCGCCAGCCGCCTGGAGAACGAGCCGTGGGAGCCGTACGCTCGTGGGACGCTTTGGATGGCCTGGCTGGGCCTTCTGGGGGCCCCTGTGGCTGCTATCCCCGAACACGCGGCCGATGAGCTGCCCATGCTCACCGCCACCCGCAGCCGTCTCGCGGCTTTCCGGGAGCGGCGCGCCCAACATGACGTGCCCGGCGAGGGCCCCGTACTCAACGCGGCGGCCCTCCGAGCGCGCATGGTCGAGTTCGCGATCCGTCACCTGGCGGATGCTACGGAGCTGCTGACCGTGGCCGTCCTCAGACGGACGCTCCCCGACGTGTCGGCCGAGTTCAAGCTCCATATGAGCGCGGCGCGCTCCGCCATGGCTGGCGATCATGGACAGGATATGCTGCTGGCGTGGCTGCAGGCTGCCGGCGTTACGCTGGCAGGCGGCGTGACCGCGCAGCTCGAACTCCCAGGATTCTAGTCCGGCCCGATCCCTCGGCGTTCCGATTGGAGCGCCATACCCGATAGGTCCGACGGCCGGTGCTCCCGACCGGGAATGCGACACGCCCGCCACCAAGTGGAATGATGTCAGCCAAGAGCGCCCCAAGCGTCCGACGAGCCTCCTCGTCCGCCTGCGGGTCACGCAGCCCCATGGCCGCGTCGTCCTCGATGCGGTACCACTGCACGCCGGCCTCGCCCTCGGCACGGACCACGTACTGGTCGTCGGCCGTCCAGAATGCGCTCAGTCGGCTTGCCGTCCAATCCATGTGGAGAGCAAGACTTGTGACGGGAGCGGATTCCATCGTGCCGATTGGAGCATCACAGGCAACCACGTGCATGGCAAAATTCCGTGAGGTGTCAGGAATGTGAGCCATTGATTCCGGAAGGCGTTTAGCGAATCAATGGGCGGGGATGTTATGACGATCCATCTGCCCGCGCAATACGCCGGTCTGAGCTAAGTTATTGACATCATTGTAGATATCTGTTGAAAGACATGTGGATAACCTGCTAACTGCGGGTCTTTACACGTTCTTCATCCATCGAGGGTGTGGATAAGTGGTTCTGTGATGGCAGGCATAAGGCAGTGGGACCCCCCTGTGTTTCCCACATAAGGCACTATCACAAAAATGCTCATTCCTTGTTTGAAAACACTATGTAAGGCATTTCGTATAGCGGGCTGATCCGTGACACTGAATGCCTTCAAAAATACTCCGCTCGGCCCATGGCGGACTCGGTGATTCGGGCACACTATCCCGCATTCACGAGCAATCATACGAGGGAGAACGACGTGTCCATGGAACCACGGATCGGCCTTCTGGTGGGGCGGGAATGGTCATTTCCCCCGGCCTTTCTCGAGGCGGTGGCCAAGCGCCAGTCGGGTGTGACGGCGGAGTACGTCAAGCTGGACGCCACGCGCATGGCTGAGCCCGTGCCGTACTCGCTGATTATCGATCGGATCTCGCACGAGGTGGGCTTTTACCGCACCTACCTGAAGCATGCGACCCGGATGGGGACCACGGTGGTGAACAACCCCTTCATGTGGTCGGCCGACGACAAGTTCTACGACGCGACGCTGGCCATCCAGCACGGGGTCGCGCACCCCAAGACCATGATCCTGCCGAACCGGGACTACATCCCGGGGATCTCGCATTCCGAGTCGTTGCGCAACCTCGCCTATCCGCTGGACTGGAAGGGGGTGGCGGAGTACATCGGTTTCCCTTGCATCCTCAAGGACGCGCACGGGGGCGGTTGGCGGGATGTCTATGTGTGCGACACCATGGAAGACCTGCTTCGGCACTACAACGAGAGCGGGCTGCTCACGATGGTGGTGCAGGAGTTCATCCGTTGGGACGCCTACGTACGCTGCATGGTCCTGGGCCGGGAGGAGGTGTTGCCCATGCCGTACGATCCCCGGCAGCGCCGCTATATCCCCGATCCTGGATATCTCGGGGCAGAGCTGGAGGCGCGCTGCGTGCGGGATGCACTCACGCTATGCCGAGCTCTGGGGTACGACATGAACACGGTGGAGTTCGCCGTGAAGGATGGCATTCCCTATGCCATCGACTTCATGAACCCGGCGCCGGACATGGACATCAACTCGCTGACGCCCAGCTACTTCGAATGGGTGGTGGAGCACATGGCCGACCTCGCCATCAAGCTCGCAACGGCGCCGCGAGCCGCCGTGGGCGCCGGCCCGATCATCACCTCGCCGCCAACTGGCGCCCCGGGCCGGAAGTAGGCGATGGCGCAGGCGACCACACCGCATTTCGAGCCATATCACAATCTTTTGGCTGACGACGCACTGGCGCAGGAATCGGCCGAGGTGCTCGATCAGCAGCTGCGTCAGCAGGGATTGTTCTTCGGTGATCGACCCTTGTGCAGCGTCTTACGACCGCGATTCCTGAGCCTCGGGGAGTATCGGTTGATTTCGCGCGCCTGCTGCCTGGTTGGCAGTGCGTTAGACAAGGTGCGTGTCGCGGCGATGGCCGATGCGAACCTGCGATCACAATTCGGACTGACTGCGTGGGAGGAGCAACTTATCCACGCGGACCCAGGTTTCCCTGCGGCGAGTCCGACATCGCGTCTGGACGCGTTCTTTGCTCCGGGTGAAGACGGTCTCAAGTTCACCGAGTACAACGCGGAGACACCGGCCGGTGCCGCCTACAACGACGCGCTGTCCAAGGCGTTTCTCGCGATGCCGGTGATGCAGGCGTTCAATCGTTCCCATGTGGCGCTGCCGATTCCGGCCGCGGCTGGCGTGGTCGATGCGTTGCTGCAGGCGTACCACGCCTGGCGGGGCCGACGCGAGAAACCTTCGGTGGTGATTCTGGATTGGAAGGAGGTCCCGACCTACAGCGAGTTCGTGCTGTTCGAGCGGGAATTCCATGCCCGGGGCATCGACGCTTTCATTGGCGATCCGCGGGACGCCGAGTACGCCAACGGGCGGCTCACCGTGGCGGGGCGACCGGTCACGATGATCTACAAGCGGGTGTTGATCGACGAACTGGTGAACCGGGAAGGGCTGGAGTCACCGGTGGTCCGAGCCGTGAGAGACGGTGCGGTGTGTCTGGTCAATCCATTCCGGTGTAAGCTTTTACATAAGAAGGCTTCACTTGCCGTGTTAAGTGACGAACGGCAGGCGGGATTGTTCACGGCCGAGGAGAGTGAGGCGGTTCGCAACCACGTTCCGTGGACCCGAGTCATGGAAGAGCGTCGCACCGAGCACTCGTCGGGAGGCGTGGATCTGGTGCCGTTTGTCGCCGCCAACCGCGAACGGCTCGTACTCAAGCCGAACGACGAATACGGTGGGAAGGGGATCGTTCTGGGGTGGACGGTGGATGATACGGCCTGGCAAGCGGCCATCCGGACGGCCCTTGCAGAGCCGTATATCGTGCAGGAGCGGGTGGAGGTGCCGAGTGAACCATGGCCGTCTTTGGTGGACGGATCGGTGCATATCGGCGACCGGATGTTGGACACGGCGCCGTTCCTGTCCAACGGCACGGTCGTGGCTGGCTGCCTCACCCGCATCGCGACGGACCCGCTCCTCAACGTGACGGCAGGCGGCGGTTCGAACGTACCGACCTTTCTTGTCGAGGCTCGTTGATGTCCCAGTTGTCCCGCACCTACCGCCCAACCATCGGGCTGACCACGCAGACGTTGCACTCCATCGACGGCATTCCGCCGGCGTTGCCGTCCTCGTGGGTGATGAATCAACGCTATTTCGTGGCTGCCACCATGGCGGGCGCGGTACCGTGGATGATCCCCCTGTTCGATGACGACCTGGAGACCCTGCGGGAGATCTATGATCGTCTCGACGGTCTGTTGATCCCGGGCGGTGTGGATATCAATCCCGCGGAGTATGGCGAATCGGTGCGCCCCGAGTGTGGAAATCTCGACCCGGCTCGTGACCGCGTCGAGCTGCAGCTGGTGCGTTGGGCGATCGAAGAAGGCAAGCCTGTCCTGGGTTTGTGCCGTGGCCTGCAGATCATCAACGTCGCGCAGGGCGGAACGATGTGGCAGGATCTCGCCTCACAAAATCCATCCTTCCACAAGCACGACTTTTTTCCCACGGCCGGCTATGAGCGCGACCACTTCGCGCATGACGTGGATATCGTGCCCGAAACGCGCTTGTCACAACTGCTCGAATCCACACGCTGCCCGGTGAACAGCATGCATCATCAGGGCGTGAAGGAACTGGGGCGCGATCTGGTGGTGTCGGCGCGAGCTGATGACGGACTGACGGAAGCGATCGAGGGCGTGGGTGACAGTTTCCTCGTTGGCGTACAGTGGCATCCTGAAGTATTCGAGATGGCGGACCCTCACACCCGGCATCTCTTTGCGGGCTTCATCCGGGCTGCCGTGGACTGGTCAACCGCCAACAACACGTCCCGATCGGGCGTGGGGGGATGAATGCGTACGCCAAGCCTGACGGTCGGAATCGAGGAAGAGTACCAGATCATCGACCCGGTCACGCGTGACCTGACACCGGGATTCGATGCGCTGGTGACGTCGAACGACGCGCAGTTGGCGGACGTGAAGGCGGAGCTGCACCAGTGTCAGGTGGAAATCGGCACCAAGGTGTGCTCGTCCATCGGCGAGTTGCGCACGGAGCTGGTGAAGCTGCGCGGGTTGGTGATCAAGGCGGCCGCGCAGCACGGGCTGACCATCGCATCAGCGGGCACGCATCCGTTCTCCAATTGGATGAACCAGGAGATGACGCCCAAGGAGCGATACCTGGGCGTGAAGGCGGAGCTGCAGGATCTGGCCCACCGCCTGCTGATCTTCGGCACGCATGTGCATGTGGGCATTGAGGATCCGGAATTCCGCATCGATTGCCTGAATGCGGCGCGGTACATCCTGCCTCACATTCTGTGCCTGTCCACATCGTCGCCGTTCTGGTTTGGACGCAACACGGGGCTGCACTCCTATCGCAGCATCGTGTTCAAGAACTTTCCCCGAACCGGCGTGCCGCGCATCCTCAATGGATGGGGCGACTACGCCGATCTGGTGGACACGCTGCAGAAGACGCGCAGCATCCCCGACGGTTCGAAGGTGTGGTGGGACGTGCGGCCGCATCATCACTATCCCACGCTCGAATTCCGTGTGTGCGATGTGAACACGCGCGTGGACGAGGCGGTGTGCATCGCGGCCATCCTGCAGGCAGTGGTGGCGAAGATGTGGAAGCTGCGCCGCGACAACATGACCTTCCGCGTGTACGCCTCCGATCTCATTGAAGAGAACAAGTGGCGGGCGGTGCGCTGGGGGCTCGGTGGCAAGCTGATCGACTTCGGCAAGAAGGAAGAGTTGCCGGCGTCGGTGCTCATCCGCGAACTGATCGAGTGGTTCCTGGATGACGTGCTGGACGAGCTGGGCACCCGCAAGGAAGTGGAGTACGCTTACCGCATCCTGGAAGAAGGCTCGAGTGCCCAGCGGCAGTTGGCCACCTACGCGCGCACCGGTGACCTGCGCGCGGTGGTCGACCAGCTCATCCGCGAGACGGCCGAAGGCGTGTGTGAACCCACGTTGGGGCCGCCGCTTGAAAACTTCGCGACCCCGATTGGGGCCACACCGTCATCGCTGGTGCCCCCGTCGTCGGCAGCGCGAGGGCAGGCGGTTCCCTGATCGTTCGGGGTGGCGCTGAAATGATCCTGTGTGCAGTACGGGGGTGACGGGCATGGGGGGCAATGGTGCGAGTTTGAAGCACGCCCCCAGGAGAATTCCATGCCGGCCTTTGTGCACGCCAGACTCAGTGAATCGGTCATCCGATGTGTCTATGAAGTCCGGCGTCAGCTGCGGCCCGGCCTCGCCGAGGTGCTGTACCGCCGCGCGCTGATCGTGGAGCTCGAAGCGCAGCGTCTGCCGGTGAGAACCGAGGTGCCATACGCCGTGCACTATCGCGGCGCCGTGATCGGCAGCTATCGGGCGGACGTGGTGGTCGACGACCGCATCATTGTCGAAGTGAAACACGTGGATCGGCTGGTGCAGGCGCACCGCGATCAACTGCACAATTACCTGCGGATTGCCGAACTTCGGGTGGGCCTGCTCGTGAACTTCGGCGTGCGCAGCGAGGTGCGGCGTGTCGAAAACTGGCAGTTTGCCGATTCTGTGCCGGAGGCTCGGCCGGATGAACGGGAGTGGTAAGGGGCTGGAAGGGAATGGTAGGGAATGGTAGGGAACTGGAAGGGTTACCTGCTGGGCGCCGCTGCGCGGCGCGAAAACCGCATGAATGGAAGGGAACACGGCAGGAGAACCGCGTTCATACCTCAAGTAGATGAGCGGTTGGAAACCAGCCAAAGAAATCAATAAAGGATTTGATTTTTTAGCTGTTTGCCTTTCGATCCCTTGAATTCCTGCTGTTTTCCGCCGCGCAGCGGCAAGCAGGTAACCCTTCAAATCCCTTCGTCAGTTCCCTTCGTCAGTTCCCTTCATCCCCCAGCAGACCGCTATCGTCGAGCAGATGAACCTGAAGCAGCGCCAGTGCCGCCTGCTCGGGTAAATCGTGCACATGGAGCGAGGTCCAGACACCTGGTTCGGAGCCAGCGAGTCCGACGCGCACTTCTGTCGTCGCGCCGGAGCCATGCACAGTTCCGACGATGGCTGCCGTCTTGTGGGTGCGACGGTGCGTCACCGTCGCTTCCCAGCGAGCGTCGGGCAGGGGGTTCACACGAATATCGAATGCGCCGATGCGTGATGCCGGGTGTCCCGACGCAGCGAGCGCGATGCCACTGGCCGCCGCCCGGAGTTCTGGCGCCACATGCGGCAACACATCACGCACGAAGACATCGGCGGCGGAGATGGCGCCCGGCGATCCATTGGTGGCGCGCGAAAGCCACTGCAACAGGTCCGGGGTGATGCGCGCCGCAGCGCCTGTCAGCTCCACGCAACGGGCCACATAGCCGAGCACCTGCCGCACTTCGATGCGATCCACTTCGTCGAAGAACCATGCGCATGACGTGAACGTGCGCAGCGAGGCCCGTGAGAGTTCGAGCAGTTCGGCGGCGCGCTGACGCTGCGCTTCGACCAGGTGCGCGCGTGCATGCTGATCCACGAACTGCCGCAACGGTTCACCATCAAACGCCACAACGGCACCATACTCGTCACGCACCGCCCACGGGTCACCAGCGAAGAGCTCCGCGCCCTCGCGCTCGAACACCTCATGACACCGGGCCGCCAGTTGCTCCATCGCCTGGCGCAACGGCCCTCGCCACTGTTGCGCAGGCGGCTTGCCGCCATCGATGCGACAGCCGCAATTGCTGCGCCACCGCTCCACGCCATGCGCACAACTCCACGCGGACGGCGATACCAGCGACACCTCAGCCGTCGGTGCGTGCTGCGCCACCAACCCGCCGAGGTTCGTGAGCTGTGATGTTGTGCGCCGAGCCACCAGCGACAACGCTTCTGCCAACGTGGAATCACCGCCATGGTGGTGGTGACCGAATGTCTCGCCATCCGTCGCGAGCGTGGTGCAGCGCGGGGAAGACAATTCCTGATCGCGATACGGCGCGAGGCGCCCGGCAAGTGCACCCGAGTCGCGCAGTAGTCCGCCGAAAGCGACATCGCCTGCCAATGCGCCATCGTACGGCACGATGATCAGCTCTCGCCCTGATGCACCGCGCCACCGCACCGGCATGCCGCTGCCGTCATGTCCCTGCACCTGATACGGCGCCAGCACGGTGTAGCGAATGCCTTCGGCCGCCGCGGCATCGAGGGTGTCTTCATCCACCGCACACTCGGGGAACCAGAAGCCCTCCGGCGCGCGCCCAAACCGACGCGTGAAGTCGCGGATGCCCCAGCGAATCTCCGTGATCCGGTCACGCGGTGAAGCCAATGGCAGGATGACGTGGTGATACGGCGCTGCGATAGCATTGCCATGTCCCCAGCGTGCGACACTCATCGCATCGCCGGATTGCATCGCCTGCAACACCTGTGGAGCCTCGGTGTCGAGCCACTCGCACAGCGTCGCCCCGACATCGAACGAACACCATGCGTACAGGTTCACGAGCCGAGCCAACCCCGCCTTTGCGTCCGGATCAGACGGGGAGGGTACGGCATCACGTGATGTCAGCCGATACGCGGCGGCGGACGCTAGACGTGCATAACACTCGCGCGTGATGCGGGTATTCCAGTCATGATCCGGCGCCGCTGATCGCTCGGCCTCCACCACCTCGAACCACGCATCCTCACGTGGCGGCTGGTACAGGTGCTGGTGGATGATGACGGAGTGCGTGCTCATGGCTGAATGCGCATGTGTCAGCTTCGCTGCTGCACACGTTCAGTGGCACGCCGATACACATCGGCGTAGCGCTCCGCCGAGCGTTCCCAGCCGAAGTCGCGCTGCATGGCGGCCCGCATACGCGCCGCCCACGCTGCCGAGTCGGAGAAACGTGCCAGCGCACGTGAGATGCTCTGGTCGAAACTCGCCGGCGAGAACTCGTCGAACAGAAAGCCCGTGACGTCGTCTTCGATGGTATCGGCGATGCCACCCACACGGCGACCCACCGGGAGCGCGCCGTAGCGCTGTGCCCGCAACTGCGTGAGGCCACAGGGCTCGTATTGCGACGGCATCAGAAAGATGTCGACGCCGGCCATGAGGCGGTGTTCCATGCGATCCGTGAAGTCGAGCTGCACACCCACATGCCTCGGCCGCGCCTGGGCAAGCGCCAACAGTGCCTGCTCATAGCGCGACTCTCCAGCGCCCAGAAACACGAACTGCGCGTCGAGTGACCAGACACGATGCGAATTCAGCAGCAGGTCGAGGCCTTTCTGTGCCACCAGGCGACCCGTGAAACCGAACAGCGGCATCTTGCGGCGCTGCGGCAATCCGAACGATCGCTGCAGCGCCGCCTTGCAACGCGCCTTGTTGGCCGGATCGGCGATGCTGAAGCGCGCCGTGATCTGGTCGTCCTCAGACGGATCCCACACCGACTGATCGATGCCGTTGGTGATGCCGGTGAAGCGCGAACCCAGCCACTGAAACACTTCGTGCAGCCCAAAGCCGCCGCCGGCCGTGCGCAGTTCCTGCGCATGCGTGGGACTGACCGTCACCACCTGGTCAGCGAAGGTGAGACCGCCCTTGAGCAGGTTCACCCGGCCGTACCACTCGAGATGTCGGAAATCGTACACCTCGGGCGGAATACCACATTCGTTCAGGATGGAAGACGGGAAGTGTCCCTGATATCCCGCGTTGTGCACCGACAATACCGTCGGCGTGTCGGCAAAACGCTCGCGCAGTTGTTCGTAGCTGCGCATGTACATGAGCGCGAGTGACGTGTGCCAGTCGTGCGCGTGCACCAGCACCGGCCCTGTGATCAGGCGCGGAATGGCATCGAGCACCGCACGCGAGAACAACGCAAATCGCCGAGCGTTGTCGGTATAGTCACGCCCACCCTCGCCGTACAACCCGCCTCGCGCAAAGGCGCTGGGGATGTCCACGAAGACGACTTTCGGCCCCTTGGGCGGATGCACTTCACGGAAGAAGCGCACTTCTTCGCTGCGAAACCCCAGGTCCACCGCGATGGGTCGTCCAAGCGGAGCGAGGTCCGGCGCATGATCGCGTACCGTGCGATACAGCGGCACGAACACCACGACATTCGCCCCGCCACGCACCTGAAAATTGGCCAGGCCCATGACCGCCTCGGCCAGTCCGCCCGTGCGGGCGAACGGGCTGTACTCGGCCGTCAGGTGCACGATGGTGCGTGTCGTGCCGTCGCTGAGGCCGAGTGCGGATGGTGACGCGTGGAGTGCCGACGTCGGCATGCTCATCGAGTCGTGGTGGAAGTGGAGAAAGGCACGGCCTTACGCCGTTGGCGGATCGTCGGGCAGGGCGTCGCCAAGAATGGACGGCGCGTAGTAGCCACGGGCGTACTCTTC
>NZ_DASWXE010000101.1:0-42727 GCF_036405635.1 Gemmatimonas sp. | reverse complement strand
AGACGGCGCCAGTGCTCAGACCTCTGACATCTAGGACGGTCTGATCTCTCACCATCTATCTCCGTCGGAGTTCAGAGCTCTCAACATCTCTCGTCTGACCTCTGCAGCCCGCCCAACGACAGAGTTCAGAGGCCAGACCGCAGAAACCAGAACTGAGAGACCAGAAATCAGAACTGAGAGCCCAGAAATCAGAACGGCGGCAGACCAAAGTCTGCCGCCGTTCTGTCCATCTATACCGTTGTTCCTTATTCGTCGGGCATCGTGAATGCCGACGGTTCAAAGCTCGGGAGCAGTGCATCGAAGTTCGGCTCCAGCGCTTCCGGCATCGGCTCCGGCTCGGGCAGCGTTTCCGAGTCGACATCCACTTCCTGGTAGCGGTACAGACCCGTACCGGCCGGGATGAGGTGACCGATGATGATGTTCTCCTTCAGACCCAGCAAGTCGTCGCGCGAGCCACGGATGGCCGCGTCGGTGAGGACGCGCGTGGTCTCCTGGAAGGAGGCCGCCGACACGAACGACTGCGTGGTGAGCGAGGCCTTCGTGATACCAAGGAGGAGCGGTTCCGCCGTTGCCGGACGGATCTTGCGCTTCTTGGCATCGTCGTTGACGTCGCGGAATTCGGAACGATCGACGTGTTCGCCTTCGAGCAGTTCCGTATCGCCGGAATCGGCGATGCGGACCTTCTGGAGCATCTGCTTCACGATCACGCCAATGTGCTTGTCGTTGATCTTCACGCCCTGCAGGCGGTACACCTCCTGCACTTCGTTCAGCAGGTACTCCTGCACCGCACGCGGGCCCTTGATCCGCAGAATGTCATGCGGGTTCACCGGACCTTCGGAGATGCGGTCACCGGCACGCACGCGGTCACCCTCGTGCACACGCAGGTGCTTGCCCGACGGCACTTCGTACGTCTGTTCCTCGGCCGAATCGTCGGCGATCCACTGCCCCTTCTCGACCGTGGCCGGGCGCACGAACACTTCACGCTTGCCACGCTTGATTTCACCGAAGCGCACGAAGCCGTCGATTTCGGAGATCGTCGCCGGATCCTTCGGGCGCCGCGCTTCGAAGAGTTCGGCAACACGCGGCAGACCGCCGGTGATGTCGCGCGTCTTGTAGGCTTCGCGGCTGACCTTCGCGAGGATCGTACCGGCCGCGATGTTGCCACCGTCGTCGATCGTGATCACGGCGCCCACCGGGAGGATGAAGTCGCGCACGCGCTTCTCCTTGCCCCCGCTGTTCTGCCAGATCTCGATGTGCGGATGGAGCTTCTTTTCGCGGTCTTCGATCACGACACGCTGACGCAGACCGGTCAGTTCGTCGAGCTCTTCGGACAGCGACTCGTCTTCCACGAGATCCACGAAGCGCACCGTACCTTCCACGTCCGCGATGATCGGATTGGAGTACGGGTCCCACGTGAACACCGTGTCGTCCTTCTTGACCACCTGACCGTCCTCGACCATGAGGTAGGCGCCGAGCGGCACCTGCAGGCGGGCTTCGATGGACGCGTTCTTGTCGGCCGACGTCTTGATGACAAGCTCGCCTTCGTATGACGTGACGACCTTCTGTCCTTCCCGATTGATCACGGTGATCAGACGATCACCGAACTCGATCACACCGGCCTTCTTCGTCTTGCGTGCCGTCTGCTCCGCGATACGCGAGGCCGTACCACCGACGTGGAACGTACGCAACGTCAGCTGCGTGCCCGGTTCGCCGATGGACTGTGCGGCAATGATGCCCACCGCTTCGCCCAGATCGACCATCTGCATGGTCGCCAGGTTTCGGCCGTAGCACATGCGGCACAGGCCGCGCTTCGCTTCACAGGTGAGCACCGAACGGATCTTCACCGTCTCAATGCCCGCCTCTTCGATGCTCTGCGCCATCTCTTCCGAGATCAGCGCGCCCGCTTCCACCAGCATCCGCGGGCGGCCTGCTTCGTCGCGCTCCAGAGGATCGATCACGTCCTCGGCCGCCACGTTGCCCACGAGACGCTCGGCGAGCGGCTCGATCACATCTTCGCCTTCCTTCAGCGCCGCCGTGTCGATGCCGAGGATCGTGCCGCAATCCTCTTCGGCGATCGTCATGTCCTGCGCCACGTCCACCAGACGACGCGTCAGGTATCCGGCGTCGGCCGTCTTGAGCGCGGTGTCGGCGAGACCCTTACGCGCACCGTGCGTGGACGAGAAGTACTCGAGCACCGACAAGCCTTCACGGAAGTTCGACTTGATCGGGTTTTCGATGATTTCACCGATACCACCGGTGAGCTTCTTCTGCGGCTTCGCCATCAGGCCACGCATACCGGCAAGCTGACGAATCTGGTCACGGCTACCACGTGAACCGGAGTCATACATCATGAACACCGGATTGAAGCCGCCCTGCGACTCGCGCATCGTCTTCACCATGGCGTCGGCGACGTCGGTGTTGGCGTGCGTCCAGGTGTCGATGACCTTGTTGTAGCGTTCGCCGTTCGTGATGTTGCCGGTCGCGTAGGCACGCTGGAAGCGTTCCACGCGCTCCGACGCTTCCTGCAACAGAATCTGCTTTTCCTTCGGGATGTGCAGATCCTCGATGCCGATGGACACACCACCGCGCGTCGCGTTGCGGAACCCGAATTCCTTCAGACGGTCGAGCAGCGCCACCGTCTCCGCGAGCCCCGCATTGCGGTAGCTCTGGAAGACGAGTTCGCCCAGCGCCTTCTTCTTCATGTCCTTGTTGAGGAACGGCAGGCCCTTCGGCACGATCACGTCGAAGAGCACGCGGCCCGTCGTGGTCGTGGTCCAGGTCGGCGTCTCCTCACGGCGATCGAGCCAGCGGATCGGCGACTGATAGGTCGCACGACCGTTGGCGATCGCGATCTCGATTTCGGCCGTTTCCGTGAACGTCGGCAGCTTGCGCACCCACGCTTCATCACGGGCGTTCTTGTCGAAATCCGTCGGCGCCTTGGTCGCGACGTAGCAACCGAGCACGATGTCCTGTGACGGCTCGGCGACCGGACGACCGTCCGACGGCTTGAGGATGTTGTTCGACGACAGCATCAGCACGCGCGCTTCGATTTGCGCCTCGAACGACAGCGGCACGTGCACGGCCATCTGGTCACCGTCGAAGTCGGCGTTGAACGCCGCGCAGACGAGCGGGTGAATACGAATGGCCTTGCCTTCGACCAGCACCGGCTCGAACGCCTGGATGCCCAGACGGTGGAGCGTCGGCGCGCGGTTGAGCAGCACCGGGTGGTCCTTGATGATGCCTTCGAGCACTTCGTAGACCATCGCGTTTTCACGCTCGACGATCTTCTTGGCGCGCTTCACCGTTTCCGCTTCACCGCTCTCGACGAGCTTGTGAATGATGAACGGCTTGAAGAGCTCCAGCGCCATGGCCTTCGGCAGGCCGCACTGGTGCAGCTTGAGCTCCGGACCCACGACGATGACCGAACGACCCGAGTAGTCCACGCGCTTGCCGAGCAGGTTCTGACGGAACCGGCCCTGCTTGCCCTTGAGCATGTCGGACAGCGACTTGAGCGGACGCTTGCCACGGCCACGGATGGCCTTGGAGCGACGACCGTTGTCGAACAGCGCGTCGACCGCCTCCTGCAGCATGCGCTTCTCGTTGCGCAGGATGACTTCCGGCGCGCGGTGCGAGATGAGCTTCTGCAGACGGTTGTTGCGGTTGATCACACGACGATACAGGTCGTTGAGATCGGACGTCGCGAAACGGCCGCCATCGAGCGGCACGAGCGGACGCAGGTCGGGCGGGATCACCGGAATCACGTCCAGGATCATCCACTCCGGCCGGTTGCGGATCTCACCGCCCTCACCCGACGTGCGGAACGCGTCGACGATCTTGAGGCGCTTCAGCATCTGCTTCTTGCGATGCTGCGACGTCTCACCGACCACCGAACCACGCAGCGTCTCGGCCACCTTGTCAATGTCGAGGCGCTTGAGCAGCTCACGCACGGCCGGCGCACCGATGTCGCACTGGAACGCCGAGTCGCCTTCGGCCTTGGCCTTCTGGCGCAGCGTCAGGTACTCGTCTTCGTCGAGCAACTGGCGCTCACGCACCTCCTGGTTGCCCGGCTCGATGACGATGTAGTTGCTGTAGTAAATGACCTTCTCGAGATCACGGAGGGTGACGTCGAGCAGGTTGCCCATCGGCGACGGCAGGGTCTTGAAGAACCAGATGTGCGCAACCGGCACGGCCAGTTCGATGTGACCCATGCGCTCACGACGCACCTTGCTGAGCGTGACTTCCACGCCGCAACGATCGCAGATCACGCCGCGATAGCGGATGCGCTTGTACTTGCCGCAATGGCATTCCCAGTCCTTGACCGGACCGAAGATACGCTCGCAGAAGAGACCGTCCTTTTCAGGCTTGAAGGAGCGGTAGTTGATGGTTTCGGGCTTGGTGACTTCGCCCCATGACCACCAGGTGCGCAGACCGGCCATCTCCAGCCGTTCGCGCTCCTTGGGATCCTTCGGTCCGCGGATCTCCTCGGCAGAGGCGATCCGGACGGACATGTAGTCGAACGCCGACGCGCGAGCTTCGCGCGAGCTGCGGAAATCGATCATGCTTATTCCTCCCCGCCGTTACCGGCGACGCTACCGCCGGCGTCCACCAGCTCCACGCCGGTGCCGTCAGTGGCACCGAGCGTGACCTTGATACCGAGCGCCTGCAATTCCTTCACGAGCACGTTGAACGACTCCGGGATGCCGGGCTCCGGCAGGTTCTGGCCCTTCACGATGGCTTCGTACACACGGCTGCGGCCGTTCACGTCGTCAGACTTGACCGTGAGGATTTCCTGCAGCGTGTGTGCCGCGCCGTACGCTTCCAGCGCCCACACTTCCATTTCACCGAAGCGCTGGCCGCCGAACTGCGCCTTACCGGCGAGCGGCTGCTGCGTGACCAGCGAGTACGGTCCGATGGAACGCGCGTGGATCTTGTCATCCACGAGGTGAGACAGCTTGAGCATGTAGATCTCGCCCACCGTGACGGGGGCGATGAACGTTTCACCGGTACGACCGTCGCGCAGGCGGACCTTGCCCGTGGGCGTGAGGCCAGCAAGGCGAATCAGTTCCGATGCCGCTGCATCCACATCGGCTTCCTTGCCACCCGCGAGCATGCCCGCGAGCGCCGGCTGACCGATACGCTGCAACGTTTCCGCAGGTGAGAGCGCCACCAGCGCTTCGAGCGCCTCGATGGCCGCCGGCGCACCTTCCGGCACTTCGCTCGCGTCCCCACGATGAATCGCGATCGCGGCCCGCACGGCATCGAGTTCACGATCCGCGATGGCACGCGCACTCTGCGCGGCAAACTCCCGAACACGCGCGTACAGCGCCTTTGTCTCGGGCGACATGGCCTTGCCACCCAGGTCGTTCAGGTTGGCATCACCAAGCAGCTCGACCTTGTCCGGCAGACGACGATCCGGCTTGATGTCGGCCAGCAACGACTTCACTTCCGCCGTCGTGGTGTCGGACGCCGGTCCACCCAGCATCAGGGTTTCGCGCGCCCAGCGCAGACCGGCGAGCTTCATGAGCAAGCCGATTTCGCGCTCGTTCGCACCCTCGAACACCGGCGTCTTGGCGTAGAAGTTGAGCAGCTTCGCGGCCCACCCAAGGTGGGTCTCGAGGATCTGTCCAACGTTCATACGGGACGGAACGCCCAGCGGGTTGAGCACGATGTCCACCGGACGGCCGTTCGGGAGGAACGGCATGTCTTCTTCGGGGACGATGCGGGCCACGATACCCTTGTTACCGTGACGGCCGGCCATCTTGTCGCCGACGGAAATCTTGCGCTTCTCCGCCAGATACACCTTCACCAGCTGGATCACGCCCGGCGGCAATTCGTCGGGCTGCAGAATGCGGTCGATGCGATCCTCGGCACGCTCTTCGATGCGGGCCTTCTCCTCGGCCGCGGCATCGAGAATGTCGCGCACACGATCGTTCGCCTTCTTGTTCTCGACACGGAACGTCTTGAGGTCGAGCGTGGCGAAGCGCAGGCCGTCGAGGATTTCGCGCGTGAGCGTGGTGCCCGCGCCGATCGCCTCTTCCACCGTGCCTGCCTTGAGAGCCAGCGCCACGATCTCCCCTTCGAGGAGACGCGAGAGCTCGGCGTCGCGCACTTCGTTCACGCGAATCTTCTCTTCGCCCTCGAGGCGGCGCACTTCACCGATGCGCTCACCACGATCCTTTTCAACGACCTGGTCTTCGACGCGCGAGAAGATCTTCACGTCGATGACCACACCTTCCATGCCCGGCGAAACCTTGAGGGACGAGTCCTTCACGTCCTTCGCCTTTTCACCGAAGATGGCGGTCAGCAGCTTCTCTTCCGGCGAGAGCTCGGTTTCACCCTTCGGCGTGATCTTGCCGACGAGGATGTCACCTGCCTTCACCGCGGCGCCGATGCGCACGATGCCGCGCTCGTCGAGATCGACCAGCGACTCTTCGGCGACGTTCGGAATTTCACGCGTGATTTCTTCCTGACCACGCTTCGTGTCGCGCACATGCAGTTCGAGCTCCTGGATGTGAATCGACGAGAACACGTCGAACTTCACCAGGCGTTCGGAGAGCACGATGGCGTCTTCGAAGTTGTGGCCATACCAGGGCATGAAGGCCACGGTGACGTTGCGGCCAAGTGCGAGCTGCCCCATTTCGGTGGCAGCACCATCGGCGAGCACTTCACCCTTGGCGACCTTCTGACCCATGCGCACCAGGGGCCGCTGATTGATCGCGGTGTCCTGGTTGGTGCGCCAGTACTTCTTGAGGCGGTAGCGATCGAGCTGGCCCAGGCGCGTGAGCGGACGACCGTCGTCCACCGCTTCCTGGTTCAGGCCGGCGTCGACGATGATCTCGTCGGCCGTCACGTTGGTCACCACACCCGCACGGCGGGCGATGATCACCGCGCCGGAGTCGACCGCGACCGTGGCCTCGAGACCGGTGCCGACAAACGGCGTGGCCGGGTTGAGAAGCGGCACGGCCTGGCGCTGCATGTTCGAGCCCATGAGCGCGCGATTGGCGTCGTCGTGCTCGAGGAACGGGATCAGCGCGGCAGCGATGGACACGAGCTGTTCCGGCGCCACGTCCATGTAGTCGATGTTCGTCGGCGGCTCGAGCGGAAGGTCTCCGCGCTTACGTGACAGGACGAGGTCATCGACGAACGTGCCGTCGGGATTGAGCTTGGAGTTGGCCTGCGCGATGATCGCGTCTTCTTCACGGTTCGCGTCGAGCCACACGATCTCACCCGTCACGCGTCCTTCCTTCACGACGCGATACGGGGTCTCGATGAAGCCGAGGTCGTTCACCTGCGCGAAGCAGGCGAGCGACGTGATCAGACCGATGTTCGGACCTTCCGGCGTTTCGATCGGGCACATGCGGCCGTACTGCGAGTAGTGCACGTCTCGCACTTCGAAGCCGGCGCGCTCGCGCGTCAGACCACCCGGTCCGAGCGCCGAAAGGCGACGCTTGTGCGTCAGTTCGGCAAGCGGATTGGTCTGGTCCATGAACTGCGACAGCTGCGACGACCCGAAGAAGGCCTGGATGACCGCCGACACCGTACGGGCGTTGACGAGGTCGTCGAGGCTGATCTTTTCGGGATCGGTGTTGATGGACATGCGCTCCTTGACCAGACGCGCCATGCGCGAGAGGCCGACGGAGAACTGGTTCGCGATCAGCTCACCCACCGAGCGGATGCGACGATTGCCCAGCTGGTCGATGTCATCCACATCGCCGCGGCCCTCATGCAGTTCGACGAGCTGACGCATGATCTCCACGAAGTCTTCCTTCGTGAGGACCGTGGTGCGCATCGGCGTGTTGAGGCGCAGGCGCTGGTTGATCTTGTAGCGACCGACGCGGCCGAGATCGTAGCGCTTGGGCGAGAAGAACAGGCGCTCGAGGGCCTGCTTCGCGGTTTCACGGTTCGGGGCATCACCCGGACGGAGCAGCGCATAGATCTGCTTGAGCGCTTCCTCTTCCGCCTTGGTGGGGTCCTTGGCCAGGGTGTTCTTGATCAGCGTCGACTCGGCACGACCCGAGGCCACGAACACGTGGACCTTGGTGATGTCGGCCTTGCGGATGCGCTTGATGATGGCGTCGGTGAGGGTGGTGTCCTTTTCGGCCACCACTTCGCCGGTATCGTGGTCGACGACGTCGCGGGCCAGCATGCGGCGTACTTCACGCTCGCCGCGGTCGATCGCGTCCTGTTCGTCGCGGAGGTCGATCTGCGTGTACGACGCGAAGACCTTCACCGTGTGCACGCCCTGCCGCACGAGGCGATTCAGGACTTCCTCGGTGAGTTCATCGCCTTCGCGCACGAGCAGCTGCGCCTCCGAGCGTTCGCGCTCGGCCTTGGCCTTCTTGGTCTTGGGCTTCGGCGCATCCGCGGCCGTCACTTCGCCTTCGAGCGTGATGTCTTCGGCGATGATGGCGCCGAGCACTTCACGCTGGTCGTTGCGGGTCTCGCGCTTCTTGGTGAGGTCGAGATCGCGTTCGGCGAAGAAGAGGCGCAGGATGTCGCGGTTTTCCCCGTAGCCGAAGGCGCGCAGGAGCGCCGTGGCGGGGAACTTCTTCTTCTTGTCGATGTGGACGTAGATCACGTCGTGGATGTCCACGGTGAACTCGACCCACGAGCCACGGAACGGAATGATCCGCGACGACAGCAGACGCTGGCCGTTGGGGTGCGTGCTCTCTTCGAACACGACGCCGGGCGAGCGATGCAGCTGGGAAACAATGACGCGTTCGGCGCCATTGATGACGAAGGTGCCGAGCTCGGTGAGGAGCGGCAGTTCGCCGAGGTAGACTTCCTTTTCGATGATATTCCGGGGACGCTTGCCGTCGCCGGTATCCTCGAAGATGACCAGTTGGAGAGTGGCCTTGAGCGGGGCCGAGTAGGTCATGTCGCGTTCGATGCATTCCGCGACAGTGTACTTGGGTTCGCCGAGGCTGTACCGGACGAATTCCAGCGAGAAATTCTCGTGGACATCCGTGATCGGGAACAGGTCCTTGAAGACGCGCTCGAGGCCGACGTCCTCGCGCTCTTGCGAGGCGGCATCCAGCTGCAGCAGCGACTCGAAGGCGCGCGTCTGGATGTCGAGCAGGTGGGGCATATCCATGCCCGTCTCGAGCTTCGCGAACGAGATCTGGTTCATCATATCCTTGTGGGGCTCACCCTCGTGCGGGGTGCGCACAATCCGGGAAACCGGAGGCGCAAAGCGCTCCGTCCCCGACGGCTCCGGTCACGAAATCGCGACCGGAGCCCCCGGGGAGGAGCGATACAACGACGGAACTGCGGGGTGTCGACGTAGAGCCTGGCCTGAGCCGGACTTTACTTGACTTCGACGCCAGCGCCTTCGGCCTCGAGCTTGGCCTTGATCTGCGCGGCTTCGTCCTTCGACACGTTTTCCTTCAGGGTCTTCGGCGCGCCGTCGACCAGGTCCTTGGCTTCCTTGAGGCCCAGGCCGGTGAGCTCGCGCACCACCTTGATGACCTGGATCTTCTTGGCGCCCGCTTCCTTGAGGACGACCGTGAACTCGGTCTGCTCTTCGGCCGCAGCCGCCGGAGCCGCCGCACCGCCGCCGCCCGCGGCAACGGCCGCGATGGTGACGTTGAACTTCGTCTTGAACGCTTCGATGAGCTCGGACAGCTCGATGACGCTCATGGCGCCGATCGCGTCGAGGATCTCGTCCTTGCTCAGGGTGGTGTTAGCCATGGTGGTACTTTCTCCGTATCTCCCCCAGGGGGCCTGGGGCGTTTGTGATCAGGGATGCCTTGCGGCGAACGCCTGGGGAACTCAGTTGGAGCCTTCGAGCTGCGCCTTACGGGCGTCGAGGGCGAGGGCGAACATCATCGGGATGCTGTTGAGGTAGCCGGCGAAGATCGACAGGGCATCCTCACGGTTCGGGAGCGCGGCCAACTTCTTGACCATCGCTTCGTCGACCGTATTGCCTTCGTAGATCCCACCCTTCACCGCAGGCCGCTGGTCATTCTCCTTCGCGAAGTCGGAGATCACCTTGGCCGCCGTGATGCCATCCTTTGCAACCACCACCCCCGTCGGGCCTTTCAGACGCTGGGAAACCAGCCCGCTCTCGTTGACGGCACGGAGCGCCAGCGTGTTCTTGATCACGACGTAATCGACACCGGCCTTCTTCAGGCGGCGACGCAGATCCGTCATGCGCTTCACGTTCAAGCCCGTGAAGTCGGTGTAGTAGACCGCCTGCGCGCCGCTGAGCTGCGTCTTCAGGCTGTCGACCAGGATCTGCTTGTCGCTCTGCTTGGCCTTCGGCTTTCCTTTCATGGTGACGTCTCCCTCTTACCGGAACGGCGTGGTGTCGATGGTGACGCCAGGACCCATGGAGCTGGAGATCGCGACGTTGCGGATGTAAAGGCCCTTCGCCGCGGCCGGCTTCGCACGCACGATGGTGTCCATCAGTGCGGTGAAGTTGGTCTCGAGCTGGTCAGGCGCGAACGACACCTTGCCGATCGGGGCGTGCACATTGCCACCCTTGTCGACGCGGAATTCGATCTTGCCACCCTTCGACTCGCGCACCGCCTTACCCACATCGAAGGTCACCGTGCCTGCCTTCGGATTCGGCATGAGACCACGCGGACCGAGGACGCGGCCGAGCTGGCCGAGCTGTCCCATCTGGTCCGGAGTGGCGATCAGCACGTCGAAATCGAGCCAGCCGTCCTTGATCTTCTGGAGATACTCGGTTCCCACAAAGTCGGCGCCGGCTTCCTGCGCTTCCTGCACCTTGGCACCCGTGGCGATGACGAGCACACGCATCGTCTTGCCGGTACCGGCC
Source organism: Gemmatimonas sp. (assembly GCF_036405635.1). Classification (GTDB taxonomy): domain Bacteria; phylum Gemmatimonadota; class Gemmatimonadetes; order Gemmatimonadales; family Gemmatimonadaceae; genus Gemmatimonas. The sequence continues at coordinate 31,944 of NZ_DASWXE010000101.1, read as the reverse complement.
GGAAGCACCACCGTGCCGCGCACCACCTGATCGGCGTGACGCGGATCAACCCCGAGACGGATCGCGATTTCGACGGTCTCGTCGAACTTCGCGAACGCCATCTGCTTCACCAGGGCGATCGCCTGCTTGGCCTCATACGACTTGCCGAGTTCGCGGCGCTCACTCGCGGCGCGATACTTCTTCCCGTTCGTCTTCATGAGACTCAATCCTTCACCGTGATGCCCATCGAGCGTGCGGCACCGGCGATCATCGCCACTGCGCTCTCCATGGAATCACAGTTGAGGTCGGGCATCTTCACCGTCGCAATCTTCTCGAGCTGCGCGCGGCTGATCGTCCCCACCTTCACCTTGTTCGGCTGACCCGAGCCCCTCTCCACGCCAAGCTCCTTCTTGATCAATTCCGCCGCGGGGGGCGTCTTGAGAATGAAGGTGAATGACTTGTCTCCGTAGATCGTGACCTCGACGGGGATGATCATATCCCCGCCCTGCGTGCGAGCGTTAAACTCCTTGCAGAACCCCATGATATTGATACCCTGGGGACCGAGGGCCGTACCTACTGGGGGCGCCGGGTTCGCCTTGCCTGCAGGAATCTGCAGCTTGACGAATCCAGTGACCTTCTTGGCCATGCGACTTCCTCATCGCGAGTTCCACACGCGGACAATCCGTGCGTGGTCTTGCTGCCACGGTGTTTTTCGTCGTGTGGTAGCGACGCCCTGCAAAGCCGTCATGGGTTTGGTGTTGCGAGTTCGGGGACACCAAACCCGGGACGCCAAACCCGAGACCGCTTTTCCTAGTATCCGCGCAGCTGGAGGTAGTCCAACTCCACGGACGTCGGTCGGCCGAACAAGCTGACCGACACACGCACCTTGCCCTTGTCGGGCAAGATCTCTTCCACCGTGCCGTTGAAGTCGGCGAACGGGCCTTCGGTGATCGCCACCGCCTGCCCCACGAGGAACGGAATCTCCTCACGCACCGGCGCCTCATCGGCCAGATCCGCCTGCCCCAGCAGGCGACGCACTTCGTCGTCGCGCAGCGGCATCGGATCCTTGTCCTTCCCCACAAACTTGATCACGCCCTGAATGGCGTTGATCTCGTGCAACGTATCCTGACTCGCCACCATCTCCACGAGCACGTAGCCCGGGAAAATCTTGCGTTCGACGGTGACCTTCTTGCCGTTCTTGATTTCCACCACTTCCTGCGTCGGCACGAGCGCCTGACGGATGAGACGATCCTCAGGCTGCGCCGGATCCATGTCGATCTTTCGCTGGATCAGCCGCTGCACCTTGTTCTCGTGGCCGGACGTCGTCTGAATCGCATACCAACGGTGCTCGAGCATCGACACGGTCATGGGTGCGCGCTCAACTGCCGAGGAGCATGCTGGGCAAGCGCACCAGCAGCGCCTGCAACGCCACATCCACGAGCCCGATCACAGCACCAAGGACCAGCACGAAGATGATGATCTGAATGGTCGCCTGCTGCAGCTGCGGGCGATCCGGCCAGGTGACCTTCTTCATCTCGGCGATCACTTCATGATAGAACGTGACCAGCCGCGTGCCGGCTCCCGGACGGGTTACCTCGACGGGAGCATTCATGACTACTTGGTTTCCTTGTGCGTCTGATGCTTGTTGCAGCGCGGGCAGTACTTCTTCCACTCCACGCGCTCAGGATGAAGACGCTTGTTCTTCATCGTGAAGTAATTGCGGTTCTTACACTCGGTGCACCCGAGGATGATCTTCTCGCGCGGCATGAAACGGCTCCGTGCTGCGTTGCGGACAACGCGTTGGCTGCGACAGTGGCGAAAATCGCCACGTACTTCGTGGCGTCAGACAACCCACCACCGGATTTCGCCGGTGTAGGGTGAGCCTTGCAACGTAGCGCGGTCGGTTGCCACCCGCAAGTCACGGGCCCGCCCTGTCCACACGGCCCGGGACGGTCTCGCAAGTGCCTCTGCCACGGGAGCTTAGTCCTCCCCACTGGGGCCCGAAGCGCCGCCGAAACGCCACGCAAGATCCCCCGTCCGGGTTGCCGTTTCGCCCCCGCTGCACTCAGTCCAGCATGCCGAGCCAGCGCTCCAGCGCCTCCCGACGGGTCCGGCTCACCCGAAGCCGCCCACCGCCCTTCAGCAGCACCTCGCCGTCTCCACCGGCCCCGCGCTTGAGCCCCTCCACTCGGTCCAGCCGCACAATCACCGACCGATGGATGCGCAGGAACCGGCGAGGATCGAGGCGGTCCTCCAGAGACTGCATGGACTCCCGGACGAGATGGCGCCGACCCGCCACCACCAGCTCCGCATACGGCCCGCTGGCGAGGATGTAGTCGATATCGGCCACCGGAACGGGCTTGACGGTTCCCTGCGACTCCACCGCAATCCGTTCCAGATAGCCATCCGCTGCAGGACCATGACCAGTGCCTACGCCCGCAGCACCGCCCTGCCCATCCGCTGATCCGACCGCCATCGCCGGCGTCCCCAATACTTCGATCAACCGCGAGCGCATCGTGGCCAGATCATTCAACACCACCAGCTTTCGCGCCCGCTGCAATGTCTCGGCGAATCGCTCATCATCGAATGGCTTGACCAGAAAGTCGAGCGCCGCCAGCCGGAACGCCTCCACCGCATGCTGGTCGTACGCGGTCACGAACACCGTGACCGGCATGGCGCCCGCGCCCACCTGGCGCACCACCTCCAGGCCGGTGATTCCCGGCATGCGGATGTCGAGGAAGACGAGATCGGGACGTAGCGTGCGGATTTGCTCCACCGCTTCCACGCCATCGGACGCTTCGCCCACGATCTCCACATCCGACTCCATCTCCAGGAGGTCGCGCAGGCGGAGCCGGTTGAACTCCTCGTCATCCACGAGCAGGACCCGTAGCCGAGTGTTCACGCTCATCTACATCGCCTCCGGAATCGGCAGGCGCACTTCAGCGACGGTCATGGAGGCCTCGCGGCGGAGCTCGAGGGCCGCCGAAGGTCCATACAATTGAAGGAGCCGCGCGCGGGTGTTACCCAACCCGATGCCGCCAGCTCCACCGGGGGCATCAAAGTCCCGATTGTCTGCCACCGGCAACGCGGGGTCGGCCGCCGCGTCGAGGCGACGAGACAGCAGCGCCTCGCTGCCATTGTCGCGCACCTGGATCACCAGTTCGTTCGCCAGTCGCTGCACATCCACTTCCACGACCCCCTCACCACGCAGGGGCTCGATGCCATGACGCATCGCGTTCTCGGCGAGCGGTTGCAGCAGGAAGCTCGGCACGAATACATCCATGAGTGATTCATCCACCGACTGTGTGATGGAGAGTCGTGCGCCGAAGCGCATCCGCATGATGTCGAGGTACGCATTGAGCAGTGCCAACTCCTGCCGGAGTGGAATCTCCTGCCGCCCCCCCGTCTCGAGACTCGCGCGCAGCAGTTCGCTCAGGCGCGCAATCATGCGCCGCACGCCTTTGGGGTCCCGATCGACGAGCGACGAGATGAGGTTGAGCGTGTTGAACAGGAAGTGCGGATCGATCTGCTGACGGAGTGTGGCCAGCGTGGCCAAAGCCAACTCGGCCTCGAGTCGCACCGCACGCTGCTCACGCCACCGCGATTGCAGTGAGTAGGCCCGCGCCAGCCCCGCAGCGATCACGGCACCGTACAGCACGGCGTTGTTGGTGAACGCAAACCAGATCGGGGGACCGCCGCCACCGCGGCGCGGAGGAAACAGCGCGGCCCGCAACCCGACGCCGAACGCGGTCATCAAACCGACGACGCCCAACCCGATCAACACGAAGCGGAGCAACTCGCCCGGAGTGAGTGCGTCTTCGCCTTCTTCCACCGTGTGTCCGGCGACCAGCTCGAATAGCAATGGCGTCGCGAGCGCCCAGCCCACGGCTTCCGCGATGGCGATCCAGAAGATGACACCATCCGAGGTGCCATCGGGACCGCGACGCCCCCCGAAGAGCACATTGACCACCGTGATCACGGCATAGAGCAGCCAGAACGCCGCGATGAGCAGGCGTTCACGGCGGGACACACTGGTGGAGAGGACGGCGTGTGTTCCCGTCGTCGACAGCGTCGACAGATCGGCGCGCAGGCGATCGCGTGGCATGGTCCAGCATACCCCGGCGCTGCGGAGGTCCGCCAGCAGGAAAGCCGGCCGGTGTTCCAGATGACGGACAGCGACCCATGAGCCGCCCAGGGCGCCATACGAAGCGTCATCCAACATGCAGAGTCTGGCGTTCATGCGCGTCATCCGACGGTTCGGAACACCAAACGGCGGTTCGTGCCGCGGCCATAAACGTCGGCGCTGGCCGCCGTCTACCAAGGTGAGTGGACCGCGCCCCACCGCCGTGGTGGACGCGCGCCGGGCGCCCCCCGCCCGTTCCGCCCTTATCCGAACGACCATGAACAGGCTGATGCAAATCACGGCGGCGACCGTTGGTGTTGCCGCTCTCGCCGGTGCCGGCATGTGGACCATGTCCAAGCGTGGCACTGAAGAAACGACCTATCGGTTCGCTGCCGTGGAACAGGGATCCCTGCGATCGACGGTATCAGCGTCGGGCACGCTCAGTGCCGTGCAAACTGTGGAAGTGGGCACGCAGGTGTCGGGCCAGGTGTCCGAGCTGCTGGTGGACTTCAACACCCGCGTGAAGAAGGGTCAGCTCATTGCACGCATCGATCCGATTCTGCTCAAGCAGGCAGTGCAGGATGCAGAGGCGGGTGTGGCCCGGGCGCAGGCGTCTCTCGCGCAGGCCAAGGAAGAATTCGAGCGCACGAAGACGCTGCATGACGAGAAGATCGTGACGGAGACGGAGTTCAACACCGCCCGCACGACTCTCGCCCTCGCGCAGACGAGCGTGACCTCCGCGCAGATCGCTCTCGAGCGCGCGCGACAGAATCTCGCATACACCAACATCTACGCACCCATCGACGGTGTGGTGATCGAGCGTGCGATCAACCTCGGGCAGACCGTGGCCGCCAGCTTGTCTGCACCGAAGCTGTTCGTGATCGCGAACGATTTGTCGCACATGCAGATCCTCGCGTCGGTCGATGAGACGGACATCGGCGCCATCAAGGAAGGCCAACAGGCGCGCTTCACCGTACAGTCGTTTCAGGACCGCCAGTTCCGTGGCAAGGTAGAACAGGTGCGCCTCGCCTCCACGACGGCCAACAACGTCGTGAGCTACACGGTCGTGATCGACGTGGCAAACCCCGACGGTGCGCTGCTGCCCGGCATGACGGCCACCGTGCAGTTCGTGACCGGTGAAGCCACCGACGTGCTGATGGTGGCGAACACCGCGCTGCGTTTCCGCCCGCCGGTGGATCCGGCCGACAGTGCCGCACGACGCGCCACGGCAACCGCTGGCGGCTCGGCTGCTGCGACACCGCAGGGCGCGCCTGGCGCTGGCCCGAACGTCGCTGGTGGTACCCCGCGCGCCGGTGGTCAGGGCGCAGGCGGATTTGGCGGCGGCGCGCCAGGCGAAGGCCGGCGTGCGGGTGGCCCGCGCTCGGACATGAGTACGATCTACACACTCGAAGGCACCAAGTTGGTTCCGCATCGCGTGCATATCGGCATCACCGATGGTACTCGCACCGAGATCCGTGGCGACGGCATCACCGCCGGCATGCAGGTGGTGATCGGCTCCAACGCCGGTGGCGCGACCAACGCGACATCCGGCACCACCGCGAGTCCGTTTCAACAGCAGCAGCAGCAGCGTGGTCGTGGCGGCCCCCCGGGTCCGTTCTGATCGGAGGCTGACATGACCACCAACACTCCCGTCATCGAGGTACGCGGACTGACGCGTACCTACCGGATGGGTTCCACCGAGGTGGCCGCCCTGCGGCAGGTGGATCTCACGGTCATGCCCGGTGAATTCATCGCCGTCATGGGCACGTCCGGCTCCGGCAAGTCCACCCTGATGAACATCCTCGGCTGCCTCGACACGCCTTCGGCTGGCACCTACCTGCTGGACGGCGTGCAGGTGGACGGTATGACCCGCAACGAGCGCGCAGACCTGCGCAATCACAAGCTCGGGTTCGTGTTCCAGGGGTTCAATCTGCTTTCGCGCACGTCGGCGCTGGACAACGTGGAGCTGCCGTTGCTCTACGATCGTCTGGCCCGGCACAAGGACACCAAGGCGTTGTCGCGTGCAGCACTCGAACGCGTGGGGCTTGGCAAGCGCATGGACCACCACCCGAGTGAACTCTCCGGTGGACAGCAGCAGCGCGTGGCCATCGCCCGCGCGCTGGTAACCAGTCCGACGCTCCTGCTTGCCGACGAGCCCACGGGCAATCTCGACACGCGCACCACGCTCGATGTGATGGCGTTGTTCCAGCAGCTCAACAACCAGGGGATCACGATCCTCCTGGTCACGCACGAACCCGAAGTGAGTCATTACGCCAAGCGCATCGTGGAGATGCGCGACGGCAAGATCCGAAAGGACCATCCGGTGGAAGACCGTGGTGACGCTGCCGTCGATCTGGCGGCCTACGATGCGCAGGAGGTGGTCGCATGAAGCTCATGGTCCTGCTTCGGATGGCGATGCAGAGCATCGTCAAGAACAAGATGCGCACCTTCCTCACGATGCTTGGCATCGTGATCGGTGTGGCTGCCGTCATCGTGATGGTGGCCATCGGTGCGGGTGCACGGGGCCAGATCGAGGCGCAGATCGCCACGCTCGGCACCAACCTGATCGTCGTCACGCCAGGCACCACGCAGGCTGGTGGCTCCAATCAGGGCGCACAGACCTTCAACCGCCTCACCATCGACGACGTCGAGAAGCTGCAGCGCGAAGGCACACTCTTGTCGGCCGTCTCGCCGGTGATCAACACCCGTACCCAGGTCATCGCCACCACGGGCAACTGGCGTACGGAAGTGAATGGTGTGTCCACCGGTTTCTTCCGCATCCGCAACTGGACGGTGGAGAGTGGCGCGGAGTTCACGGAAGAAGATGTGCAGGGCAAGCGCACCGTGGTGATTCTCGGCAAGACCGTCGCCAATGGTCTCTTCCCCGATGGCAACGCCGTAGGCCAGCGTGTTCGCCTGGGTCGCACACCGTTCACGGTGATTGGTGTGATGGCGGGCAAGGGTCAGGCGGCGACGGGCACCGACCAGGACGATATCGTCGTGGTCCCCTACAGCACGGCCCAGACGCGCATCAGCAACTTCTTCTTCATCGGCTCCATCCTGGCGATGACGGACAACACGAAGGACATCCCCGCCGCGATGGCGGAGATCAGTGACATCATGCGCGAGTCGCACCGCATCGGTGGGGGCGCCGATGACTTCACGGTGCGCGATCAGTCGGCGCTGGCGACCACGGCCACCAGTACCACGACGGTCATGACGGCGCTGCTGGCGGCCATCGCATCCATCTCGCTGGTGGTTGGCGGCATCGGCATCATGAACATCATGCTCGTGTCGGTGACGGAGCGCACCCGCGAGATCGGTATCCGCATGGCCATCGGTGCGCGCGGATCGGATGTGCTGACGCAGTTCCTCGTAGAAAGCGTGGTGCTGTGTCTGATGGGCGGCATCGTCGGGCTGCTGGCCGGCATCGGCGGCTCGATGATCGTGGGGCGTGTGACAGGCTGGCACACCACCACCTCCATCACGTCCATCCTCATCGCCACGGGCTTCTCGGCGGCGGTTGGTGTCTTCTTCGGCTACTACCCGGCGCGCAAGGCGGCTGCGCTGGACCCCATTCAGGCGCTGCGCTACGAATGAACGCGCGCAGGAGAACTCATACGATGCTTTCGTTTCACAGCATTTCGGTCAGGCGCGCCGCCATCGCGTTGAGCGTCGCCACGATGGGCGTGACGTCGCACGCCGCGGCCCAGGGCGCCATCACGGTCACCTTCGATGACGCAGTGCGCATCGCTCTCAAGCAGAGCGTGGCGGTGCGGCAAGCCGAGAACTCGGTGGCCACCAGCTCGGCCACCGTGCGCCAGCGCTCCTCGGCGTTTCTGCCGTCGTTTTCGCTGAGCACCAACACCGTCGAATCGTACGGCTTCACGTTCAACCAGAACGAAGGGCGCATCGTCGACCAGACGACCACGTCGGTCAACCTGAACGCCAACTCGGCGCTGACCGTGTACGACGGTGGGCGCAACATCGCCCAACTGAAGGAAGCGCGCCTTTCGAACGAGGCGAACGATTCCGATCTGGCCCGTGCACGGCAGACCGCCGTGTTCACCGCGGCGTCGGGCTTCCTGACGCTGGTGCAGCGGGAGGAGCAGGTGCGAGTCCTGCGCGACAATCTGTCGGCGCAAATGTCGCAGGACACCGTGATTCAGCGCATGGTGCGCGCCGGCGCCAGGCCGATCTCCGATCAGTATCAGCAGCAGGCGACCGTGGCCAGCGCGCAGTTTTCACTGGTCACCGCGCAACGTGACCGCGAGCTGGCGCGCGTGGCTCTCATTCGCGCGCTGCAGCTCGATCCGCGGGGGCACTACGACTTTGTGGCGCCGGCCATGGCGGATTCGATGCGCGTGGTGCGTTTCGACCTGGACAGCCTGCTGGTGCGGGCGCTGGGTTCGCGGGCTGATCTGGATGCGCTCGACACGCGCGTGGAGGCCACGGCGTTCACGGTGCGCAACGCGGCCGGTTCGCGCCTGCCACAGGTGTCCATGAGCCTGGGTTACGGCACAGCGTTCAATTCGGCCAGCGACTTGTCGTTCGGCGACCAGTTCAATCAGCGACGCAGTGGTTCGCTCGGTGTCGCGCTGAGCGTCCCCATCTTCGACCGACGTCAGGCCAGTGTGGCGGCCCAACAGGCGCGTATCGCGGCCGACAATGCGCGATTGTCGCTGCAGGATCGTCGCTTGGCCGTGTCGGCGGAAGTTCGTGAGGCCTACCTGAACCACACCGCGGCCGTGGAGCAGTACGATGCGGCAAGGGTCCAGTTTGCGGCGGCAGAGTTGGCGGCGAACACACAGGCTCGACGTTATTCGGTCGGCGCCGGCACGCTCGTGGAAGTGACGTCGGCGCGTGCCCAGCTGGTACAAGCCGCCAGCGCGGTGGTGACCGCCAAGTACGCGCTCGCCTTCCAGCAGTCGCTGATGTCGTACTATGTGGGCGACATGGTGCCTGAGAACACCACGCTGGCTTCCCTGTCGGGAGCGGCGGCACGCTAGTCAATTCCAGTCAGCGGGAGTGGTGCCACTTCCGGCGCCACTCCCCGGTACGTCTGCCCCCACGACGATGCCCGCTGACGCACTGCCCCCCTCCGAAGCCTTGTTGCAATCGCTCCGGTCCGCAGCATTCGATGGATTGAGTGAAGACGAGCGCCGAGCGCTCGGTCGATTGTTGCTGGATTTGCCGTTGGTGCGCGACACCGAACACGAATTCCGAACCGAAAGCACGTTTGGCGATCGCATGGCGGACCGCATCGCCGCCTTCGGCGGTTCGTGGCCGTTCATCATCACCTTCATTGTGGGAATGGTGGCGTGGACGTTGCTGAACACGGCCGTCCTCGGCCCGCGGAGGGATGCGTTCGACCCCTACCCGTATGTCTTCCTCAACCTGATGCTGTCGATGCTGGCCGCCTTGCAGGCGCCGGTGATTCTCATGTCGCAGAATCGGCAGGCTGAGCGCGACCGACTGGTGGCCGGGAATGACTACGAAGTGAATCTCAAAGCGGAGCTGGAGATTCGACTCGTGCAGAGTCGCCTGGAAACACTGCAGCAGGAGATGACGGCGCTGCGCGAATCCCTGGGGCCCCGCTCATGATGTGATGGCGGGGCACCGTTCAGTGGACGACGCCTACTTGTCGCCCAGGATTTCCTTGGCGCGCACGAGATCTGCCACCGATTCGGCGCCCATCTTCGTCATGACACGGCCGCGGTGCACCTTGACTGTCTTGAGCGCGATGCCGAGTTCGGTGGCGATGCTCTTGTTGGGCAGCCCGCGCGCGACACCTTCGAACACTTCGCGCTCGCGTGCCGTGAGGCGTTCGATGCGCTGCAGCACGGCCGTGAGCAGCTCGTGCTTGCTGCTGTGAGCCGCACGCCGGGCCACGGCGCGCTGCACGGCATCGAGCAATGCGCTGGGGTCGGCCGGCTTTTCCAGGAAGTCCACGGCACCACTGCGCATGGCCTGCACGCTGGCCGGGACGGTGCCGAATGCTGTCACAAACACGAGGGGCACGAAAACGCCGCGCCCCTCGAGTGACTTCTGCAGGTCGAGACCCGTGACCCCGGGCATGCGCAGGTCGGTGACGATGCACGAATAGCACGTCGCATCCGGTGCCTCCAGAAAAGCGCTCGCTGCTTCAAATTCGTGGACCGTGTATCCCTCGAGCTGCAGCAGGCGCACGAGCGAGATCCGCGCCGCCGCGTCGTCGTCGACGACCGCGACCGTTGCAGCAGGCAGTGATGCCCCCATCCCGTTCTGCGCCGGCACAGTGGTATTCCGATTGTTCTCTTCCATCACATCACTCCGGATAGCGTCAGCCCTTCAACGTCTCTTCCCGGAATGCCGTCGCCACGATTTGTGGCGGCACAAGAGAATCGGAATGCTCCGAAGGAGTCGGCACGGACGGGATCCAGAAGGATACGACAGCGCCGCCCTTGGGGAAGCACCCCACCGCGATATGTCCTCCGTGCGCATCGACCACACGGCGTGCGATGGCGAGTCCCAGCCCCATCCCAGTGGCACGGGAGGTCACGAAGGGCTCGAAGGCCAGCCGCCGCACATCGCGCGAGAAACCCCGACCATTGTCCAGTACCGTGATACGAATACCCCGTGCCACTGGGCGGGCACGTAGCAGCACCTTGCCGCCCTGCACGCGCCGCACGGCTTCAAGCGCATTCTGCAGCAGGTTGACGATCACCTGCTGGATCAGGACCCGTTCCACCGTGATGGTGGGTGTGCGATCCGCGATGCGTATCTCGAGCGGCACCTGGGCGGCGCTGTACTCGTGGCGCAACAGGAGCGCCGCGCTGTCCATCAGTTCGCGCACCGCCATGGTTTCGCGTTCGCCCTTTTCACGACGCAGGAAACGGCGAAATTCGCGCACGATCTCCGACGCCCGATGCCCCTGCGTCACGACATCGCGCAGCACATCGTCCAGTGCACGTCGATCCACATGCCGCCCATCGCGACCGCGCTCGATCATGCGCCGCGCGACCTCGGCATTGTTCACGATGGCCGCCAACGGTTGGCCGAGCTCGTGCGACAGCGACGCCGTGAGTTCGCCAGCCACGCCCAGGCGCCCGACCTGCGCCAGCTCCCGCTCGTGTCGAGCGGCTTCCTCGGCCGCATCACGACGGGCATGCAGACTGATCTCGCGCGCGCTCGCCACGGCCTGCAGCCCGTTGATGCGCTGACGATAGAAGAGTACCGCCAGACCAATCACGGCCATGGCCAGGAACACGCGCAGTGACTGGCGCTCGAGCAGCATCGGCTGCACATCGAACTGGATGGGGTCGGCCGCCTGCCACTGACCACCCGGTACACGGGATTCGAGCCGCAGCGTGTATGTGCCCGGCTCCTCCGTCACAAGGCGCAACTCCCGATTGATGCCCGCGGACACCCACTCCCGGTCGCGCCCTTCCAGGCGATAGCGGAACTGCACTTCGTCGGCGAAACGGAAGGTCGGTGCGCTGAAGGTGAGCAGCACGATGCGTTCATCGGGCGCGAGACGCACCCGGCCCTCGTCCGCAAGGCGACGGCCTTTCGAGGTGCGAATCTCGTCGACGCGCACAGTGGATGTGGTCGTAGCAGATGGGATTTGCCGCTCGTGCACTGTCACCAGACCAGCTACGGACGCGAAGCCCAGCACGTCCTGCGCCAGCATCGCGGCGGCCGGATAGCCGGCATTGCCCTCCGGCACCCCATCACCGTCGCTGAGCAGGCGCACATCCGGAATGTCGATACTGTCGACAAGCCAACGACGCAGTCCGTCTCGTGAGACCACGCTGATACCGCGGTTTCCCGGCATCCAGAGCCGCCCGCGCTGATCGCCCAGCAGGGCTGAGATGGTCTCATCGACCAGCGGGACAGCGCGCGCACGCTCGCCGGGTGCGAGATACCACAATCCGCTACCGTACGTGCCGATCCAGACACCGCGCCCCGGCTCCACAAGCAACGCGCGGGGGACGGCGCGTGGCACACCTTCGGCCTGTGCAGAAACTTCGAGCGTACGGCCGCGCCACCGTGTGATGCGCCCAAGTTGGCCCACCCAGATGGTGCCATCGTCGTCGCGTACCATCGATTCGATGGCGAGGTTGGACACCTGATCCCACGGCGCCATCATACGCAACGAGTCGTCGGGGGCGATGCCCGCGATACGTCCGTCGGAGAGGCCGAACATCAGCGTGTCGCCGAGCAGCATCATGGGGCGCGCGAGGCTGAGATTGTTGCCCCACCGGGGAAGCGCCCATTCCCGCAGTTGCCCCGCCGCATCGCGGCGCTTCACCACACCGTCGTTGCCGAACCAGAGAGCACCACGACGATCCAGCAGCATGCTGCGCACGCAGCCGCCATTGCGCGGCCGGGCGATGGAATCGAGCGCCACACCCTGCTGGTCGATGAGATAGACATCGGTGCAACTGCCGGTCACCCATGCGCGCCCCGCACCCGCGGGCACCATCGACGAGACTTCGCGGTGCCTTTCGCCCGCTGGATTCTCCGTCACGTGCACCACGCTCTCGCGCATCGTGAACAGCCCCTGCAGCGTACCGCCCACCAGCACATCGTCCGGTGTCAGCAGCAACGAAAAGATGTCGCTGTTGGTGCGTAGCAGCAGTTCGGGCCGTGACACGACGGCCTGCGAGGCACCGGTGCGAAAGCGGTACAGGCGATTGTCACCCGCCACCCAGATCATTCCGCGACCATCAGAGATGATCGCATGCACCCGCCCCTGCACTTCGGGCACCTTCTGCAACGCGCCGTTGATGAGCACGTACAGTCCATCGGGCTGGCCAAGCCAGACATGACCGTATCGATCGGCATGAATGCCGAAGTCATGTTCGTCGACGGCCTTGGCCTGCGCGCGCGCGAGAATCTCCTCGCCTTCGGCCGTCGCCCGAATCAGGCCGGATGGACCGGCATAGAGCAGTGCGCCCGTACGGTCTACGGTCAGTCCGGAGTAGGACAGGTGCGGAAGAGGTCCCTTGCTCCAGCGTCCATCGCGGTAGAAGTGGACATTGTCGCCGCTCCGCAACCAGGTCGTGCCGGTCCCGTCGATGGCCAGCGCATCAACACCGAGTAGCAACGGACGGTCGCTGGACGTCAGCGTGTCGATCAGGCGCCCACCGCGCATCCTCCCGATGGTGCCAAGCGGCGTGCCCACATACAGCAGGCCTTCAGGCCCCGTGAGCAATGCCGTCACGGAGTTGGTGACCAACATGGGCACGTCCGCGACCGCATACCGGGTGATGATCTGCCCATCGAACCGGAACAATCCACCGAACGTGGCTCCCCAGACGTAGCCGTCGCCGTCCAGGGCCAACTCGGTGACCGAGCCCTGCGGAAGCCCCTGCTCCACACCCCAGATCCGGGCGCTGACTCGGCTGTCCACTGGATCGACCCGCAGCCGGCTCGCCCGGGGCTGCCCCGACAGGGGGGCCGCCGCCAGCACCAGCAGGCATGCCCAGACAATCTGCCAGAAGGACATGGACGGGAGGCTCGACTGAGCGGACGCGATCCGCACGGTGTGCGCGGTTCTGGACCAGCGGGAAGTCGCCACGGAGGGGGCGGAGCGGCCGGGAGGGGTGGACGCGTCAGACAAACAAGAAGCCCCACCGCCTCGGGAAAGACGATGGGGCTGACTCACCATAAAACCATGACCAAGAGCTCACGACCGGGATCGAACCGGTGACCTCATCCTTACCAAGGATGTGCTCTGCCGACTGAGCTACGTGAGCAGTACAGCAGACCCCCAAGCTATTGGGTCGACGGGGCTTGGACAAGGCACCCGGGAGCGTGACGACGCCCGTCAACTGCGCGTCCCGTGTGGAAGGCCGGAGTCCCCTTTCCGGCCATGCCCCATGCATGGACCGACGACGGTCCGGCACTCGCATTCCCGAGATTCCGCGCGTGCCTGCTACGACCAGTCCGTTCCGACAGTTCACCCGGCTCGCCGCGGCCTGCATGGTCGCATTCGTGGCGCTGTGCGGAATCGAGTGGTTGTGGGTGCGCGCCGTCACGAAGCAGATCACGGCAGTGCCGGCCCGGACGGCGCTCATCGCGCGTGACCGCATGCTGTCCCAGCGGTTCATCTTCGGAACGATCGCCTCCATCCAGGCGCCGTCTGCCGAAGCCCGCGGCCCCTGGTTCGCCGAACGCGAGTGGTCCCGCACGGCCATCGAAGAGTCGCTCGCCAAGCTGCACGACATCTCAGCGCACACTGCCGAAGGCTCCACCACCGTCCGTCCAACCTTGGCAGCAGAGTTGCTGCGGATGGACACGACGGCTCTTTCGCTGCTCAGCACAGGCGACGATCTGGTGACCGATCGGCTGGATGGCACCCGTGGCCCGCTGAGCGAGTCCGAAATCGCCTCACTCGTCCTGCGTCTCAACCAGTTCATCGGCATGGTCGATACGATCGTGGCGAATGAAGTGACGTGGACCGAACAGCGCACTCGGGCGCTGCAGCGTGACCAAAGCATCGTGTTTGGTGGCATCGTCCTCGTGGTGCTGCTGCTCGTACTTGTGGTGCTCCGACCCGCCGCGATGCGCATGGGCGCGATGGCGAAGTCCATTGCGCAGTCCAATACCCAGCTCGCCGAGCAGGCCGCAGCGCTCGAAGATGCGACCCACGAACTGGAATCGCAGAATCTCGAGTTGCAGGCCCAACAGAACTCGATGGAGCAGCACCGTCAGTTGCTGGAGTCAGTGCAGATCGCACTCGGCCGCAATGAAGAACGCTATCGCGCGATCTTCACCACCATGGCTGAAGGGCTGGTACTCCGCGACGATCGTGGACAACTGCAGGCCTGGAATCCGAGCGCCGCGCGCATTGCTGGCGTGCCCGAGTCCGAGTTCGCGCAGGTGGTGGGTGCACAATCCGTGTTCGAACTGCTCGACGACCAGGGGCTTCCTTTGGCCGAGGAGCTCTATCCGTTCAACGAGGTACTGCGCACGGGCAAGCCACAGCTGGACCGCGTGGTGTCGGTGCGCCGCCGCGATGGTGCCATTCGCTGGCTGCGATTCAACCTGCGACTGGTGCAGAGCGAACAGTTCGATCTGGATGGACGGCGCGGCGTGGTGGGATCGTTCGTGGACATCACCGAGGAACGCGCGACGGCGGAGCGCTTGCGGTCGTTCTCCGTGGTGCTGGAACAGACCGACCAGCCCATCGCGATGACCGATGCACAACTCCGGCTCACCTGGGTGAACCGCGCGTGGACCGAGGCTACGGGATACAGTCTGGACGAAGCCATCGGCAAACGCCCAGGCGAACTCCTGCACGGCACTCACACGGCTGCCGACACCGTGGAGCGCATGCGCGCTGCGGCCCGCCAGGGCGAACCGTTCTCGGGCGAGGTGCTCAACTATCGCCGCGACGGTACGCCGTTCTGGATGGAAGTGCACACCACTCCCTTGCGCGATGAACGGGGCGTCATCGAATCGTGGATCTCGGTCGAGCGTGACATCACCAGTCGCAAGACGGAGGAACGGGAACGCCAGCAGCTCGCGGCAGCGCTTGCGGTCACCACGGACGGCATTGGTATCGTCAGTGTGGGTGGCGGGCTCGAATTCGTGAATCACGCGTATGCGCGTGTGCATCGCGATCGTCCACGCAATCTGATCGGCCGCCCATGGACCTCCCGTTTCCCCTCGGAGGAAGCGCTACGCATCGAACGGGACATCATTCCTCTCGTGACGCGACTTGGCGCATGGAGCGGTGAAGTGATCGGGATGCGGGCAAACGGCGACATCTTCCCGCAGGAGCTCTCCATCACACTGTTGCCCACGGGCGGATTGGTGTGCGTGATGCGCGACGCCACCGATCGCAAGAGCGCCGAAGAGATGCTGCGTACGCAGGCGATGAACGACGAGCTGACAGGGCTGTTCAACCGTCGTGGGTTCTTCGCGATGGCGAACTCGCGGCTCGAGGATGCGCGGCGCCGGAAAGCCCCTGCGCTCATGCTCTACGGCGACGCTGACTACTTCAAGCAGGTGAACGACACCTACGGCCACGAGGTGGGTGATCGGGTGCTGCAGACGATTGCATCGGTGCTGCGTTCGTGTTTCCGGTCGAGCGACATCGTTGCGCGCCTTGGCGGTGACGAGTATGTGGCGTTGCTGCTCGACACGCCGGCTGACACCATCGACACGCTGCGCGAGAAGATCGAAGTCGCACTGCATGAGGTGAACGCACTCGGGGTGTGCCCATGCCCGATCGGCATGAGCTTCGGCTACGCAGCGTTCGACCCGGACCAGGCGACCACGCTCGACGAGCTCCTGCGCAGTGCCGACGAAACGCTGTATGAGGTCAAGCGCACGCGACGCGCGGCGCGCGCAGCGGCCTGAACAGAATCAGGGCTTCGGCGGGTCGTGCTGCTCGGCTTCGCGCCGGTAGCGGCTCGCCGTCTCCCGCTGGCCCAGTGAATCGAACGCGATGGCCAGATCACGCCGCGCTGCCTGCAGGAAGCTGACACCGGGAGCAGCGCCGGCCTTCACGACCTCGTAGCCAGCTTCCGATTCCGCGATGCCCTCACGCCAGCGTCGCTGGCGGATGAGCGCGCGACCGAGCTTGATGCGGGCAATGCCGGTGTTGAGATGCATCGCGCCCTGCGCTGCGGCAAAGCGCTGCACCACCTCACGAAACCACCGTTCGGCAGCGGGCAGGTCCTTGCGTTCCATGGCCACCGTACCGCGATTGGAGAGCGCCACCGCGACAGTGAAGTGCGCGTCGCCATTGCTCGCGCTGTACACCTCCGCCATGCGACCGAAGTAGTTGTCGGCGCTGTCGAGCTGGCCGCGACGCAGTGCCACGTTTCCCAGTTCGTTCAGAATGCTCGCCACACTGGGGTGATTGCGCCCCACACTGGCTTCCTGCACGACCAGCGCCTGTTGCAGGGCCTCCGTGGCCTCTTCCAGGCGGTTCTGATAGACCAGCGCTCGCCCCAGCATGGTGCGCGTGGACGCGACCTGCACGTGCGAGGTACCGAAGTACTGTTCGGCAATTGCCAGGGCATCTCGGAACCAGCGCTCGGCCTCATCGTATCGGCCACGCTCGAAGGCCGTCGCGCCGATGTTCACCATGGTACTGGCCACCCGTGGATGAAACCGGCCGGCATGTTGCTGCACCCGCGCGAGCACGTCGCGATTGAGTGAATCCGCACGTTCGTGTTCGCCCTTGTAAAAGGCGACATCGGCCAGGTCGCCCAGAATGTCGGCGACCAGCATCGGATCCGCATCGCGTCCCTGCGCCCGTGTTCGGGCTATATCCAGCGTGGTGCGCGCCGAATCATAGTGACCCTGCAGGACCTGCCGTCGACCACGCAGGTCCTGCAATCGCGCTTCGGCGTCGGCCACTTCCGCTGCCCGATCCCCTTGCAACCACGAACGGTTCGTACTCGTCGTCGTGTTGCGCGGCAGCATGTGCAGCGCCGCATCGAGCAACGAATCGGCAGACGGATAGAGCGCCTGCTCCAGCCGGATGTCTGCCTGCGTCATGAGCGCCGTGGCGATGCCCAGCGTGTCGCTCGCCCGACCAAGGGAAACAATACCGGCCTGCGCCAGTGAATCCGCACGATCGTAGCGCCCGAGAGCCCGCTGGATGCGCGCCAATGCCACCAGCAGATCGCCCTGCACCGACGGGTCGCGTTCCAGCATGGCTGCCTGTCGTTCACCCCGTTCGACCACCGTCAGCACTCGCAGGCTGTCTGGCGGCGCACCGTGTTCATTGCCACTGAAGAGCGCGAGCAGGAATTGCTGCAGTTCGTTGCGACGGTGCAGTTCGGCGCGTGCGGCGTCGCGGGCTCGCGTGATCTGGCGAACCGATGCCACGCCGATGGCACCGAGTGAAAGCACCACGACCCCAAGGAGCGTGACCAACTGACGGCGACGGCGCAGGAATCTCGCGGCGCGATAGGACAGGCTGTCCGGGTGAGCCTCGAGCGGCTCACCGCGTCGCAGATGCTGCAGGTCGCGCCGAAGTGCATCGACCGTGCGATATCGACGCGCGGCATCCTTGTGCATCGCGGTGCGGCACAGGAGATCGAGATCATCCCACTGCCCCCTTCGCACATCCGCTACCCAGGCTGCCGTATTGCGCTGCGCAACAGCACTGACGCGCTCCGGTTCGCGTTCGACGATCTCCGTGAGTGCTTCGCCAGGTGTCGACCGTGACAGGTCGAACGGTAGCCGGCCTGCAGTGAGCTGATACAGCATCACCCCGAGCGCATAGACATCGGTGTACACACCAATGGTCTCACCACGCACCTGCTCCGGAGCAGCATAGGCGGGCGTCATGAGGCGCAGTTGCGAGCGTGTGACCGCGTCGCGCGCGGGACCCTGTTCCTCAGAGACCGCGTCGAGCTGCTTGGCGATGCCGAAGTCCAGCAGCTTCACCTCACCCGTTACCGTGACCAGCACATTGGACGGTTTGAGATCGCGGTGCACGATGGCATGTTCGTGCGCGTGCTGCACGGCATCACACACACGCTCCATGAGGGCGAGGCGCGCATCGAGATCGAGGGGATGCTGCGTGCAATACACATCGAGCGGCACGCCAGCCACATGCTCCATGGCGAACCATGGCGTGCCGTCTTCGAGCGTACCCGCATCGTACAGCTGCGCCACCGCGGGATGCATGAGCTGCGCCAGTGTGTGACGCTCGGCGAGGAATCGGGCGCGACGCGCCGGCGACAGCGCCGCGTCCCGCAGAATCTTCACCGCCACAGGGCGCGCCACGTCATCGCGTTCAGCGCGATACACCACGCCCATGCCTCCCTCGCCCAGCAACGACTGAAGACGATAAGGTCCCACAAGGCGACCGCGGTAGCCATCGGCGTCGTCGATGAGCCGAGCGGCAACCTGTTCGAGTGGCAGATCGATGAGACCCGCCGATCCCCGGTCGGCGTGCAGCAGCGCGATCACCTCTTCGCGCAGTACGGTGTCGACGGTGCGCTCATGTAGCTCGCGTAGCTGGTCATCGGGAGGCAGATCCATCACCGCCTCGAACAAGGCCTGCACCTGGGCCCAGTATGTCGCCACGGGGTCTTCTGACATGGCGTCGTCCGACATGGTACCCGACACGTCGCCGGCGCTCAACGCGCGGCCTGGAGCTCGCGCGCCAGCCACGCGCGGGCGAGTCGCCAATCGCGCAGTGCGGTCGATTCACTGATACCAAGCAACTCCGCGGCCTCCCGCACCTCGAGACCGCCGAAGTAGCGACTTTCGACGAGTTGTGCCTGACGTGGCGCCAGCAGCGCGAGGCGGTCGAGCGCGTCGTGGAGCGCGATCACGTTGTCACTCGCATCTGCCGGTGCGGCCTGCTGATCGAGCGTGATGTGCACGGCATCACGTCCGCCCCGTTTGGTGGCTTGTCGGCGACGGGCGGCTTCGACGAGCACCTGCCGCATCGCACGCGCGGCGATGCGCTTGAAGTGCAGCGGCGAAGTATTGGCCGCGGCGGGTGTGGCCGAGAGCTTGAGCCAGGCCTCGTTGACGAGCGTGGTCGGCGACAGCGACACGCCGGGCTCGCCCCGCCGCACACGCTGTGCAAGGCGGTGCAGCTCTTCGTAGGTGAGGCTGAAGAGCGCATCGAGAGCGGCCTGATCCGCAGACACCCAATCAATGTGGGTGTGGGCTGGGGTTGCAGCAATCGGCGAAAGTACGGCATGGCGACAAACGGAGTCCGGGACGACATCGCGCGCGGGAGCGCGGGTCACCTGGCATTGCGCAGCAGTTGTCGCAAAACCGTCACGGTGCGTTGGTGCAGCGGTGGCTCGGGAAGCACTCGGGAAGCACTCGGGGAGCATCCAGCTCTTCTCACACCCGGAAACGCCAGACGCCGACCAGGTGGTCGGCGTCTGGTGAAAACGACAGAGCGGGAGACGGGGCTCGAACCCGCGACATCAAGCTTGGAAGGCTTGCGCTCTACCAGCTGAGCTACTCCCGCAAGGCTGGCTTGCAACTTCTGACCTTTCGGCCAGTCCTGCAACTACGAGTGGTGGGGGAAGGATTCGAACCTTCGAAGGCTTGCGCCGTCAGATTTACAGTCTGATCTCGTTGGCCACTTGAGTACCCCACCAAGTCCGCCGGCATCTGCACCGGTCGGTGACAAAAGCTGACGAGGGGGCTCGAACCCCTGACCTGCTGATTACAAATCAGCTGCTCTACCAACTGAGCTACGTCAGCGAAGGACCCGAACTCCCGGAGTCCCCAAGGATAATCGGGGTGTCCCCCTTTGGGTAGGTGGCGCCTGGACCGGTAAGTCAGGCGCCATTCCCCTCAGCCCTGCCGCCATCGGGTGCCGGACGGACCGTCCTCAATGAGGATGTTCCGTTCGGTCAGTTCGACCCGGATGGCGTCGGCGGCCGCGAAATCCCGGCGCTCCCGGGCTGCCCGACGTGCGGCCAGCCGGCCTTCCACCCACGCCGCGAGCTCCCCGTCCGCCTCCTGCTCCGGCACCAGATCGAGCACACTGTCCATGAGACTGAACGCCTGACGGGCACGGGCCAGCGCCGACGCATCGCCAATGGCCGGCTCGGCCGCCGCGAGGTCGAGCTCACGATTGGCTTCGGAGATGAACGTGAACAGGGCCGCCAGCGCTTCGGGGGCGTTCAGATCGTCAAACAGCGCCGCAAGAAACGCCTGCTCCGCCCGCTCCGATGCCACGACCAGTGCGGGCGTGCCCAACGACGACTCGGCGAGTCGGCGCGCGAATGCGCCGATGCGATTCACCGCAGCGCGAGACTGATCGAGCGAGTCTTCCGACAGGTTGAGCTGCTTCCGGTAGTGCGCGTTGAACACGAAGTGGCGATACACCGTACCACTGATGGCCTGCTCACGCAGCTCGACCACGTTGGCCACGTTGCCGATACGCTTGGCCATCTTGGCACCATCGGTGAGCAGAAACTCACCATGGCACCAGCACCGCGCGAACTGCTTGCCCGTCGCGGCTTCGCTCTGCGCGATTTCGTCTTCGTGGTGCGGGAAGATGAGATCGATGCCACCGGCGTGCAGATCGAACGTTTCGCCGAGGTACTTCATGGCCATGGCGGAGCACTCGAGGTGCCAACCCGGACGCCCGCGTCCCCATGGGGAATCCCATGCGGCGCCGGTGGCTTCGTCTTCCGGCTTGGCGCTTTTCCAGAGGGCGAAGTCCTGCGCGTTTTCCTTGGCGTATTCGTCCTGCGCCACGCGGGCGCCGCTCTTCACTTCGCGCTTGTCGAGCTGCGACAACTTGCCGTAGTCGGGGAAGCGGTCGATGGCGAAATACACCGAGCCGTCTTCGGCCATATACGCCACGCCGTTGGCGACGAGCCGTTCCACCAGCTCGATCATCTCCGGAATGTGCTCGGTGGCTTTCGGATACCGCTCGGCATCTTCGATGCGCAGATACCGGCGATCCTGATGAAAGAGCGCCGTGAACGGTTCCGTGACCTGCAGAATGTCCTGCCCGGTCGCTGCTGCCTTGCGGATGATCTTGTCATCCACATCGGTCAGGTTCATCACCTGCTCGACCTGCCAGCCGGCCAGACGAATGACACGCCGCAGCAGATCCTCGAAGAGGAACGTGCGGAAGTTGCCGAGGTGGGCGGGGTTATAGACCGTCGGTCCACACGTGTACATACGCACCGTTTGACCATCGACGGGTGCGAACGGCTCCACGCGGCGCGTGAGCGTGTTGTACAGGCGGAACTCGGGCATGGCGGCAGTACGTGAGGACACAAATACGCCCCGAACCGGCCGATTTTTGCGGGCGGGCGAGGGTGGGAACCATGGGAATCTAGCGCACCGGTCCCTCCTCGTGGACTAAGGGAGCAGGCGGCCGTGCCGAAACTGCAGTTCCCGGACCGATGGCGCGGCGGACTGTCCGAGCCGCGGTGGTGGCGTCGCTGGAAGGGCCTGGGCCACAAGGACCACCGCATTGCCTTGCATGGCCTGGGATCGCGCCCATCGCTGCCACTGCCGGCCTTCGAACGCCGAGAGTGTGGCATCCCGCGAAGCCCGGAGCAGATGCACCATCGGGGTGCGGGTCAGCGAGGGTTCCGCGACGGCGCGTGGCGGACTCACAGATGCTGAGGCGGGAGCAATGGATTGCCAGCCTTCGAGAATCCACGGCATGGCTCCGACGCGAATGGCGGCGCGACGGATGCGCAGGCCGGTACTCGCGTTTCGCTGACCGTTCCAATGCGCAGGGGAGAGGGTCGCGGGGTGGCCGGCCAGGACGGACAACAGGACGCCGGCGGCTGCGGGATCGCGGTGGCGAATGATGATGCAGTCGCCGCGGCTCACGGTCAGAGAGACCGCGTCGAGAAAGCGCACCGAGGCGAGACAGGCGGGAGGGAGACCCGAGTGCCAGACGGCGGTGGCGTTCAGCAGGGAGAGAAGAGGGGAGGCTTGCACGGGTCGACTATGCGACACGGTGCTTTGAGGAGTGTCATCAGAACATTGCGGGTTGGGTGAAATGGACGCTTGGGACTACGGGAACTGCTGGATGGTGGGTTTTAGGGGGCTTGGTGGGAGGCCGTAGGTGGTAGGTGGTGGGTTGGACTGGCTTGGGCGTTGTGAGGAGAACGGGGGCGATGATTCAGTGAAGGAGATGGCATAGGTGCGTGCGAGAATGGACGGCATGCAAGACTTCACCAAGCTCAGGGTATGGCATGCGGCGCATGCGTTCGCAGTCGAGACGGAGCGGGTGTGCGGCAGGGCCGCACGCGGTCGGGCAGCGCTCATCCTCCAACTTCGGCGAGCGTCCGCATCGATCGCTGCCAACATCGCTGAAGGTGCCGGCCAACCGTCGCCCGCACAGTTCGCGCGATTCCTTGGCATCGCCATCGGTTCCGCCAATGAGGTGACCAATCATTTGCTGCTGGCGCGCGATACCCGCGCACTTCCACATGCCGAATGCGAGGAGCTGATCAGCCGCTGCAACAGCACTCGCCGCCAACTGATCGCCCTGCACAAACACTTGGCGCCACGCCCATCAACCGATCCATCCGCTACCTAACACCCACCACCTACAGCCTCCCACCAAGCACCCTAAAACCCCGCGCCCCAAAAGGACCACGCCGAAGCATCGGCTCACTCCCGACGCTTCGGCGCACACAACAACCACCCGTAGTTCAGGAGCGAGGATTGATATCGCGCAGCTGCTCAATCTCAGCGATCAATTCCGCCTCTCCCGTCTTCTTGTCATCCGTCTTGCCAGCCGACAACTGCGCCGGCGGTTCCGCGGGTGCGGCCGGCTCCGCGGCCCCAGCCGCGAGCTGACGGGCCGACGTGGGAGCGCCCGCCGACAGCACACCCATGCGCTGCTTGAGCAGCTGCAGCTGCATATCGGCACTCGCGCCGCCCGACGCACGTTCGAGCTGCTTGAACTCGCCCGCCAATCGGTCGCCGCTGAACTCCTCGTCGATTTCCTGCGCCGCCTGCAACTGCCGTTCGTTGGACGTGATCTTCTCTTCCATCCGCGCGAACGCATCGAACGCCGAGTTGTTCGACAGCCCCGACATGGTCTGCGAAATCCGCGCCTGCGCCTCGGCACGACGCTGACGGGCCAGCAGCAGATTCTTCTTGCGCTTGGCTTCCTCGATCTTGTCGTTCAGATCGCGCAGCGACTGCTTGAGCTTTTCGGTTTCGATCTTGTGCGCTTCCCACGTGGTGGCGAGTGCCTGACCGTGTTCGAGATGCTCCTGACCGCGCATGAGCGCCTGACGGGCCAGGTCATCACGCCCTTCCTGCACGGCGAGCATCGCCCGCTTTTCCCAGTCGTCGGAGAGCTTGAACTCGGCGTCCGCCTGGTCCTTGAGACGCTTTTCGTCGGCAATGGCGGCAGCGACCTGCTGCTTGGCCTTCGCCAACTGGTCGCGCATGTCGACGATGATCTGATTCAGCATCTTCTCGGGGTTTTCCGCCGAGGAGATGAGGTCGTTGAGGTTCGACTTGATGACAGTCGAAAGACGATCGAAGATACCCATGGATCAGCGAGCCTCGCGGAAGGCGGCCAGCTCACGCATATGCGTGGTGAGCGAGAGTGTCATGCTTTCGAAAGATGCGAGGAACTCCTCGAAATCGAGATGGGCGAGTTCGAGCGCTTCGGTGAGCACCACAGCATCGCCTTCGATGCCGTACGCCCCGTGCAGCAGGTCCGTCGCGTTGAGTTCCAGCAGGCGGCGATTGAGTGCCGCCGCATCGGTCGCATCGGCGGGCAGCGCCATCACCTTCACGCGCATCACCACCACCGGCGGGTTGTGCGTCACAACCACGGCAAAATCGAGCGCGCCGCCTGGCGTGACGGCCCAAAGGCCCGGTTCGACTTCCTCATGGGTGGCACCATCGGCACTCAAGCGATCGAGGAAGGCCTCGATGTCTTCACGCGTGACCATAAGAGCGGTTCCTGTAGGTTCGGATGTCCTGCCGTACGGCGTGCCAGGACGATTCGTTTCGTCCTGAAGATACCCTCAGGGGCAAAGGCCCGCGTACATCACCCCGCCCCGCCCCTCGTTGACCAGCAGGATCCGACCGTCGGGGAGCCAGGTGATGCCTTCCGCACTCCGTTCATGGATGGGGAGCGAACACCTGGCCACCGCGGCTCCCGGGCGCCCAGACGCGCTGTCGACCTCGAAGATATGCACGGCCCCATAGGTCAGCAGGGCGAGGCGGCGGCGGCCTGTGGAGTCTGGCGCCGACAGGCTGGCATCGGTCACCCAGTCGCGTGATGAACGCCGCACCGGCACCACGGGCAACGAATCCATCACGGACACGGTCACCGGTTCCGTACTGCCCCAGGCCTCTGGCGGCACGCGATACACCCGCACCGGCCGGAATGCGCCGCCGTCATTGGTGGTGGGGCGCTTGGTGATCAGCCACACACTGGTGTCGGGCGCCACGTACATCGCTTCCACATCGTGTGCCCCGTCGGCGTAGCGCAGGGTCAACGTCTGCGCGAGCGGCACCTCGCGCGCGGTACGTGATGGCTCCGGCAGGCGCAGCAACTGCACCACCGGACGCAGCGCCATGTTGTCGCCCGTATCAGCGATGTACAGGCAATGCCCTTCGGGACATGGGCCTGACGACAGAGCCTCCCAGTCCTGATTGCGCGTGCCCGTCACCCACACGGTGCCCAGCGCGCGCCCAGCGCTGTCGGCGGCGAACAGACGTTCGTCGTTGCCACTGTCATTGAGGAACCAGAACATGCCGGGCTCCCGCTGCGACGGCGTGAGGCCCGAGGCTTCGCGCAGATCCTGATCGGTCAGACGCCCGGCGCGCACCGTTTCGCGTAACACCACATCACCATCGGCCACCCACGTGGTGCGCAGCCGCCCGATGCCATCACACGCCGTCAACGCGGCCAGTGAAGCCATCGTGATCGTGAGCGCACCAGCAAGGCGTACGGCGATGCGCGATGGCACGTCAGCCGCCGGCGCGCTTGAGATCGTACAGACGTTCCTTGGCCAGACGGCGTCCGGTGGGCGTGGCCGCCAAACCACCACCCGCCGTTTCGCGATACCGCACATCCATGCTCGCGCCGATCTCACCCATCGTGTCGATCACTTCATCGGCCGGGATTGCAAACTCGATGCCGGCCATCGCCATCTCGATAGCCGCCAGCGCGATCGCGGCACCTGTCGCATTGCGGAACACACACGGCAATTCCACGAGCCCACCCAGCGGATCGCACACCAACCCCAGCGTGCCCTGCTGCGCCAGCGCGGTCGCATGTCCCACCTGCCGCGGTGTACCGCCCAGCATCTCCACTGCCGCACCTGCGGCCATGCCCGCTGCCGCGCCCGTCTCGGCCTGACATCCGCCCTCGGCGCCAGACAACGACGCGCGATCGGCCACGACCGCGCCGATGAGTCCTGCGGTGGCCAGTGCATCGACCAATCGCTCGTCGTCGATGCCACGCGCCTTGGCCAACCCGGTGAGCACACCGGGCAGCACACCGGCGCCACCCGCCGTGGGCGCTGCCACGATCACGCCCATGGCGGCGTTGACTTCCTGCACAGCGAGTGCGCGCGCCAGCACATCACGAAATGGCGTGCCACTGAGCGGACCATCCGGGCCAGTGCGCATCTTCGCAGCATCACCGCCCACCAGCCCTGACGACGACATGAGATCGCCCACGAGGCCACGATCCACCGCTTCGCGCATCACCACCAGCGCACGACGCAGGGCATCGCGGATCTCACTCACCGGACGACCCTGATCCTTCGCTTCCACCTCGAGCGCGACGGTGGACAGTGTCACACCACGCGCTTCGGCGTCCTGAATGGCTGTTGCCAGGCTGCGATACATCTAGCGGACTCCTGCGGTCGTGATGAAACGACGCGGCATGTTCATGCACTCACCTTGTCGAGACGGAAGGCCCACTTCACCCAACTCAGCGCACGAATGGCATCACGCACTTCTTCGTTGGGACGCTCATCCACTTCGATCACCATGAACGCATCACCACCGCGCTCTTTTCGCGTGAGCTTGAGTGTGGCGATGTTGAGCTGCGCATCGGCGAGCAACCCGGCAATACGCGCCACCGAGCCCTTCACGTCTTCCGCGACGAGCACGATGGTGTCGCTGTTGCCCGGCACTTCGACCGGATAGCCATCGATTTCGGTCACCAGCACTCGGCCTGCACCAAGGGAGGCGCCCAGCATCTGCGATTTGCGGCCGCCACGCTCCAGCGTGATGCGCACCGTGTTGGGGTGGGCATCATCGCCAAGCGTGGTCTTCTCGAACTTGTAGTCGAGCCCTTCGCGGTCCATGATCTCGAGCGCGGTACGCAGACGCTCGTCATCGGGGCGAAAGCCCATGAGCCCGCCCACGATGGCCTTGTCGGTGCCGTGCCCTTCACCCGTGCGGGCAAAGGACCCATGCAGCTCGATGAGCGCACGCTCCGGTGTGCCGCCCACCAGGCAGCGGGCCAGCAGCCCCAGACGGCAGGCGCCAGCGGTATGGCTGGAGCTCGGCCCAACCATGACAGGGCCGATGATATCGAGGAGGGAAACCACGGAACGCGGGGTGGGAAGTGAACGAGCGGGGCAGACCGTGTCGGAACACGAAGCCTACCCCGCTACCCCTCAACGCAGCAATGGTCGCAGATAATGACCGGTGTGGCTCTCCCGCACCTTGGCCACCGCTTCCGGCGTGCCCTGCGCGACGATCGTACCACCACGCACACCGCCTTCCGGACCCATGTCCACGATCCAGTCGGCGGTCTTGATGACATCGAGATTGTGTTCGATGACGAGGATCGTATTGCCACGATCCACCAGCTTGTGCATCACACCCAGCAGCACACGCACGTCCTCGAAGTGCAGACCCGTGGTGGGCTCGTCGAGTATGTACAACGTGCGTCCGGTGTCACGCTTGGACAGTTCCGTGGCCAGCTTCACGCGCTGCGCCTCACCACCGGACAGCGTGGTCGCACTCTGGCCAAGGTGGATGTAGCCGAGTCCCACATCACGCAGCGTCTCGAGCTTCTGCACGATGCGCGGCTGATGCTCGAACACACCGCACGCATCTTCGACGGTGAGGTCGAGCACTTCTGAAATGCTGAGGCCCCGGAAGCGCACTTCCAGCGTTTCACGATTGAAGCGCTTGCCCTTGCACACATCGCATGGCACAAAGACATCGGGCAGGAAATGCATCTCGATCTTCACCAGCCCGTCGCCCTGACACGCTTCACACCGGCCGCCCTTCACGTTGAACGAGAAACGCCCCGGTCCGTAGCCGCGGATCTTCGCTTCCGGCAATTCGGCGAACAGCTCGCGCACCGGCGTGAACACGCCCGTGTACGTGGCCGGATTGGAACGCGGTGTGCGACCGATGGGGCTCTGGTCGATGTCGATGATCTTGTCGAGATGCTCGAGACCCGTGATGCGCGTGTGCGCGCCCGGAATCACCCGCGCCCGATAGAAATACCGCGACAGCGCCTTCTGCAGGATGTCGGTAACCAGTGTCGACTTGCCCGAACCGGACACACCCGTCACAGCGACGAACATGCCGAGCGGGAACTCCGCCGTGACATCCTTGAGATTGTGCTCGCGCGCGCCGTGCACGGTGAGCGTCCGCGCGGGATCACGCGGGCGACGCTTCTTGGGCACGTCCACCTTGCGCGCACCGGTGAGGTACGCGCCAGTGATCGATGCCGGATTGGCCATCACATCCTGCACCGAACCGGCGGCGATCACTTCACCACCGTGCTTGCCCGCCCCCGGCCCTAGATCGATGAGATAGTCCGCGTCGCGGATGGTCTCCTCGTCGTGCTCCACCACGATGACCGTGTTGCCCAGGTCGCGCAGCTGCTTGAGCGTCGTGAGCAGACGGCCGTTGTCGCGCTGGTGCAGGCCGATGCTCGGCTCGTCGAGGATATACAGCACCCCCACAAGACGTGAGCCAATCTGTGTGGCCAGGCGGATACGCTGCGCCTCACCACCAGAGAGCGATTCGGCGCTGCGATTGAGTGTGAGATAGTCGAGCCCCACATCCACGAGGAAACGCAAGCGCTCACGCACTTCCTTGAGGATCGGCCCGGCAATGCCCGGATCGAGACCGGGCTTTCCGTTGCCACGCACCGGGACATCGTCGAAGAACTCGAGCGCGTCGACGACGCTCTGCTCCACCACTTCGCCGAGGTTGCGGCCATGCACCGTGACCGCCAGCGACTCCGGGCGCAGGCGGCGTCCCTCGCATGACGGGCAAGGCGCGGCCACCATGAACGCCTCGAGTTCGAGACGCACGCCGTCGGAGCTGCTTTCGTCGTAACGACGCTGCACATGGGCGACGATGCCTTCCCACGAACTCTCAGCCGCCGCCTTTGCGGCCGTCTTGGCCGCGGTCTTCGCTGCAGCGCCCTTGGCCGCCTTCTTCACGCCCTTGCGGGCACGGGGCGGCGCATCGCCCATGCCATACAGCAATTGCTGGCGCACCTTGGCCGACAGCTTGCCCCACGGCGCATTGAGGTCGAACGCGAGCAGCTTCGCGAGCCCTGGGAGAATCACCTTGCGGAGATACCCATCGGGTTCGCCCCACGGCAGCACCACACCCTCGAGAATGGAGATCGAGGGATCGCCGAGGATGAGTTCTTCGCTCACACTGCGTGTGGTGCCAAGGCCACTGCAGGTCTCGCAGGCACCGAACGGCGAGTTGAACGAGAAGTGTCGCGGCTCGAGCTCGGGCATGGAGATGCCGCACGCCGGGCAGCCGTAGCGCTCGGAGAACATCTCGGTGGACGGCTCATCGCCGTCATGCCGCACGACTTCGGCAAGCCCTTCGGCCAGGCGCAGCGCCGTCTCGATGGAATCGGTGATGCGGCCACGGTCGTCCGGGCGCACCACCAGCCGATCGACGACGACAGAAATGGAGTGATTGAGCCGGCGGTTCAGCTTTGGCGGGTCCGCGAGTTCGATCAGTTCGCCGTCCACCACCGCGCGCACAAACCCCTGCTTGCGGGCGTTCTCGAACAGCTCGCGGAACTCACCCTTGCGCTCCTGCACCAGCGGCGAGCGGATCTCGATGCGTGTGCCCTCAGGCCACGCGAGAATCAACTCGGCGATCTGCACGGGGCTTTGCCGCTGCACCGGGCGCCCGCAGTTGGGGCAGTGCGGCGTACCACCGCGCGCGTACAACAGGCGCAGATAGTCGTAGATCTCGGTGACGGTACCTACCGTCGATCGCGGATTGTGTCCGGCCGACTTCTGCTCGATGGAGATGGCCGGCGACAGCCCTTCGATGGCGTCGACGTCGGGCTTCTCCATGAGCCCCAGAAACTGCCGTGCGTAGGCGGACAGCGACTCCACGTAGCGTCGCTGTCCTTCCGCGTAGATGGTATCAAAAGCCAGTGACGACTTGCCAGATCCCGACAGCCCCGTGACCACGGTGAGCTTGTCGCGTGGGATCGTCACACTGATGTTGCGCAGGTTGTGCTCGCGTGCACCACGCACGATGAGCGCTTCCGAGGGCTTCACGCCCGGCGCCGGATTTACCGATTCGGACATAGTCTTTGAAGCTGCGAGAACCACCGGGCGGAAACAACCCCGCCCCCTGGCACATCCCACCGTGCGTCCGTCCCAGCCCGCCATGACATCATCCGACCCACTGCTGCCGCCCGACACTGTGGTGGTGGCCATCACAGCGCTCCCCCCGGATCTCGATGCCCGGGCCTTCGCCCGGACGTTTCTCGACGCGCGCCTGGTGGCCTGTGTGTCGTTGCTGCCCGGGGCCACGTCGCTGTACCGCTGGCAGGGGCAATTGGAGGAAGGCACAGAAACCATCGCCCTGCTCAAGACCACCGCCGCGAGGGTGCCGTTGCTGCGCGAGCACATGCTGTCACACCACCCGTACGACGTGCCGGAGCTGCTCGTGATGCCGACGGCGGATGGCCTGCCCGCCTATCTGCAGTGGGTGCGTGAGGAAGTTGCGTAGAGGGTGTGCGTGATCGTCTGAAAGGCATGATCGAGATCACGTCGCTCAGCAAGCGCTACGGCACGTTCACGGCCGTTCGCTCCCTCGACCTTGTGGTGCCGGCCGGAGAGCTCTTTGGCTTTCTTGGCCCCAATGGCGCCGGCAAGACCACCACCATGCGCATGATCTCCGGGATCCTGCAGCCCACCGCCGGCACGATCCGCATCGCTGGGCATGACCTGCGCGATGCCCCGATCGCCGCCAAGCGGGCACTGGGCTTCATCCCGGACCGGCCCTTCATCTACGAAAAGCTCACCGGCATGGAGTTCCTCCGTTTCTCAGCGGGGCTCTACGGCCAACAGGGCGGCGATGTCGACAAGCGGGGCGAAGAATTGCTCGCACTGTTCGACCTCGAGCCGTGGCGCGACGAACTGGTGGAGAGCTACAGCCACGGCATGCGACAGAAGCTCATCATCGCCAGCGCCTTCGTGCATCGCCCCAAGGTGATCGTGGTGGACGAGCCCATGGTCGGTCTCGATCCCAAGTCGTCGAAGATCCTCAAGGATCTGTTCCGCGAGTACACACGACGCGGCCACACGGTGATGATGTCCACACACACGCTGGAGATCGCCGAAGGCATGTGTGATCGCATCGGCATCATGCAGCGCGGTGAGTTGGTGGCGTGTGGCACCATGCACGACCTGCAGCAGGCCTCAGGCACGGATGACGCGCTCGAGGACATTTTCCTCCGTCTCACGGGAGACGGTGCCGCACGTGATCTGATGGAAGTGCTCGATGCCTGACCTGGCCGCGGACGGCATGTCCGCCTACGCCGGCACCGGCAGTGCGTGGCGTCTGCTTGCGCCCAAGTGGCAGATGGCGCGACACCGAGCCGAGCGCCACGAGAAGGGCGACCTGCGTCGTCTGGTCGTGGTGAGCCTGCTGGGCCTCGGATTCTGGGCCGGTGCGTTTGCGCTCGCGTTGAAGCTGCTGCGCTACTTCCGCAGCGCGGAGGACATTGGTACGCTGCTCGCGGCCAAGTTGCTGGCGATGATCCTGTTATCGTTCGGGACCATCCTGCTGCTGTCGAACACCATCGCGGCGCTGTCGAATTTCTTTCTCGCTCGCGACCTCGATCAACTCGCGGCCGCGCCCGTTCGCGCGGGGGCACTGTATCGCGCGCGCCTGCTCGAGACGGCCCTGCATTCGAGCTGGATGGTGGCGCTGCTGCTGATCCCCATTCTTGCAGCGTATGGTGTGGCGTACGGCGGCGGCGTGGGTTTCGTGCTGTTCACGCTGGTCACCGTGACGCCCTTTCTGTTCATTCCTGCCGCGCTGGGCTCCACGGCCACGTTGCTGCTGGTGAACGTGTTTCCCGCCCGTCGTACGCGCGACCTGTTGAGTGTGATCACCGCACTCGCCGTGGCCGGTCTGGTGGT
>NZ_DASWXE010000100.1:0-8326 GCF_036405635.1 Gemmatimonas sp. | reverse complement strand
TGACGCGTGGAGTGCCGACGTCGGCATGCTCATCGAGTCGTGGTGGAAGTGGAGAAAGGCACGGCCTTACGCCGTTGGCGGATCGTCGGGCAGGGCGTCGCCAAGAATGGACGGCGCGTAGTAGCCACGGGCGTACTCTTCCACCATGCGACGTGCGGTGAACTGCTGCCCTGCCACGCGAACGGCGTGCTTCATCATCAGCAGCCAACGACGCGGCAGTTCGCTCTTGTCGCGGTCGTAGTAGCGCGGTACCACTTCCTGCTCGAGCAATTCATACAACCGACGGGCCGTGCTCGATCCCTCATCGCTGTCGACTTCCGGCTCGATGGCCCACCCGTTGTTGCCCTCGAAGCCTTCCTCCCACCAGCCATCGATGGTGGAAAGCTGCGGCACACCATTGAGTGCCGCCTTCATGCCACTGGTGCCCGATGCCTCGAGCGGGACGCGGGGCAGGTTGAGCCAGAGGTCCACACCCTGCACGAGCAGGTGTGCGAGGTGCATGCCGTAGTCCTCGATGAACGCCACGCGGCCTTCGAAGCGCGGGTCACGCGTGAACTGATACACATTCTGCAGCACTTGCTTGCCCGGGTTGTCCGCCGGGTGCGCCTTGCCGGCGAAGACGATCTGCACCGGACGCGCTGAGTTGGTGACCAGCGCGCGCAACCGCTCGACATCGCGGAAGATCAGGTCGGCACGCTTGTACGTGGCGAAGCGTCGCGCAAAACCAATGGTGAGCACATGCGGATCCAGCAGCGTGCCCGCGCCGGCCAACTGTGTGGCTTCGAGCCCGCCCTGCGCAAACGCCCGGCGCGCTTCTTCGCGCACCCGGCGCATGAGCGTGTGCTTGAGGCGCTGGTGCGTGTGCCAGAGCTTCTCATCGTCGAGCGTGAGAATCTGCTCCCACAACGTGGGGTCGTTGCTGTAGCCCCAGGCCGCGCCGAGATGCCCGTCGATCAGCTTCATGACGGGATTGGCCATCCACGTGGCGAGGTGCACGCCGTTCGTGACATGCCCGATCGGCACGCGCTCGGCGTCACGACCATTCCACATCGAGCGGCTCATCTCACGCGTCACGATGCCATGGCGACGGGACACGGCGTTCACGCGCCGCGACAGGCGCATTGACGCCGATGTCATGTGATAGATGCCGGTGCCCGACTCCGGATGATAACCGATGCGGGCAAAGTCTTCGGGCGTGATGCCCATCGACGTCCACGTGGCCTCGCCTTCGGCACAACGCATCACATCGGACACGGCGAAGTGATCGTGACCCGCAGGGACCGGCGTGTGCGTGGTGAACACGCTCGCATTGCGCACACGCTTGACCGCGTCGGCGTACGACATCCCCTCGGCGCACAGCTCGCGGACGCGCTCCACCATCATGAAGGCGGCGTGGCCCTCGTTGGCATGCCAGGCTGCGGGTGCGATACCAAGCGCACGCAGCGCGCGCACACCACCCACGCCAAGCAGCCACTCCTGACGCAGGCGCATGGCCGGACCGCCGGAGTACAGCTTGGAGAGCAGGGGCCGGTCGTCCGGATGGTTCTCTTCGAGGTCGGAGTCGAGCAGATACACCGGCACGCGGCCCACCTGCATCTTCCACACGCGAATGTGAATGTCCCGGCCAAACGTGTTCACGGTGACCAGGTGTCGGGCTCCGTCACGACCCGGCAGCGGCGCCAAGGGCACCGAGCGGAAGTCGATGCGGGCGTCCGAGTCTTCCTGCCAGCCATCGACGCGGATGTGCTGGTCGAAGTAGCCGTTGCGGTACAGGATGCCCACGGCCACGAGTGGCACGCCGAGATCCGACGCGGTCTTGAGGTGGTCACCCGCGAGCACGCCGAGTCCACCCGAGTAGATGGGCACCGAGTTGTGGATGCCGAACTCGGCGCAGAAGTAGGCGACCGGACGGCCACGCAGTTCGGGGAAGGTGCGTGCGTACCAGGTGTGTTCGTCCGAGCGCTCGGCGGCCAGCCACTGCATGGCGCGATCGTAGCTGGCGCAGAACTGCGCGTCCTCGGCGAGTTCGGCCAGCCTTTCGGCCGAGACCAGCTGCAGCAACCGCAGGGGGTTGTGACGCAGCTGTTGCCACAGCGTGTCGTCGATCTCCTTGAAGAGCATCCGCGCATCGCGGTTCCAGCTCCACGCGAGGTTGTGCGCCAGCTGCGCGAGCCCGTTCAGGCGTGCGGGCAGCGTGGGGCGAACGGAAACGAGCGGATTCTGGGAGCCATCAGCGGACACGGGCATCTCGATGGAACGGGTGGTCAGTAGCCTGCCAGGGCAGCGTTCGGCGCCGGGACCGTCACAAAACAGCGATGACGGCGGCCGACCGAAACCTATGCCGTGGGCAGAGGGTGTGGACAGGTGAAGCAGTCCGGACTAGTCTCGGAATGGTATGGAGTGTGCCTTCCGGCACCCCGTTTCCCGGACGAGCGTCATGCGGCCCGCGTCATGCGGCCGATCGCACGCCGCCGGCGACCCGTTTCCCATTGAACATGCCAGCGCGTTCTTCCACGCGGCCTGCCGGTCGCTCGTCGGCCGGTCGTGCGACCGCGGTCGAGGTCTTCAAATTCGGCGGTGCCTCGCTCGCCGATTCGGCAGCCGTCCGCCATGCCATCGACCTGATCCTCGCGCCGCGAACGACGCGGGTGGTGAACGTCGTGTCCGCCCTGGCCGGTGTGACCGATGCATTGCTGGCCATCGCCGCCTCAGCGCGTGATGGGGATGTGAAGGCCGTGGATACGGGCGTCGATCGCCTGCATGCCCGCCATGCGCATGTCGGAGATGGCGTGCTGCCCAACATCCGCGCCCGCAAAGCGCTCCGTCGGGAACTCGATGAGGCGTTCGAGGAGTTGCGTATGCTCGCCCACGGTGTGGCGAGCCTGCGTGAGCTCACGCCGCGCACGCGTGACTTCCTCGTGGCGCGCGGTGAGCAGCTGTCGGCGCGCATTGTGGTGGCCGGTCTCGTGGCGCGAAAGGCCAAGGCGCAGTACGTGGAAGCGGCCGAGATCATCCAGACGGATGGGGTGTTTGGCAACGCTTTTCCCGATCTGGCGGCCACCGATCGTTTGGTACGGGCAACCCTGCGGCCGCTGGTGAAGCGCAAGGTGATCCCGGTGGTGCCGGGCTTTGTTGGCGGCGGCGAGGGCGGGGCACTGGTCACGCTGGGTCGCGGTGGCAGTGACCTCACGGCCACGGTGCTGGGCCGATCGCTCAAGGCCGAGCGTATCACGCTCTGGAAAGACGTGCCGGGTCTCATGACCACCGACCCGCGTCTCGTGCCCACGGCGCGCATCGTCCCGCAGCTGAATGTGCGTGAAGCCGCCGAGCTGGCGTACTACGGTGCGAAGGTGCTGCATCCGCGCGCGCTCATTCCGCTCACGCGGGTGCGGGTGCCGGTGTTTGTGCGTCCGTTCGCTGAGCCCGAGGCTCCGGGCACCGAGATCTCTGTGCGGCATACGCTCCAGCGCTATCCGGTCAAGGCGCTGAGCATCGTGCGTGGTCAGGCCCTCATCACGGTCACCGGCAACGGCATGCTTGGCGTGCCGGGTATCGCGGCGCGTACGTTTGCGGCGTTGCAGCAGGCCGGTATCTCGGTCACGCTCATCTCACAGGCGTCGTCGGAGCATTCCATCTGCCTGTGTGTGCCGTCAGAACGCGGGAAGGATGCCAAGGTCGCACTGGAGCGCGCCTTTGCCCTCGAGCTATCGCGTCGTGAGCTCGAAGGCATGGATGCGCAGACCGGCATGGCCACGCTGGCCGTGGTGGGTCTTGGTATGGCCGGTTCGCCCGGCATCGCGTCGCGCATGTTCACGGCGTTGTCGCGTGCTGGCGTGAACATCGTGGCCATCGCGCAGGGGTCGTCGGAGCTCAACATCTCCGTGGTGATTGCCGAACGTGATGCGGAAGCGGCGGCGCGTGCGGTGCACGACGAGTTCCAGCTCGACAAGATTGGTGGTGGTGGCGTGCGTCGCGACGACCGTCTCGATGTGGTGCTGCTGGGCGTGGGGCAGATCGGTCGTGAGTTGCTGCGTATGCTGCCGCTCAGCCGGCGCCGCGTGCGTCCCACCGTGGTGGGGCTGATCGATCGCAGCGGTTTTGTGTTCGAGCCTGATGGTCTTTCGCCGCGACAACTGGCGAGCGCGGTGGCACTCAAGGCCGCGGGCAAGCCGCTCACGTCGCTTGCGCACGCGCGCAAGGCGTCGGCGCCAGAGGCGGTGCAGTGGATTGCCACGCATGCGCTCGCACGGCCGGTGCTGGTGGACGTGACCGCCGACGATACGCTGCCTGCCATTCGTAAAGCGCTGGCGGCAGACATGGATATCGTGCTGGCCAACAAGAAGCCGCTGTCGGCGCCGCGCGCCGAGGTGGCTGCGCTGCGTGCGCTGGCCGAGCAGCATGGCGCGCGCATTCTGCACGAAACCACGGTGGGTGCGGGTTTGCCCGTGATGGACAGCTACGCCAAGCTCGTGGAAACGGGCGACAAGGTGCTGCGTGTGGAAGGCTGCACATCGGGCACACTGGGCTTCCTGCTCACGGAGATTGGCAAGGGACGTCCGTTCAGCGAAGCGTTGGGCGATGCGATGGCGCGTGGTTACACCGAACCCGATCCACGCGACGATCTCTCGGGCATGGACGTGGCCCGCAAGGCGCTGATTCTCGCGCGCATGCTTGGCTTTGAAGGCGACCTCACCGACGTGACGGTGGATTCGCTGGTGCCGGAGGCGTATCGCAGCATGCCGGTCGCGAAGTTCAAGGCCACGCTCGCCGATCAGGACAAGATGTGGGCCGATCGCCAGGCGGCAGCGACCAAGCAGGGCAAGGTGCTGCGCTACGTGCTGCGTGCAACGCCCACCAAGGTAGCGGTCGGGCTGCAGGCCGTGCCGCTGTCACATCCGCTGGCCGGATTGCGTGGCACCGACAACCAGATCGTGTTCACCACGAAGCGCTACAAGGAACATCCGCTTGTGATCACCGGCCCTGGCGCCGGTCCGGCCGTGACGGCGGCTGGTGTGCTCAACGACATTCTTCAGCTGACGCCCGCATGAGTGCCAACGACGCGATCTTTCTCTCGGCGCACGAGGCGCCGGGCGCCCAAAGCATCCAGCGATGTGATGCCTGTGCTCATGAACTGAACGCGCTGGACGCCGCGCCGGAGTGTCCGTCGTGTGGTGGGCTGCTGGCCATCATTCATCGGGCGCCGGTGGATGTCATGGGCGCGCCGCTTGTCGGCTCGGCACTCTCACAGGTCCTGAGCCCCGCCTCACCTGGTGCACATGTCTCCGGCGTGTGGCGTTTCGAATCGCTCATCATGCCTGGCGCGGGTGAAGCCATCACGAGCCATCCCGAGGGCAACACGCCACTCATGTCGCGCCCGCGCGTGAGCCGCTTTGCGGGATGCGATGGTCTGCTCATCAAGCATGAGGGGTACAATCCCACGGGTTCGTTCAAGGACCGTGGGATGACGGTGGGCACGACGCAGGCCGTGCGCACCAAGGCGACTGCGGTGGCATGTGCGTCCACAGGCAACACGTCGGCGGCGCTCGCGTCGTATGCAGCGCAGGCAGGCATTCCCGGTCTCGTTTTCGTGCCCGCCGGCAAGGTGGCATTGGGCAAGATGGCGCAGACACTGGCCTATGGGGCGACCACGCTGCTCGTGCGCGGTGACTTCGATGCGTGCCTCAAGCTGGTGCAGGAAGCGTCGCGCGAGTTGGGCATCTATCTGCTCAACTCCATCAATCCGTGGCGCGTGGAAGGGCAGAAGACCATCGTCTTCGAGATGCTGCAGCAGCTCGAATGGAGCGCGCCCGATTTCATCGTGCTGCCGGCCGGCAACCTGGGCAACACGGCAGCCTTCGGGAAGGCGCTGCGTGAAGCTCACGCACTGGGACTCATCTCGCGTGTGCCGCGCATCGTGTCGGTGCAGGCCGCTGGTTCGGCGCCGTTCGCGGCGGGCTTCCGCGACGGTTTTGCCACGCGCCATGCCGTGCAGGCGGAGACCATTGCGACGGCCATCCGCATCGGTGACCCGGCGAGCTGGGATCGCGCGGTGCGAGCCATTCGCGAAACGAATGGCTTGGTCATCACTGTGACCGACGACGAGATCATCGAAGCCAAGGTGGTGATCGATGCGTCGGGTGTGGGTTGTGAGCCCGCCAGTGCGGCGAGCGTGGCCGGCGTGCGGCAGCTGGTGCAGTCGGGCGTGATCAAGTCCGGCGACCGTGTGGTGGCGGTGCTCACCGGCCATGTCCTCAAGGATCCGGGCATTCTTGTGGAACTGCATCAGGAGCGCGCAGACTTTGCGGAGGCCAATCGCCCGGTGGAGATCGAACCCACCGTGCAGGCGGTCGCCGATATTCTGCGCCGCTCACGCGCGCACTGAGCGGCGCCCCGCCATCTTCGCGAACGCATCACCACCGGTTCCATGTCTGCTGCTTCACCGCGCCGCACGCTGATCACGGGGGCATCCCGCCCGCTGGGCATCGAACTCGTGCGCCAGTGCCTCATTCGTGGGGACATGGTCTATGCCGCGTGCCGCAACCCGGCGCGCGTGCCCGTGCTGGCCGATTTGCGCGCGCAGTACGGTGGGCTCGAGTTCCTCGCGCTCGACCCGGCCGACCCGTCCATGGTGGCTGATGCGGTACCGGTACTCGAGAATCTCACCGAGACACTCGATCTGCTGGTGCTGGCGCCGGCCGAAGCGGGGCCGCACGACCGCGCGGCGCAGGTGGCGCGCGACGAGGAGCTGTCCACGCTGTCCGGCACGGGGCTGACGGAGCACTATCGCCGTCACGCGGTGGCGCCATTGCTGCTCGTGCGCACGCTGTTGCCGTGGCTGGCTCATGGCGATGGCGCGCGCGTGCTGGTAGTGAGTACGGCGCGTGGGTCGCTGTCCGCCAAACGTGACGGCGGCGGCTACGCGACGGCCGCCAGCGCTGCGGCCCTGCACATGCTCACGCGCGCACTGGCCCACGATCTACGCGACGAGCGCATCGTGGTGTGCCTGGGCAATCCTGGCCGTTACGCCGAATCGCCAGATGATCGTGACGCGCCCGTGCTCATCGAAGACGCGGCACTCGGCTTGCTCGTGCAAACCGAGCGACTCTCACGCGACCGCAGTGGCGTGTTCATCGACTGGACTGGCGCCGATCGCGCGTGGTGAGGAGCGGCTCTCAGTCGCGCTTCTGCAGCTTCTC
This sequence comes from Gemmatimonas sp., assembly GCF_036405635.1. Lineage (GTDB taxonomy): Bacteria > Gemmatimonadota > Gemmatimonadetes > Gemmatimonadales > Gemmatimonadaceae > Gemmatimonas. The sequence goes on along the minus strand of NZ_DASWXE010000100.1, from coordinate 1,130 downwards.
GCGCTGCTTCTCCAGCGCCGCGTTCTGAATGGAGTCCGCCCGCACCCGCTGCGTATCATCGAGCTTGGCGCGGGCGCGATCGCGGAACGAGTCCTGAATGTCCGCGAGCCGCAGGAACAGTGACCGCATGCCATCCGAGGCGAACGGACCGGCGCCATCGTCGCGCCGTCCGGCGCTGTCCGAAGGCGGCTGCCCCCGTCCAGGGCCACGGCCACCCATACCACCGCCCATTCCACCAGCGGGCCCTTCTCCCTTCGCCGCCGCCGCGGTTTCGTCGGCCGTCAGCTTGCGAATATCGTTGAAAACCGGTGACTGCTTCTCTTCGAGTTCCTTACGATAGACCTTGAAGGTGTCCTGCTGCACCTTCGTCAGTTCCAGCTCTTTCTTGTGATCGAGCAGAAATGCGAGCGGGTCCGTCTGCTTCATGCGATCCCGGGCCATGTCCACCGGCGCGCGCCGCATGCCACCGCCAGGGCCACCGGGACCGCGACCTCCGCCCATGCCACCGCGTCCACCCATACCGCCTCCCATGCCTCCACCGCCCATGCCACCCATCTGGGCGTGCACCAGCGTAGGAGTGGCGAGGACCATGATCAGGGTCGCGGGTACCAACAGCAGAGCGCGGGTGCGTGAACCGAGAGCAGACATGGGAGAGTCGTTGAATCGAGGCGTTTCGTGAGGCTGGCCGTCGCTGTGTGCACGGCGGCGTTCGTGCTGGCCGCTGGCTGTTCAGGAAACCCGTCACCGGACGTGCTCCCCACGCCAGAGGCACCCCCGCAGACTAGCACGCCGCCCGGCTCGACGACACCGCTTCCCGCGACCGCCTCGCCAGCCCCTGGGCCGTCACGCACCGCCATGTCCGGTGCACTCGCCGTTATTCCCGTACGCGTCACCTACGTGCTCTCGGCTCTGCGGCCGGCGCTGGATTCTTTGTTTCCCGTACGGGACTCGCTCTCCGAGGCGCGCTGCGCCAATGCCGCGGGGCTGGTGTGCCACCAGTACGTGTACCGCCGCGACTCGCTGGTTCTCCGCGGCACCGACAACCGGCTTGGCATCGACACGAGGCTCACGTACCGCGCCCGTGTGGGCACCTTGGGTGGCGCCCGCGTGGCGGGCTGCGGTTATGCACC
>NZ_DASWXE010000099.1:0-17075 GCF_036405635.1 Gemmatimonas sp. | reverse complement strand
CAGGTTCCACCACGCATTGTTCGCCTTGTCGCCGTCGAGGTGGTGGACGGTCAGGATCCGCCAGCCTTCACGGCTGTGGGAATGCCCGCACCGCACGCAGCACCATCCGGCCTCGTCCTTCACGGCCGTGGCGGTCGCCTTCCAATCCGGCGCGTAATCGTTCTTGGGCGTGATCGCCCATCCGCGGCCGCTCATTCCCACCCCCGCAGCCGGCCGAGGCAGGCGCCGGCGAAGGTGAGCACGAGCCAGTAAGGCGCGAGCGCATGTTCCGGATTGGTCGTGATTTCGCGACGCAACCGGGGACCAGACGCAGCCGCTTGCGCGCACTGCGTTGCTGACACATCTATAGAGCCGTGAGTGTTATGAGCGTGGGAGTTGTTGAAGTCTCTGCCTGATAAGCGTGAGGTCAGAGGTTCAACTCCTCTCAGGCCCACTGTGGTACGACATTGGGTTCCACGGTTGGTTGCAGGTTTGCGACGGCATCACTTCGGTGGTGCCGTTTCGCGTTTCTGGTCAGAACTTTCCGTTTCGTCGCCGGCTCGAACAGGAGCGCCGCATGCATCCGTACCATCATTGGCTGACGGCACCGGTCCGGTTGGAAGAGGTGGTGGTCACCGTGGCGACCAAGCCGGGGGTCTTTGCCCACGGAGCGCACGATCCGGCGGCCGATATGCTCGCGCAGTGGATCGCCGCGGCAGGGCCGCAGGCGATCGCCACTGACGGTGACCGGCCGCGCTCCGTGCATCTGCAGGCCGGCAATGGCCTCGTGGCAGCCGTTGCAGGCGCCCAGGGTTACCTGGCCATGGCCTGCGATCGTTCGGCCCCCAATGCGGCCGCTGCAGCCCGTACGCTGGCTCTGTCGTCGGGACAGCAACCTCTCGGCGATGCCGCGGAGGCTGTACAGCACGTCGGCATCCCAGGCAAACACGTCGCCGATGGCGAGGCTGCGCTGGTGACCATCCGAATCCCCACCGACCGCCTGGGCATACAGCTCGCGGTGGCCGAAGCGTTTCGCATGCTCCGCGGGGGCGGCGTATGCCTGCTGGCTGGCGGCAACGATGAGGGAGCCAAGCCCGCTGCGAAGCTGCTGCAGGCGGTATTCGGGAACGCGTCGGTCGAAGCACAGCACAGCGGCCACCGCATGGTACGCGCCGCAAAGGTCTCCGCGACGCCGGGCGACGAGGCGATCTTCTCGCTGCCGTGGCTCGACTTGTCGCATTTCCATGCGGTGCCGGTGGCCTTTGCCGGCGCCGATGACACCGTCCTCGAATTCTCGCAGTTCACGCGCCCTGGTGTCTTTTCCTGGGAGCATCTCGACGAGGCCACTTCACTGCTGGCGGACATCATGAACATCCGGCCTGGTGACCGGGTGCTCGATCTTGGCTGCGGTGCGGGCGCACTCGGCGTCGTGGCCACCGTACGCTCGGGGGTGCCCGCTGTTCTCGTGGACGCCGATGCGGATGCGGTACGCGGCGCGCAACGCACCGTCGAGGGTGCGGGATTGTCCGGCGTGCAGGTACTCGCCAGCGACGTCGGATCGGCCGTGAAGGGACAATCGTTCGACGTGGTGGTCACCAATCCGCCCTTTCATGTGGGCAAGGCAACGGATCTCACGGTGCCGCAGGCTTTCATCGACGATGCGTGGGAGGTGCTGGCCCCCGGTGGGCGTCTGTATCTCGTGGCCAATCGCACCCTGCCGTATGAACGCCTCATTCACGCGCGCTTCGGGGAAGTGCGCGTGGCGCACGACGGTCGGCGATTCAAGGTACTGGGCGCCGTACGCTCATGACCGACGGGCCTCCATTGGCGGAGCTGCGGCGGCGGTGGCCGCGGTGGGCGTCGTGGTCCAACCTCGTATTCGCGGCCGTGATGGTATGGGCCGCGCCGCGATGCTGGCCGCACGTGGAGGCCCTCGCCGGAGCCAAGGCCCGCGAGCATCGGCAACCGTCCTTCACCGTCACGACACGTACTGGTCGGGTATTGTCGGCGGACAGCCTGCGTGGCCGGGTGGTGCTGGTGAACATCTGGGCCACCTGGTGTGCTCCGTGCCGCGCGGAAATGCCCTTGCTGCAACAACTCGCTGACGCCTACGCGGCAGACAGCGTGATCGTACTGGGGCTGTCGGTGGACCGGGGACCGTCACGCGATGTCGATGCCTTCCTCGCCGATCGCGGCATCACGTATCCTGTGGCCATCGTCTCGGATGACGTAGTGCGCGCGTTTGGCGGAGTACGCGGCTATCCCACCAGCCTGGTGCTTGATCGCGACGGTGTGGTGCGCCATGCGGTGATGGGGCCCGTGGGGCCGATCACGTTGCGTCCGGCGCTGCGTCGCTTGCTGGCGGAGCCACGACACGGGACGACCGACTCGCTGCCGCGCGCAGTGACGCCACTTCCGTCGCACTGAGCAGCCGCCACGCTCCCTCCAGCAACCCATCGAGGTTCAGTGGGCCCAAGGCGATGCGCTGCAGGCTCACGACATGGTTGCCCGTGGCCGCGAACATGCGCCGCACCTGGTGGTAGCGTCCTTCCGTGATGGTCAGGTCGACCATGAGTCCTGCGTGCTGGTGCAGCACGGCGGGCAGCAGTGGTGTGTCCTCGCCTTTCAGCATCATCGTCCCGCTGGCAAACTGCGCCGCCTCATCACCGCGCAGCGGCTCGGCGAGCGTGGCGCGATAGGTTTTGCTGAGGTGTGTACGCGGTGACGTGATGCGGTGATTGAGTGCGCCGTCGTCTGTCAGCAACAACAGACCGGTGGTGTCGGCATCGAGACGCCCCACCGTGGCCATCACCGGCGTGCGCGCGAGAAAGCGCGGCGGCAGCAGTTCGTACACGATGGGTGGCCGATCATTGGTGGAGCACACAAAACCCAGTGGCTTGTGCAACACCACCACCGAGCCCTCCGGTGGGTCGAGAGGTGCGCCATCCACCAGAATATCGTCATGCGGTGGGCAATCGCCATCACGAAGAACGACACCATCGCGTGATGTGACGCGACGCTGCCGTATGAGGAGTTCCACCTCTTTGCGAGAGCCGTAGCCCAGTCGCGCGAGATAGCGGGAGAGCACCATGACGCAAAGCTATCGTGTGCAACCTTTCCGTGCGCGTGTCGTCTTGCACATGACGTCGTGACGCGCCGCCGATGCAGGATTGGAAGGCACGATGTCCTTGCCCGCATCACCATGGACTCCGGTCTTTCTGCTGCACTGAAGAATCGCGCGCGTCTGCAAATCATGCAGGATGCGGTGACCCCTCGCGCCTATCCCGCCGAGCCGTACGAGCATCTCACGCGCGCGGCCGCCCGTGCCATCGACGTGCCGATGGTCCTCGTGTCGCTGGTCAGCGAAGGCGGCCAGTATGCGCGCGGTGTGCAGGGCACCATGGGCGAGCTCGCCATGTGCGTCACGACCCCGCTGTCGCACTCGTTCTGCAAGCATGTCGTGGACTCGCGCACCGTGCTGCGCATTCCAGATGCCCGTGTGCACCCGCTGGTGTGCACCAATCCCTCGATCGACGAGTTCGGTGTGGTGGGCTACCTCGGTATCCCGCTCACGACATCCGATGGACACACGCTGGGGGCGTTGTGCGCCATCACGCACACGCCGCGGGAGTGGACGCCCTTCGAGGAAGCCATCCTCGACGACCTGGCCCGCGTGGTGGTGTGCGAGATCGAGTTGCGAGCCGAGCTGGCGCATCGCGAACGAAACGCCGAACGGCAAGTGGGTGGGCACGCGGTGGAGGGGTTGCCGGAACGATCAGCAGACATTCTCGATCATATGCTCGAAGGTGCCGCGGCTATCGATCGTGAATGGAGAGTGAGCTTCATGAATGAAGCCGGTGCGTTGGCTCTGGCGATCGATCGGGATACCGCCATCGGTCAGGACCTGTGGGCGGTGTTGCCGCGCATGGTGAACTCACCGTTCGAGGCGACGCTGCGTCAGGCGGCGTTGACGCACCAGTCGCTCGAAATGGAAGCCATGGTGCCGGAAGCGCAGCGATGGTTCATGATGCGCGTGGTGCCCGCCCGGCATGGACTGGCGGTGTATTTCGCGGACATCACCGAGCGGCGGCGCGCGCTCGAGGCGCTGGCCGTACGGGAATCCCAGCTGCACCAGGCACAGAAGATGGAGGCGGTGGGCGTGCTCGCCGGCGGCATTGCGCATGACTTCAACAACCTGCTCACGGTGATCCGCGCGAACTGCGAGATGTTGATGCAACGCGCGTCTTCGGATGGTCCGTCGGAGCCGCTGTTGGCGGAGATGCACGTGGCCACGACCCGTGCTGCGAAGCTCACGGCGCAGTTGCTGGCCTTTGGCCGCAAGCAGGTTATTCAACCCCGCGTGGTTGAACCGGGTGTGCAGATCGCGGCCATGGCGCCAATGATCGGACGCTTGATGCCGGCCAATGTCGAGATGGTGACCAGCCTGCCCCACGTGCCGCCCATCGTGATCGATCCGGGACAGCTCGAGCAGGTGATGCTCAACCTGGCGACCAATGCGCGCGATGCGATGCCCAATGGCGGCAAGGTGAGGGTGCGCACGAGCTTCGTGAATCTGGCGTCGGTGCTACGCGATCAGGGCGTGGAGATTGCGCCCGGACGTTGGGTGGTGCTGTCGGTTTGTGACGAGGGAACGGGTATTCCGGCGGAGATACTGCCCCGGATCTTCGAACCCTTCTTCACCACGAAGCCGCTCGGGAAGGGCACGGGCCTCGGCCTGTCGTCGATCTTCGGTATCGTACAGGCGGCGCATGGCCGCATTGTGGTGGAATCGCAGGAGGGCAAGGGCACGGAGTTCCGCATCTACCTGCAGGCGGCGGCCTCTGAAGCCGTTGCGGCGCCGGCGATTGTGTCGGCCGTTGCCACTACGGCATCCGTTGCAGCCACTGCGTTGGTCGCCGAGCCGTCGGCGCCGGCGGTGCCGGCGCCACGGGTGGCCGAGCGGCTGCTGGTGGTGGACGACGAACAGTCCGTGCGGTCGGTGGTGGAACGCGTGCTCGCAAGCGACGGCTACGAACTGCTGGTGGCGCGTGATGGCGGCGAGGCGCTGGAAATGTTCGAGGCGCACCTCGGGGCGATCGACCTGGTGCTCAGCGATGTGGTCATGCCACGCACCAGCGGCGTGGAGCTCGCAGGGGCGCTCCGCCGACGCGCCCCCGGTGTACCGGTCGTCCTCATGTCAGGCTACGGCGACGTGCAGGCCGTGCAGAACGAAGTGCAGCGTGGCACGGCCCTCATCAACAAGCCGTTCAATGCGAGCACTCTGCGCGAAGCCGTGCGCCGGGCACTCAGCGATCGAGGCCGTACACTACCGTCGTAACGACACGTACGCGCTTCACGACCTGGCTTTCCTCGCTGATGCCCATGGCCTGGTCGCGGGGAAGAATCTCGAAGACACCCTGGCTTGCTGTGCGGATGCCGCTCAGTGAGCTCTTGGAGTCCTTCGCAAACTGCTCGGCGCCCTCACGGGCCCGGGCGGTCGCTTCGGCAATCATGGCCGGCTTGAGGTCATTCAGCTTGGTGAAGACGAACGTCGGGCCGCCACCGCCGTATTCCTGGCCGGATGACAGCACCACGCCATTGCGCACCAGCTCCGGCACCCGCTGGCTGGCCGCCTGCACGACGTCCACATGTGTGGACCGCACGACCAGCGTCTGACGGATGACGTAGCGCGCACTGTTGCCGTATCCGCCCATGGTGCGCCCGTCCTGCACCGAAAACTCCTGCATGCTGATCTCGGTGCCGGCGGAATCGAGACCGTTCTGCTTCAGGAACGCGCGGACCTGTTCCACGTTGCGTTCGAGCGTCGTGTTGGCGCGCGCCAGGTCGTCGTCGGTGGCCACGAGGCGCAGCGGCCAGATCGCGAGATCCGCCTGCGCTTCACGTTCCGACACCCCTTTCACCGATACGGTGCGGTCGGCCGTGCGCATGCGCGCAAATCCGTTGCCGACCAGAAAACCACCAGCGAGCACGCCCAGGGCGAGAATGGCCGCGGCGATGGGGCTCCCACCGCGGGAGGAGGCGTCGGATGTCATGGAGACGGTGGCAGAGAGTGAATGGACAACGGGATTTGCATCGTGCGTGACCACGGCGCGCATGGTCGGGTATGGCTCGGCACCTGATCGCTGACGTCCCCGTCGATTGGACCGGGAATGGCGCGATGATCGATACGAAGTACTACGAATTACCCCGAGGTTCCCATGTTGTCACGTCCCTTGAAGACATTGTTGCTGGCGGCGGCTCCCTTGGCAGTGAGCGCCTGTGCGAGTAGTGGAGCGTCCACGGGTGCTACGCTGGGTAGCGGCGTGGGTGATCGCATGTTGCGGAACGCCCCATGGGTGGCGGGCAAGGCACTTCCGGCGTTGCGTGGGCCGACGGCCGTTTTTCCGATCGCCTGGCAAGCCGGTGCGACCCAACCGCAGATGTTCGAACCTGGTGCTGGGTCGGGTGAGCCGCTGCAGCAACTCGTGGCGGCCTTGCAGCAGCAACTCGATTCGCTGGCGGCCGGTTCGGTCACCACTCCACTGGTTGGCGAGCGACTGACTCCGCCCGATGTGCAGTTTGGCTGCCCCGCCATGAACCTGCAGGATTGCGATGCAGCGGACCCGAGTCAGGCCATTGGGCGGCAGGGCACCTTCCATCGCCTCGCGGTCGCGAACCCTTCACCGGCATGGCGCGCGGCACTCCGGCAGCGACTGGACAGCCTGCAGGCGACGCACGCAGTGGTGATCACCCTCGAGATTGGTCAGTACCTGCCGCGGCAGCGGGGTATCACGGGCAGCAAGTATGTCACGCTGGGCGCATCGCACGAGGCTTCGCTGCCCTGGCTCACATCCCTCGAGACGCCGGTGAGCGTGATTCAGTTGACCGGGGCCGTGCTGGACGCTGACGGCAAGGCGGTGCGCATTGCTGCCGAGGGCTTGTGGGTGAAGCGGACGCCGTTGGTGCTCAGCGCGATCGACGCACAGTCGCTGCTGCGGGACGACGATGTACGCACGTTGCTTCGCACGCCACGCAACGACTTGCCGGGGCAGCCACTGGTGTGGCAGGCCGGACTCACCTCGTTGCTGCGCAGCCTCGAATTGCGCTGACTAGCGCGACTCCATCGGCAGTCGGATTTCCACGCGACAGCCACCGGTGGGGAGGTTGCTCATACGAAACGCGTACCGGTCGCCGTACAGCATGGTGAGGCGGGAACGGGTATTGGTGAGACCGATGCCCAGACCGTCCACCGACGGGACGGCGGCCAGAAATCTGCCGCTGGTGGTCAGTAAACCATCCAGACCCTTGCCGTTGTCTTGCACTACGATCTCGATCGTGTTGCCCTGTCGTCCCACCTTCACCTCGATGCACTGATCCCGATGACCCGGTGCCAATCCGTGCTTGAGGGCGTTCTCCACCAGCGGCTGCATGAGGAAGCTGGGCACCATGTCGTCGACAATGGACGGGTCGACGGTGATGTCTGCTTCCAGGCCGGCGCCGTAGCGCACGCGGGCAATCTGCAGGTAGAGCTCCACGAGCTCGATTTCCTGCCAGACGGGAATCATCGGCTGGCCGGCGGAGCGCAGCGACAGCCGCAGCAGGTCGCTGACGCGCGTCAGCGTGCGTTGTGCCTCCCGCACGTCCATTTCCATCAGCTCGGCGACCGAGTTGAGGGCGTTGAACAGGAAGTGCGGATTGAGCTGCATACGCAGGGCTTCGAGCTGCGTGCGGGCCAGCTTCTGTTCGAGCTCGGTGGCGGCCCGATCGCGCTCCCGATAGCGTCGCACGAATTCCACCATGTAGGCGGCGCCGAGCACGGCCCAGTAGAGCACCACCTGGAAGTCGAGATGGTTGACGAGCACCACGCGCAAGGTGAACGCGTAGCTCGTGACCTGACCGACGGCGCCGAAGATGTGATCGAGCCACGCGATCACGAACACATCGATGATGCACACGAGGGCACTGGCCCCGATGTGCACCGTGAGCCAGGGCAGCAGGCGGGCCGTGTCGAGTTTCACCCGGTCGACCAGCGTCAGGATCAGTTGCGACCACAGGCTCCAGAGCAGCCAGGTGGATCCCTGCCAGACGAGGGCCGTGCCAATGCTGTACTGGGCGCCGGAGGCATCGCCAACCAGTGTCATCTGGAGCGAGGCCAGCACGGCCGGCACGATCCACACCACGGCAAAGAGGATGCGCGTCACCTGACGAAGGCGCAGGCCTTCGTCGGCAATCGTCAACGGCTGAGTCGGAGAAGCCATATAGGGAAGCAGCGAGGTCGAGTGCTGTCTGGCAAGCGGGGTGGGGACGAGGGGGAGCGGCAGGCGAGGACGCTCCCGGCACTGGAACCCGCACCGATGGGGCAACGTAGTACGAGACGGGGAGGTCTCTGGCGAGCGCATTCGGCGCCGGCCCGGACGACTGGACCTCTCCCTGAAACCATGAGCATTTCGGCGCGGCGGCCCGGTCAGGCATCACCGGCGCATCGGACCTCCCAGCGCATTTCCGTGATGATGCCGACCAGTCTACCGGAGGGGAGAAGGTGAGCGTTCGAGTCCTGATCGTCGATGACGAGGCGTTGGCCCGTCAACGTGTGCGGCGCCTGCTGCAGAACGAAGCGGATGTGGAGATCGTGGGCGAGGCCGAGAGTGGTCACGAGGCCGTGGGGCTGATTCGCGAGCTGCAGCCCGACCTGGTGTGCCTCGACGTACAGATGCCGGGCCTCGATGGTTTCGGCGTGCTGCGCGAACTGGAAGGCGGCCACGTACCGATGGTTCTGTTCATCACGGCCTACGACGAACACGCCCAGCGTGCCTTCGATGTGCACGCTGTGGACTACGTCCTCAAGCCGGTGGACGCGGATCGTTTCCGGTCGGCTTTCGACAAGGCGCGCCGTCAGCGCGCGCATGCCGTGGCGGCCGAGCGGTTGGGCGAGCTACTCGAAACGGTGCGGCGCCTCGCCGACGGTAACGGCGACAACCAGGCATCCCTGCTTGGGAGTTCGCTCGGCGGTGCACTGGGGCTCGGCGGTTCGGGCAATGGCGGCACGGCACTGGCGCCGGCCCCGACGGCCGGGGTCACAGGTGCTTCCTCGGGCGGGGCGGGGCGTTACGCCAGCCGCATTCTGGTGAAGCAGGACGGTCGCATGTTCTTCGTGAAGACCACCGAAATCGACTGGATCGAGGCCGACCGCAACTACGTGCGATTGCACGTGGGTAAGCAGGCGCACACCATCCGCGAGCGCATCAGTCATCTCGAGGAAACGCTCGACCCGCGTCTGTTCGCCCGCATTCATCGCTCGACGATCGTGAACCTGAATCGCGTGCGCGAGATGCAACAGTGGTTCTCGGGCGACTACGTGGTCATCCTCGAAGACGGCACGCGCCTGCGCCTCAGCCGTCACTACCGCGATCGCGTGGAGAAGCAGGTCGGCGTCTGAGTTTGCGCCGCCAATGAACCTCTGTCGCCATGAGGGTATGATTGCTCATGGCGGCAAGCTGGCAGTCCTTCTGGATTGAACGTCTCGTGCGGGCGCGCATGCGTCCGCACGCTCTGCGTCCGATCGATCCGCAGTGGGTGCGCACCAACATGGGCCGCCCACGTGTGGCCCGGCGTCTCATGGCACGGGCCACCGGCGCGCGTTTCGCGCTGCTGCCTCCGCAGGGCAGCTGGGTGGGCGGGGAACGCCTCCAGAGCACGATGTTCTCTGCCGCGGTGAGTCCGACCGTGCTGTACTTGCACGGCGGCGGGTACATCGGTTGCTCGCCCGAGACTCATCGGTCGCTGGCCGGCGCTCTGGCGCAGCGGATCGGCGGCGAGGTGTATGTGCCCGCCTATCGGTTGGCCCCGGAGCACCGCTTCCCCGACGCCCTCGACGATGCGCTTGGCGCTTATCGTCATGTTCTCGATCTCGGTGTGGCTCCCGATCAAATGGTGGTGGCTGGCGATTCGGCGGGAGGCGGGCTGGCACTCTCGATGTTGCTGGCGGCGCGGGATCGCGGCTGGCCGCTGCCTGCCGCGGTCGTGACCTACTCTCCTTGGACCGACCTCGCCGCCACGGGGGCTTCGCTCGAGGAGAACAGTGATCGCTGCGCGATGTTCGCGGCCATCACGATCCGCCGGGCGGCGGCGTTCTACGTGGGAGACGCGGACCCGCGTTCCCCCTACGTGTCCCCGCTATACGGCGACTTTCGGGGCTTCCCTCCCATGCTGGTGCACGCCAGTACCGACGAAGTCCTGCGCGACGATTCGGTGCGTCTGGTGGAGCGGGCGAGGGCCGCTGGTGTGCCAGTGGAGCTGCGAATGTGGCCGCGTGTGCCGCACGTCTGGCAGTTCTTTTCGGCGGTGTTGCCCGAAGCCCGGGAATCGCTCGCGGATACGCAGCGGTTTGTGCTCGATCACCTGGCCGCACGCAGCGCGCGAGTCGACGTGCCCAGCACGCCACGACCGCGATAAGTGATGCACGGCAGGGGATTTGCGATGCGCGTCACTGCCACAACTGAACGTGGGCGGCCCGGCCTGTGACGATCCGTGACGCTCGTTTTCTCGGCGCGTCTTGCCGGCAGAATCATGAGCGACTCCGACATTTTCCCCGCCTACCAGCCACCCGACTGGACCCCACTGCAGCGTGCGCTCGCCGCAGTGTTCGGCACCGCCGCATCCGAAGCCGCCGCGGCCTTCTGGTTTGTCGGATTCGTGGAAGGACCCGTGGATGTTGGCGAGTTGCGTGTCTACGAACACAGCACCACGCGCCGGCAGTTGGCGCTCGACCGCGATGGCAGCGCCTATCGCTGGCTCAACGAGGTCGGGGGCTATGTGCGGGTGGACGAAGAGTCGGCACTGATCGAAGCGCTGCTCTGAGGGATCACCTGGGGGGTGCAGGGCCGGCCCGCACCCGCCGATACTGTTGAGCATGTCCTCCAACCTGAACGGCATCAACGGCCTTCGGGGTACCCCCATTACACCGGCCACGTCTTCGCGGCCGGTAGGTGGAGCGCGCGCGGTGGTGCGGGTCACGCCGACCGCTCCGGCCGAGGGCATTGCCAATGAGGGACCGCTTTCGCGAAGCGGTCTGCCGCTCGAAGCCCTGTTTGGCACTGAGGATCTGCTCGAGACGCGCGAGGCAGTCCCCCGGGGAGCGACGGCAATGGGCCTGGCTCAGGCCCGTACCGCCCTGTTGCGGCAGTTGCCCGGCGACGCCCTCGCCGCGCTCGATGATGTCTGGACCGGCGCCCAGCGTAGTGAAGAGGGCTGGTACCTGCGCGGTGGTGCCCTCACGGTTCTGGGATTGCCTGGCGAGGGCGAGCGTGTGGCCGGGGAGGGACTCGATCTGCGCCCCACATCGGTCGCCCTGCGCTACCTGCAATCGGTGGCCCGCTCCATGTCAGGCGACTGGTCAGGGGCCCGCGTGGCCTTGGCGGGTGCGCTCGACGCGTCACCACACGATCCGGTACTTCGGTTGCAGCTGGCGGTGGTGTTGGCCCGTCAGGGGCACCTCAACGATGCCAGTGAACTGATCGCTGCTGTGCAGCAGCAGTTTGCCGATCATCCCGCCGTGGGCTGGGCACGGGCGATCCTGCGCTCGCTGTCGGCCGATCGCGCACGCAGCGAATCGCGGGAGGCCATGGGCACCGACGATGAATTTGCGCCGGTCGTGCATTTCATCGACCTGCCCGATGAGCCGTCGCAGCCCGATACCGAACCGGCCGGCGAAGCGCTTCCGCTCGACGATACCCTGCGGTGGTCTCCCACCGACGGCGGTGATCTCGTGGAACATGCGTTCGCGTCACTCGGCGCGCGCATGATGCGTCGTGCCGATGGTATGCCCACGGCGGACATGCGTGTGTTGATGCGCGCGCTGTCCGCCGGCGGCACGCTGATGGGCAGTTGCACACCGGAGCAGGCCCATGCGGCGCGCACACTCATCGGGCAATTGCTCGACGCCACGCGGCAACTCGAAGCCAGTACGGTGGTGCGCCCAACGCCGTCCGTCGGGCTGGCGGCGCTACTCGGTGCGCTCCGGCGCAACGATCCGGCCGAGGCACTGCGGCTGTGGCAGCGATCGAGCATCGTGGTGCCACCGGGCGCGCGCCGGCTCATGCAGGCACTGCTCGATGGCGCACGAGGCGGTCCCGAATCGAATGAGGCTTCCACACCGCGCAGTGGTCGTACCGATGCCGGCATTGACTGGACCGTGTCGTCATCCGCCATCGTGCGCGGAGAGCGGGATGGTAGTGCGTTGCTACCTGTCCGCTTTGGGCTGTCGCTGCTGACCGATGTGCCGGAACAGCTGCGCCTCGAGCAGACCGAACTGCCCGGCATGCTCAATGCCGCTGCGATGAGCGTGGCGCGCACGCCGGGTGCGGGTCTCGAGGGCATTCGTGATGGGCGCAGTGCCACGCCTGGTTCGGGAGCGGCGGGCATTGGCGAGGTGCAGGGCGAAGCGACAGGAATTGGCTGGGGCGGCGCACGCGCAGCGGATCTGGTGCATGCCCAGCACCGTCGCGATGCAGAAGGCGCGGGTGCCCGCATCGTCGCGGTGCTGTGTGTCGCGCTGGCAGTGGGGGCCAGCGTCCTCGGCTTCAACGCGGTCGCCATCGCGCTGGCGGTGGGTGCCGTCTGGCTGGGCGTTCGGCGTAGCCCCGGGAGCCGTTTTCCCGCGAACGACCGGACGTAACCGCCTGTAACACGCGGCCCGGGCAGGGCATTCGCGATTAGATTGGGAGCACAGACGCCCGATCCTGATACCGAATCCCATCATGACCCAGTCTTCTGCCGCGCCGGTCTCGGCGTTTCTTCGTCATCACTACCGCCACTTCAATGCTGCGGCATTGATCGATGCGAGTGATGCATATGTCCGCCACCTCGACCAGGGTGGCAAGATGATGGTGACACTTGCCGGTGCGATGAGCACCGCGGAGCTTGGCCTGTCCCTCGCGGAAATGATCCGTCAGGACAAGGTGCACGCCATCACCTGCACGGGTGCGAATCTCGAGGAAGACATCTACAACCTCGTGGCGCACGATCACTACGAGCGCGTGCCCAATTACCGCGACCTGACGCCGCAGCAGGAGCAGGAGCTGCTCGAGCGTCACTTCAATCGCGTGACGGACACCTGCATCCCGGAAGCGGAAGCCATCCGCCGCATCGAGAAGGCTATTCTCGACGAGTGGACGGCTGCCGACCAGAAGGGCGAACGGTATTTCCCGCACGAGTTCATGTATCGCATCCTGCTGAGCGGGAAGCTCGAGCAGTACTACCAGATCGATCCGAAGAACTCGTGGATGCTCGCCGCAGCGCAGAAGAACCTGCCCATCATCGTGCCGGGCTGGGAAGACTCGACGACCGGCAACATCTTCGCGTCGCATGTGATCGACGGCAACATCAAGAACGTGCACACGGTGCGCAGCGGCATCGAGTACATGATGTACCTCGCCGAGCACTACACCGAAGTCACCAGGACGTCGTCGCTGGGCTTCTTCCAGATCGGCGGTGGTATTGCCGGTGACTTCCCGATCTGCGTGGTGCCGATGCTGCATCAGGATCTGCAGCGCACGGAAGTGCCACTGTGGGGCTACTTCTGCCAGATCAGCGATTCGACCACGTCGTACGGCTCGTACTCTGGTGCCGTGCCGAACGAGAAGATCACGTGGGGCAAGCTGGGCATCGACACGCCGAAGTTCATCATCGAGAGCGACGCGAGCATCGTGGCACCGCTGGTGTTTGCGATGGTGCTCGGCTGGTAACGTGCAGATCGGCTACTGCAGTGCCGTTGAGTCTTCAACTTCGACCTTCGGCACTCGCAGTCGCTGGCCCACACGAATGCCGTCCTGCGAAAGCTGATTGAGCTGCCGCAGCACGTCCGGCGATGTGCGGTAGCGCCGTGCGAGACCGGTAAGGGTTTCGCCGCGCCGCACAATGTGAAAGACGTATTGCGCCGCAACGGGCGCTGGCGCACGTAAGGTCGCGTCGAGCTGCTCGATCTCGCGGGAGACCACGCCGCGAGCCTTGGCGCTGGCCACGGCCACGCGCTGAGCATCGGTCCAGTTGCGGTCGTCCACGATGAAATCCACCTGCACCGCAGGGGTACGCAGCACCAGGCCACGTCCCCGGCCACGCCAGATGGTGCGTGGATCGAGTGTGAACGCGGCGTCGTACGGATAGCTCTCCACCAGCAGCTCGAGCGGCCCGTCATCGCGTGGGCGGAGCAACGGCGTGGGAGGGGCGCCCACGTACAGCAGCCGGCGATCGGTGGCCACCACCACACCAAAAGATTCGCGCCACATGTCGGTCCAGCGGCGCTGCGAGGCAAACGTTTGGGCAACGATCTGCTCACCCGGCGCCACCTGAGCCCCGATCTCACGCAACGCCGCGTCTCGCGCTGTCCGGCGGGCGCCCACCGGAGGGATCACGGCGGCAGCGGCCACCACACCCGCCGTCGCGAACACCGCCGTGGTGCTGGTCAGGGCCAGCAGGACTCGCACCCAGACGCTGCGCTGCCGGCGTGGGGCCGGTGCGGAGGCGCCTGCGCGCAACCAGCCGCGCGACGGGGACGAGAGAGGGGGCTGCGCGTTCATCGTCTGTGAAAGATAGCTGCACCCCGCCGGCGCGACGTGATATTGATCATGGTCATGACCGTCACCGAACACCCCCGGACAACCGACACGTCCGTCCACCGGCGCGCGCTGCAGGCCATTGTGCTTGGCACGGTGGGCATCGCGCTCGCCTATGCGTCGGCCTTCCTGCCGCCGCCGATGGCCCGCTGGGGGCCGTACGTCATGGCCGTCGCCATGCCGCTCAACATGATCGCCACGATGGTGCTCGGCGCCGCTCGTGCAGGGCGATCACTGGGGCGTCTGAAATGGCCAATGGGAGCGGTGTTCGTGCTGGTAGCGGGCGCTTTCCTGCTGGCTTTGGGTATGCCCGCCGATGTAGCTGACGGTGCGCTATGGCTTGGGCTTCCGCCACGCGCGGCGGTGATCGTGTATGGCGTGGGACTGTTGCCGCTGTTCGTACTGCCACTGGCGTATGCGTTCACGTTCGATGCCTTCACGTTGTCTGACGCCGATGTGGAGCGCGTTCGCGCGGCCCGTCTGTCGCCGACGGCGCGGCCGGCGGATACACAATGAGCCGCGTCGTCTCCGTGTTGGCGTTGCAGCAGGCGGCCAACATCCCCACCGATGCGCGTCCGACCATCGCGGCCGTAGGCCTGGCCTACTTCGTGATTGTGGCGATCATCGGGGTATGGGCCACACGACGCACGAAATCCGCCGCTGACTTCTTCGTGGCCGGCAAGGGCATCGGCATGATCACGCTCGCCATCTCGGCCATGGCGGCCACGTTGTCCGGCTTTGCCTTCATCGGCGGGCCGGGGCTGGTGTACACGCTGGGACTTGGCGCGGTGTTCATCATCCTGTCGGCGTCACTCACGAACACGATGGGTGCGTGGGTGCTGGCCAAACGATTGCGCTTGTTGGCCGAGGTGCGGGAGATGATCACCATCCCTGATGCGATTGGCGCGCGCTATCAGTCTCCCGCGGCGCAGGGGCTCTCAGCGGTGGCGATCATCCTGGCCGTGGTGAGCTACATGGCCACCAACATCCTCGCGCTCGGGCTGGTGGTGGATGCCACGTTTCATGTAGGCATGAGCAACGCCATCTGGCTTGGCACGCTGGTGGTACTCGCGTACTCGGTATCGGGGGGCATCCTCGCGGGCATCTACAACGATGTCTTTCAAGGCGCTCTCATGGCGGGCGCCTCGACGCTGGTCTTCTGGCTGGCGCTCGACAGTGCGGGCGGCATGTCGGCGATATCACGCACGCTGATGGCCCACGATCCCGCGTTGCTGGTCCCATGGGGAAAGTTGTCGCCGCTGGCCGCGCTGTCGTTCTTTTTCGTGTTCGGATTGGGAGCAATTGGGCAGCCGCATGTGGCGCACAAGTATTTCATGCTGCGCGATCCCCGGAAGCTCAAATGGTATCCGGTGATGATGACGATCGCGTTGACGCTCACACTGCTGCTGTTTGTGGGTGTGGGGCTCGCGATGAAGGCGCTGGTACTGCAAGGAAAGGCGGCGCCGCTTGTGCGTCCGGATGACGCGATGCCGGCGTTTCTGCTGCAGTTCACGCCGGTGCCGCTTGCCGCGCTGGTGTTCGCGGCCGTCGCGGCCGCCATCATGAGTACGGTGAACTCCTTCATGAGCATTGGCGCCGCGGCCTTCACGCACGACTTGCCGATCGCCTTGGGTTGGCGGGTTCGGGATGAGCTGCGTTGGGGCCGAATATGGACCGTGGTGCTCACCGTGGTCTCGGCGGCAGTGGCGCAGTGGTCGGGGGCGGTCGTTGCGTTCCTGGGCATTTTCGGATGGGGACTGTTCGCGTCCACGCTCGTGCCGGCGCTGGCCATTGGTCTCAACTGGAAAGGGGCCACCCGCGCGGGCGCGCTGTGTTCGATCGCCACGGGTATGCTGGTGACCCTGGGACTGGAGACGCTGGCGTATGCAAAGGTGTTCACCTTCCCATCCGGTGTGACGGCCACGGCCATCGCGCTGGTGTCGTCGCTGCTCGTGTTCTTTGCGGCATCCTGGATCACCCGCCACAGTGCGGCCTTCACGCTCGCACCGGATGTACGCGCCGTGATGGAGGCCTGAGGGGCGGTCGACCGCGTCCCCAAGGCGTGACCCCCGCTGGCGCCATGCCCGCACCGTGGCGAGGATTGGGGCATGTCTCGTCAGGTCCGCCGATGAGCCCATCCCGTCGTTCGTCGAGCCGCCGTGCGGAGGACGACGCCCAGGTGCTGGCTCCCACACAACTGGATCTCTTCCCGGTGACGCCCGTGGTGGACGTGCTCGATGCACGGACCGTCGTGGGGCCACGCACGGGGGTCGAGCATCTCGTGCGCGTGCGGCTGCGCCCCAATGACGCGCCCCACCTGATCTTTCACGATCGCCACGGCTGGTATTGCGAAGCGCATGGTCCGGGATGCCGGGCGGTCGCGCTGGCGCAGCATGAAGTGCGCTGATCGTGTCCTCCTGCCTTTCGTGGTGTGACTGACTCCTCGCCTCTCTGGACACCGGGCGCCGACGACATCGCGTCGACGCG
>NZ_DASWXE010000098.1:0-43772 GCF_036405635.1 Gemmatimonas sp. | reverse complement strand
CCGGCCGCACCTGGCGGGTGCGCAACACACGCGCATCGCTGCGCTTCGCGCTGTAGGCTTCGTGGTACTCCTTCCTTCCTCCTTCCCTTCCCGATGATCGCTTCCTTCGTTTCGGAGCTATCGCGTCGATCGGCCGGCGTGGCCGCCCTTGCTCTGGCGCTGTGTGCCTGTGAGCCAAGCCCCGAGCACTCGCCGGATGACCCGTCGATTCCCGAGCGCGAGACCGGTTCGTTCCCCGAAGGCTGGCGACTGCCGGCTGGCGCGAGTGCGGAGAAAGCTCCCAAAGCGATGGCAGTGAGCAACAGCCCCGCGGCAAGTGACGCCGCGGTGGAAATCCTCAAGGCCGGCGGCAATGCCGTCGACGCCGCGGTGGCGCTGGGCTTTGCGCTCACCGTGACGTGGCCCGAGGCGGGCAACATCGGCGGCGGTGGCTACACCGTCATTCACATGGCGGACGGACGCACGGCAGCCATCGACTATCGGGAGATCGCGCCATTGGCCGCGTCGCGCGACATGTACCTCGATGAGAAGGGCAACCTCACCAACAAGAGCGTGTACGGCCATCTCGCGTCGGGCGTGCCCGGTGCGGTGTCGGGACTGACCACGCTGCTGGCCAAGTACGGCACGATGCCGCTGGCCAAGGTGATGGAGCCGGCCATTCGGTTGGCGCGTGATGGCTTCGTGGTGGATTCCGGGTTGGCGGTGTCGATTGGCCGCGCGAAGGAGTCGGTCACCAAGTACTCCAAGCAGGAGACGCCGTACTTCCCGGGTGGTGAGGCGCTGGTGGCTGGCGCGCGTCTCGTGCAGCCCGATCTCGCGCGCACGCTGCAGGCGATCGCCGATTCAGGGGCTGCCGGATTCTATCGCAACTGGGTGGCCGACTCGCTCGTGGGTGAAATGCAGCGCAACGGCGGCATCATCACCAAGGAAGATCTCGCGAAGTACGAATCCGCGTGGCGCGAGCCGCTCAACACCACGTATCGCGACTTCACGCTGATCGGCATGCCGCCGTCATCGTCGGGTGGCATCGTGGTGGCGGAAGCGCTGAACGTGCTGGAGCAGTATCCCACGCTGCCGCCCTACGGCAGCACGCAGTACTTCCACCTGCTGGGCAGTGCCTACCAGCGTGCGTTCATCGATCGCAATGCCAAGCTGGGTGATCCCGCGTTCGTGCAGGTGCCCATCGCCGAGCTCACGAGCAAGACGTACGCGCAGAAGTTGAAGGAAACCATTGGGGCGACGGCCGCGCGCACGAAGGATCTCGAGCCCAAGCTGTTGCAGCCAGCGCGTGAACCCGAGCACACCACGCACTACTCGGTGGTGGATGCATCGGGCAACGCAGTGGCCACCACCACGACGCTCAACAACTCGTGGGGCTCGGGTGTGTGGGTGCGCGGTGCGGGCTTCATGCTGAACGACGAGATGGACGACTTTGCCGCGCAACCCGGCAAGCCGAACATGTTCGGCCTTGTGCAGGGTGAGCAGAACGCCATTCAGCCCGGCAAGCGCATGCTGAGTGCGATGTCACCCACCATCGTGCTCGACCCGTCGAAGCGCGTGCTGCTGGTGCTCGGCGCCGCCGGTGGCCCGACAATCATCACGGGTACGAGCCAGGTGATCATCAACGTGATCGACAACCGGATGAACCTGGCCGATGCCATGCGCGCGCCGCGTGTGCATCACCAGGGCTTGCCCGATTCCCTCACGTTCGAAACCGGTGGTGTGCGTCCCGAGGTGCTCGATTCGCTGCGTGCGATGGGCTACGGCATGCGTGAGCTTCGCAGCCTCGTGAATGTGAACGCCATCATGCGCGTGCACGGCGGTTGGGAAGGCATGCCGGAACCGCGCCGTACGGGTGGTGCACGAGGGTACTGATCGCGCATCGCAGCTGGTTGCAGCTGGCTACATCCGGCTGCATCTGGCAGATGCAGCATGCAAAACGGGGCGCCCGTCGAGATTCGACGAGCGCCCCGTTTGTTGTTGCGTGCTGCGCGTTACGGCGCCGGAGCCGGACGCACCGTGATCGGCGAGTCGAGCGTCGCGCTGATGGACGCGCCGCTGCCGATGCAGGTGTCAAAGTCCGCCGTGGCGGCCGCTGCCGCCGTACCGGCCGCCGCACCCGCGGCCGCGCCGATCACCGTACCCTTGGTGTTCTTGCCGATCACCTGGCCCGCAATGGCACCAAGGATGGCACCACCGGCGACCTTCTTGGCATCGGTGCCCTTGGTCGCGCTACGCACACGCTCGGTGGTGGCCGTCTGCACCGTGGCTTCGACCGGATACGTGCGGCCACCGTACTGCACGCTCACGACACGCACGCGCAGATAGGTCTGGTCGTTCGAGTTCTTGGCCGTCTTCGCTTCCGTCACTTCGAACGTCGCAGTTGCGCCTTCGGGGATGCTCACGCCGTTCGAGGCCGGCACCGATTCGGTGAGGGCCGCCGTGAACTTGTCGCCCACACCCACGGTGTTGCTGCACACCTTGTTGTTGGCCGCAAAACGCAGGGCCGTACCAGCGGCCACCGTGCCTGACACCGGTTCAGCCGGTGCGGCCGGAGCCGGGGTTGGCGCCGGATTGGTCGGAGCCGGTGTGGTCGTCGTCGGACGGCTTGGCGTCGGGCGCGGTGTGGTGGGCCGCGGCGTGGTCGGACGCGGCGCGGTGGCTACCGGTGCCGGAGCGGCCGGCACAGGCGCCGGAACGTCCTGCAGCTGCGGCTGCACGCTGTCGCGCTGCGCCATGGCCAGATCGCGGCCCAGCGCCGTGTCGCTGCTCAGGGCCGCCGTGTCGTCCTTGGCGCCGCCACAGGCAGCCAGAGACACCAGCGCCAAGGTCGACAGGAGAGCCACCGGTGCAGACCGGCGGCTGATGGTACGCGTATATTCACCCATGGTGAGAACTCCCAGTGGAAAGGATCGTACTTGGTGACCGGAAATAACGATACTCCGGTCAGGATGCCAGCGCGTCCCTCGGTGCGAAACACGCTGTGGAGGCTCCTCCCCTATTACCACCCGTATCGTCTACAGGTTGCGGTCGGGTTGGGGGCGGTCGTGGTTGCGGCCGCGCTCGCCACGCTTGTGCCGTCATTCTTGCAGCGTGGGATCGATGCCATCCGTGACGGACATCACACAAGTGTGGTGTTCACCCTCGGATTGGTGATGTTACTCACGGCCGTGGTCAGTGGATCCCTGCGCTTCGTCATGCGCCTGCTGCTCAACGGACTCAGCCGGCGCATCGAGACCGACCTCCGGCGCGACATCTACGCGCACCTCACCACGCTCGATCCGGCCTGGTTTGCCCGCTGGCGCACCGGCGACCTCATGGCACGCCTCACCAACGACCTGAGCGCCGTGCGTATGGCCGCCGGTCCCGCCGTCATGTACTTCGCCAACACCGTGGCGGGCGGGCTCTTTGCCTTGGTCATGATGCTGCGCATCAGTCCCCTGCTCACCGGCGCGGCGCTGCTACCCATGCTGGGCCTGCCCCTGCTCATGCTGCGCCTCGGCAAGCGGGTGCACGACCGCTTCGAAGCCGTGCAGTCGCAGTTCAGCAACCTGAGCACGCGCGCGCAGGAAAACCTGTCCGGCGTGCGCGTCGTGCGCGCCTACCGACAGGAAGCCTCCGAAATTGCCCGCTTCGGTGTGCTCGGCGATGAATACCTCACCGCCAACGTGCGACTCGCCAGGCTCAATGGGTTGATGAATCCGGGCTTTGGCCTTTTGGCCGGATTGGGCGGTGCCGTCACCATCGGTGTGGGTGGACAGCTGCTGATCGACGGCACCATCACCGTGGGTGGCTTCGTGGCGTTCGGCATCTATCTCGCCATGCTCACGTGGCCGCTCATCGCACTGGGCTGGACCACGAACCTCTTTCAGCGCGGCGCCGCGTCGATGCGCCGTGTGCTGGAGCTGCTCGACGCCACGCCGGAGTCGGTGCGCACGTCGGGCACGGCATCGCTGACGCCCGCGAAGGGGCATGCCATCGCGTTTCACGGCGTGTGGTTTCACTATCCCGCGCCCGCAGGACATGACGCCGAACCGCGATGGGTACTGCGCGATATCAACGTGGCCATCCCCGCCGGCGGTACGTTGGCAGTGGTGGGTGCAACCGGGTCGGGCAAGAGCGCGCTGATGGACTTGCTGCCGCGTCTCTTCGACGCCCAGCGCGGTGAGGTACTCATCGATGGCGTGAATGTGCGCGACCTGCCGCTCGCCGCGTTGCGGGCGGCCATTGGCTACGTGCCGCAGGAAGCACTGCTGTTCAGCGAAACCGTGGGCGAGAACATCGCATACGGCACGCCCGGCGCACCGCGTGAGCGTCTCGACGCTGCCTCGGATATCGCCCAGCTGCGCGAGACCATCGACAACCTGCCCGATGGTTACGACACCCGACTTGGTGAGCGGGGCATCAACCTCTCCGGCGGTCAGAAGCAGCGCACCGCGCTGGCTCGTGCGCTCGCGCGCCAGCCCGGCATCGTGCTGCTCGATGACGCCCTGTCGGCGGTGGACACGCACACCGAAGCCGCCATTCTGCACGGATTGCGCGGCGCATTGCGCGGGCGCACGGCCATCATCACGTCACATCGCGTGAGTGCGGTGCGCGAGGCCGATCATATCGTGGTGTTGCACGAGGGTGCCATCGTGGAACAGGGCACACACGAGGTCCTGCTCGAACTCGGCGGTCGCTACGCCGACCTCTGGCAGCGCCAGCAACTGCTGGACGCCATCGAGGCGGCGTAGCGCGCGAGTCGTGGTTACAGGCGCTCGACGAGGAACGCGGGCGTCAGCGGCTGCAGGAAGGCTGCCAGACGTTCGAACCAGCCGGTGAACATCAGCACACCCACGATCACCAGCAGGATGCCCGCAATGCGGTTCACCTTGCCGATGTTGTGGCGGAAGTTCTTGAAGAAGGTCAGGAACTTCTCGAGGGCCAGTGCGCTGACGATGAACGGCACGGCCAGTCCCGCCGAGTAAAACGAGAGCAGCGTGATGCCCTTGCCCAGCTCACTTTCATTGGCGGCGAGCAGCAGGATGGCGCCCAGCGTGGGACCGAGGCATGGCGTCCAACCAGCGCCGAATGCGATGCCCACCAATACGGTGCCGAGGTAGCCGAGCGGCTTGTCGCTGAGATGGAAGCGGCGTTCCTGCTGCAGCGCACCGATGCGCAGCACATCGAGCATCCAGAGGCCCATGAGCACCATGAGCACACCACCGACGCGCGCAATCCAGACGCGGTATTCGCGCAGCAGCTGACCAAACACGCTGGCGCCGGCACCGAGCGCCACGAAGATGAACGAGAAGCCGAGGACGAACAGAATCGCATGCACCAGCGCCGTGCGGCGCGCGCGCGATACGTCGTCGAGTCCCATGCCCGTGATGAACGTGACGTAGCTGGGCACGAGCGGCAGCACGCAGGGGCTTAGAAAACTGAGGAGGCCTGCGGTGAAAGCAACGAGAACGGTCAGTGATTCAGGAGCCACGAGTCGTGATCGATGAAATGAAAAAGAGGTCTGTGGGGGACGCGCGAAGACAGGGGCAGCCGTTACCGGCTATTGCCCCGTCGACAGCTGCCACAGAGCCCGTAAATCACCAACCGATGGCGCTGACGCGAGAAGTCGTGCGTCTCTGCCAGCAGCGTGGTCATGCGCTCGAGTCGCTCATCGCGGAACTCGGTGACCTTGCCGCACATGGTGCAGATGAGATGCTCGTGATTGGGCACGCCGCGGGCGGCTTCGTAGCGCTTGAAGCCTTCGCCGAAGTCACGTTCCACCACGAGGCCACTGCGCACCAGCACTTCGAGGGTGCGATACACGGTGGCGGTGCCCGCCGTCGCGCCGGTGGTCTTGAGCTCAGCCGCGATTTCCTCGGCCGAGAGATGGCGGTCGGTGCCGAGCACGACGTCGGCAATGGCCAGGCGCTGCGATGTGGCCGGCAGGTTGTGGTCACGCAGGAACGCACGGAACGCACTGCGGTCGGCCGCGATGGCCGCCGCATCGGTGTTGGCGTGTGCGTCTCCGTGACCAGCCATGAGCGTCAGGCCAATGGAATGCGAAGGGCGCGCGCGATCTGCGCGCCGGAATAGCGCACGATCTCCGACTCTTCTCCCGCACGCCGCTGCACGCCACGCACGACCGTTTCCACGGTGATGAGCGGCGCTTCGGCTTCTGCCTTCACGCTCGACTCCCACTTCCCGCGTTCCGGGCCCTTAATGATGTAGCGATAGCGGGCGGTGTAGACGGTGTGGCGCTCCGGGCGCGGCGCGGGCGCTGCGACGACGGCGACTTCCAGGTCTTCTGCCGGCGTGCCGGTCGCGTCGGGGATGTGCACATCTTCCATCTCGAGTGCGTCCACGACGGGGGCGTCGAGCACCTCTGCGTCGATGACGGACGGCTCGTCGGCATACGGGCTTTCGTCGTCGGCGTCGGCAACGTCGATCGCTTCGACGATGGCGTCGTCGATTGCGACATCTTCGATCACCACGTCTTCGACTGACAATTCGTCGATCGGCGCTTCGTCGATGACCGCATCTTCGATCACGGCGTCTTCGATGATCGTCTCTTCGGCGATGTCGTCCTCGTCGATCACGTCGTCCGTGGACGCCACTTCGATGGCCTCGACCTCGATGGCATCGTCTGTTCCGATGACGTCAACGTCCGCCTGCGCCTCGGCAAACGGCAATTCGGGCGCGAGCTCCGAGGGTTCACCGTCGGCCTGAGCGACCGGCGCTACAGCACGCAGCGCGATCACGGCGATGCCGGTCTCCAGCGTGCCCTGACGCAGCGGCGAGAAGAGATGCAGCTCCTCGATCCGCTCGACCGGAATCTCCGCGATCACAGCCCGCAGGAATCGCTCGGTGACCTCGGAAACCGGCGCATCCGCGCGGTCGGGGAGGTTGGGCACCACGGGCTGGGTATCGGTCTGCAGGACGTCTTCGGACACGGATGCGGGTGGAGCGTTCATCGGGCAATGGATCGGGCGAATGGCCCCGATCGCCGGTTCGATGGCCATTGGAGGCAGCACCGGACACGGCAGGACTTCGGGAAGATAGCAGGACGCCGTAGCCCCTAGCACGCCCCTCCGGATTGGGGGCGCGAGCGGGTACTTGCATTTCCCAGCAACTAATTTACCTTAGTGCTGTATCACTGCCCAAACAACTACCGTTTGGACTTCCACTGTTCTTCCGAGGAAATCCATGTTCTCTGCCTCCATGCTCCGCACAGCCGCCGTGCTGGCCCTCCCGATGCTTGCCGCCGCACGCCCGCTGCCTGAGGCCAAGCCGCATGTCATCGACAAGGCCCATAGCGAAATCAACTTCGTGGCCGACTCGCGCATGCTCAGCGCGCACGGCTACTTCGGCAAGTGGGACGCTGATGTGAAGATCGACGCAGCCAATGCCAGCGCCTCGTCGGTTGCCATCACCATCGACGCGGCCAGCATCAACACCCGCGTGGAGATGCGCGACAATCATCTGCGCAGCGCGGACTTCTTCGATGTGGCCAAGTATCCCACCATCACCTTCAAGTCGGTGAGCGTGACGTCCACGGCCGCCAACAAGGTGAACGTCGTGGGTGACCTCACGGTGCGTGGCGTGACCAAGCGCATCACCGTGCCGGCGACCGTGGTGTTCTACGAAAAGGGCGCGGGCCGCTTCCGCGGTCAGTTCACGTTGCTCCGCAAGGATTTCGGCGTGACGTACGACAGCGCCGTCAATCCCATCGAGAACGAAGTGCAGGTGCAGTGGGATATCGCGCTCAAGGAGCCGGAACCGGTCAAGTAAGGAACAGCGTTCCCACGGATGACACGGGAAAGCACGGAAACCACGCGGAAAAAACTTCATTGTTTGATCCGTGTGGTTTCCGTGCTTTTCAGCGCAATCCGCGGCAAAGTCGTTCGTCTGGCCTTCTCATGCCCTGACGGAAGTAATGCCAGCCGCCGCGGCCGCCAGCGTATCGCCGTTCTGCACCAGCGATACCCGGAACTTGCCCCGCCCTGCGTCACCAAAGGCGATGCCGGGCGTGACCACCACACCCGGGCCGGCCATCAGGGCGTCCACCCACTCCCAGTCGCCAAAGCCCTGCGGTACGTCGAGCCACAGGTACATCGTGGCGGCCGGTGAACTCACGTTCCATCCGCCCTCGCGCATCGCGCTCACCAGGCGATCACGACGCGTGCGGTACTCGTTCACAATGGGCGGTACCAACTCGGCCGCATGCGTAAACGCCGTGGCACCGGCCAACTGCGACAGCGTGGACACGCCATAGCCGATGTTGGAGCGGTAGGCGTCGAGACGGGCGATGGCTTCCTGCTTGCCCGCCACGAACGCAATGCGCACGCCGGCCATGTTGAAGCTCTTGCTGCAGGTGTGCATCTCCACCGCCACGCGCGACGCGCCGGGCACCTGCAGCACGCTCGGTACCACGTACCCGTCGAACGACAGCTCGCTGTACGCCAGATCCGACAGCAGCAGAATGTCATGCTGCTCGGCAAACGCCACGTACCGCGCCAGTTCGTCGAGCGTGACCGAAGTCGTGGTGGGATTGCCCGGGTAATTGATGATCATCACCCGCGCCCGACGTGCCTGCTCCGCCGAGATCGCGTCGAGATCGAGCCGCCCGTCTGGGAGGAACGGTACGAACACCGGCTCGGCACCAGCCAGCAGGGTGGAGCGCGCATACACCGGGTAGTAGACCTCCGGCACCAGCACCACATCACCCGGTTCGGCGTGCGCCAGCACCAGCTCGGCGATGCCTTCCTTCGAACCGGCCAGCGCCAGCAACTCACGCGACGGATCCACCGTCACATTGAATCGCGACTGCATGTATCCGGCCACCGCCGTGGTGAATGCCGGATGCGCCTGAAAGAACGGATAGCCGCTGAGCGCGCGATCAGCCGCCACACGCTGCATGGTCTCCACCACCACGGCCGGAATGGGGCCATCGGGGCTGCCGATGCCGACATCGATGAGCGTCTTCCCGGCCGCGCGATGCTTGGCGCGACGAGCGTCGAGTTCGTAGAAGACGTAGGGCGGGATGTTGGAGAGCGTGCGCGTCATGCCCCAATCTAACCAACGACTACGGCGCGCTTACAACAGGGACACGGGGTCGCGATCCACGATGAGCCTCAGGTCGGCCGTGCGACGCGCCTGATCAGTGCCCACCGGCGCCCGCTCGGCGAGATAGCGCGCCAGACGCGTGAGCAGTCGCGGCTGCGGTGCTTTCACCAGGAAGTGCCAACGCCAGCGGTCCTTGATGCGATCGATGGGACACGGCGCAGGCCCCACGATGGACACGCCCGCGATCGCGTGCTTCTGCAGCAGCGCGCGCATCCAGTCGGCGGCGGCGATGGCCGCTTCGGACACCAGATGTTGATGCGTGCCGCTGATCACGACGTTGGCCACACCCACGTACGGCGGATAGGTGGGCATGCGTCGTGCCTCGAGCTCTTCCTGCACAAACCCGAGATAGTCATGCGAGAGGGCATGCCGCACGGCGTGCGCATCAGGCAGGCGCGTCTGCACGATCACGTCGCCGCCCTTGGGACCACGCCCTGCACGGCCAGCCACCTGGCTCAGGAGCTGAAACGTGCGCTCCGACGCGCGAAAGTCGGGCAGATTGAGCCCTGTGTCGGCATCCACCACACCGACCAGCGTGACATTGGGGAAGTCGAGTCCCTTGGCGATCATCTGCGTGCCAAGCAGGATGTCCACCTCACCGCGTCCCACCCGATCGAGAATCTGCGTGTGTGCCCACTTGCCACTGGTGGTGTCCACATCCATGCGCGCGATGCGGGCATCAGGGAAACGCTCGGCGACCAGACGCTCCACCTGCTGCGTGCCGAGTCCACGTCGACGGATGGACTCGGTGCCACAGTGAGTGCATGTGGTGGGCACGCCTGTCTGATACTGGCAGTAGTGGCAGATCAGCGCTTCGGGCACACGATGATACGTCAGCGAGATGCTGCAATGCGGGCACACCTGCACGTCGCCACAGGCATGGCATTGCATGTAGGCCGCATAGCCACGGCGATTGAGCAGCAGCAGCGACTGTTCGCCGCGTGTCATGCGGGTCTCGATGGCGGCGAGCAGCGCGGGGCTCAGCACGCCGAGCATGGGATCGTAGGGGGCATGCGGCGCACGCGCCGCGCGCTCGATCTTGGTCACGGCACGCATGTCCACGAGTTGCACCGGCGGCAACGAGGCACCTCCGGCGCGATCGGGCAACGAGAGCCGCGTGGCCAGTCCGCGATCGGCACGCTCCCAACTCTCGAGACTGGGTGTGGCGCTGCCCAGTACCACCAGTGCGCCTTCGGCACGCGCGCGCACGATGGCGGCTTCACGCGCGTGATACCGTGGTGTCTCGGCCTGCTTGTAGCTGCCTTCGTGCTCCTCATCGACGATGACGACGCCCACCCGCTCGAGTGGGGCGAACAGTGCGGAGCGTGCGCCAACGGCAATGCGACGTTCGCCACGACGCAGTGACTGCCAGGCATCGAGGCGTTCTCCGTCGCTCAGCCCCGAATGCAGTACGGCCACGTCATCGCCAAAGGCCCCGCGGAAGCGGTCCACAGTCTGCGAGGTGAGCGCAATCTCCGGTACGAGCACGATGGCCGTGCGTCCGGGTTGGCGCAGCACGGCACGCAGCACCTCGATGTACACCAGCGTCTTGCCACTGCCGGTGATGCCGTGCAGCAGGAACACCTGCCCCGGATCGCCAGCGAGGATGGCATTGATGGCGCCGCGTTGGGCTTCGCTGGGATTGGGCGGCGGCGCCACACCGGCGCGGTTGGCGAACGGGTCACGTTCGACCACTTCCTGCTTCACTTCTACGATGCCGCGCTTGGCCATGGCGGTGATCACACCAGCCGAGCAGTTGGCCTGCACGAGCAGGGTGTCGAACGGCGCCATGCCACCCTGCGCCTCGAGCAGGTCGTACACCACGCGCTGCTGCTTCGCGCGGGCGAACATCTGTTCGCGCTGCAGGAGTGAGGGGAGCTCCTGCACCAGTCGCACGACGCGCTGCGTCTTGGCCGTGGGGGATGGTGTCTTGGTCTGTGCGAGCAGCGTGGGCAACATGGCCCGCACGGTCAGGCCGATGGGCGCGGCGTACCAGTCGGCAATCCACCGCGCCGTCTCGATGAGAGGCGCGGGCAGCGACGGCTCGGTATCGACCACCGCGGCGATAGGCTTGAGACGCACGCCCTCCGGCGCCTCACCGGGCCCCAGGCAAATGCCAATCTCCTGGCGATTGCGGAACGGCACCAGCACGCGGCTGCCCACCGCCACCGGCCACGCGATGCCCTCGGGAACCGTGTAGCTGAACGTGCGAAAGAGCGGGACCGCGAGTGCGACTTCGATGCAGCGCGGAGTGTCCGGGTCAGTGCCCGGCACGGCGTGTCACACCGAGACCCGGCGCATCGCCGAGCACCACACGTCCATCGGGAATCCCAGGGCCGTCGAACGGATCGTCGGAGAGTAGCGCGGCACCATCGAGGTCGGCGTCGTCGAGCAGCGGCGAAAAATGCGCGGCGGCGGCGATGCCCAGCGTCGTCTCGATCATGCAGCCACACATCACGCGCATACCGTGCGCACGCGCCACGGCAATCATGCGCAACGCTTCACGCAGCGAGCCGCACTTGGCCAGCTTGATGTTCACGCCGTCGACAATGCCTTCGAGCTTGGGGATGTCGCTGGCCACGAGGCACGACTCGTCGGCCACCACCGGAATGTTCGAGCGCTCCCGCACGAAGCGCAGCCCTGCGAGTTCCTGTGGCGGCAACGGCTGCTCGAGCATGTCCACACCCACCTCGTTGAGCACATCGAGCATGCCCAGCGCCTGCTTGGCGGTCCAGGCGGCGTTGGCATCGACACGCAGCTGCGCCTTGGGCGCTTCTTCCCGCACGATGCGCAGCACTTCGCGGTCCCACGAGGAACCCAGCTTGATCTTGAGCAACGGATAGTGCGCCGCCTCGCGCACGCGGGCACGCAACGTGGCGGCATCGGGCGCGATACCAATGGTGAAGCTCGACAGCGGCGTGGCCTTCGCATCGAGTCCCCACAGCTTCCAGAGCGGCACACCGAGGCGCTTGGCCGCAAGGTCGTGCAACGCGGCACTCACCGCACACCGCGCGGCCGCGTTCCAGCGCATGGCCTTCTCCAGTTCACGCTCGATCGCCTCGATGGACCAGGCGTCGGCGCCCGCGAGCACCGGCGCAAAACGCTGCACCGCCACCATCACCGTGTCGGCCGTTTCGCCGTAGTACTTGCTCGGCGAAGCCTCACCCCAGCCTTCGGCGCCGTCGGCATCGACGACACGCACCCACACCACCTGATACTCACTCTGGCCACCCCGTGCGATGATGAACGGGTGTTTGGTGTGAACCGTGACGATTTCAGCGTGCAGCTGCATGGAAAGCGCGAGTCGGAGTGAGGGGCAAACGCGAGACGGGGATCAGAGCGGTGTCAGGCCGGACGCCCGAGCGGTGCGCGCATTGCGAAAGTCCACACCGCCGCTGCCGGCGAGGAACTGCACCAGCGCGTCGGCCAGCTCGAAACCACGATCGTAACGATCGGCGGCCTGTTTGCTGAGACACTTCATCACGATGGCACTGAGCGTGGCCGGCACGCGGGTGTCCACCTGGTCGGGGGCCACGGGTGCTTCGTGCACATGTTTGTAGCCCACCGCGTACGAGTCCTCGCCGTCGAAGGGCGGATGCCCCAGCAGCATCTCGTACAGCAGGAGGCCCACGGCATACAGATCGCTGCGGCCGTCCACCAGCCGCCCCATGGCCTGCTCGGGCGACATGTAGTGCGGCGTACCCATGGCGCGGCCGCTGGCCGTCAGGCGTCCATGAAAGCGCGCCGTGGCAATGCCGAAATCGGTGAGCGCCACATTGCCGTCTTCATCGAACAGGATGTTGTCGGGCTTGATGTCGCGATGCACCACCCCGTGGCGGTGCGCATAGTCGAGCCCGCTGGCCACCTGCACCGCGATGGACGCCGCCGTATTGGCGCTCACGGTCTTGCGACGCGACAGGAGGTCGGCCAACGAACCGCCGGCGTAATACGGCATGGCCAGATACTCGATATCTCCCGACGTCCCCATGTCGGCGATGGCGCAGATGTACGGATGCACCAATCGCGCTGCCGCTTCGGCTTCTCGGCGGAAGCGTTCGCGCATTTCCGCTTCCTGAGCCAACGTGCGATGCAGCACCTTGATCACCAGCGGGCGTCCGAGCACCGCATGCCGCGCGAGATACACATGCGCCATGCCGCCGCTGCCCAGACGCTTCACCACCGTGTAGCGATTGCCGGTGGCACGGCGCAATTCGCGCAACTCTTCATCGGGGATGTCGATGGGTGGCGCCGACACCTCGGGAAGCAGCGCACTGCACCGCGTGCACTTGGCAGCAGCAGCCCGGTTCCAGGTCCCGCAGTCAGGACAGAACATCGCGCAACAGTAGGGGGAAAGGTCGGTTGGTGCCGTGCAACGCCATCACAACCAGCGGCGCCACCGCAGGTAGAAAAGTAGCAGGCCGCCCAATCCCAGCTGCACAACGAGCAGCAACCAGAAGCCGTGGGGCCATGCCGAGAGCGGGATATGGGAGAAGTTCATGCCCCACATGCCGCTGACCACCACGAACGGCAGCGACATCGTCGCCACCACCGAGAGGGCCTTGGTGGTGGTCCCCAGACGATTGGAGACCTGGGTGAGGTACGAGTCCATCGTGCTGCTCAGCAGTTCGCGATACGTATCGAGCGCGTCGTTGATGCGCAGCACGTGATCGTAGATGTCCCGGAAGTAGATCTGCACTTCCGGCGTAAGGAGCGTGCTCGGCCTGTTGGTGAGCACATTCATGACTTCACGCGAAGGCGCGAGGTATCGCCGCAGTGACAGCACCAGCCGCTTCACCTGAAAGAGATCGCGCAGCGCGGTGTCGTCGAACTCCACGAACACCCGCTCCTCGAGTCCGTCGATGAACGCATCGATCTGCTCGAGGATGGGGAAGTAGGCGTCGATCGTATCGTCGAGGATGGCGTGCAACACACGCTCCACTCCACGGTTCAGCAGATCGGGCGTGCGGCGGATGACTTCCGAGATGCGGTCGATGGACTCCATCGGCCCCGCATGCACGGTGACCAGGTAATGCGGCCCGAGAAAGCAGTACAGGTCCTTGGTCTCGAGGTCGTACGGGTCATCGGTGCCCGAGGCCAGCGACACGCCGCGGATGATGATGAACAAAAAGCCGTCGTACTCTTCGAGTTTGACACGGGAGCTCGGATTGAGCGTGTCTTCCACCGCCAGCGGGTGGAAGTGGAACACCTTCTCCAGCAGCGCGTGCTGGGAACGCACGGTCGAGTCGATGTCCACCCACAGCGGGCCGCCTTCGGTCAGCAGCTGCGATACTTCGCGCGGATGGCAGTCGATGACATCCCGACCACCCGGTGCACGATACACGGTGCGCGGTAGCGGATCAGGGCGATTCGGATCCGACGTGGGCACAATGCGCGTCACAGTAACGCCTCCACATGCACCATCACGGCCTGCGCCACGGCGTCTGGTGCGTATCCGCCCTCGAGGGCGCTCACGAGGCGTCCGCCACACCAACGTTCGGCCCGCTCCACGAGGTCGCGCGTGAGCTGGTGCACGTCGTCGAGCGTGAGCGTGAATGCGCCGAGTGGATCGCCCTCCAGGCAATCGAAGCCGGCACTGAGAAGCACCAGGTCCGGTGTGAAGCCGTCGGTGGCATCATCGATCGCCTTCAGCAGCGCGTCGCGATACTGCGCCGGTGGCAGCGAGGGCGGCATCGGTACGTTCCATACATTGTCGTGTGGTCCACGATCATCCGCCGCACCCGTGCCCGGATACCACGGCCACTGGTGCATGGACACGAAGTGGATGCGCGGTTCGTGCTCGACCAGCGCCTGCGTGCCGTTGCCGTGATGCACATCCCAGTCGATGATGAGCACGCGTTCACAGCGGTGGTGTGCAATGGCGTAGTGCGCGGCGATGGCCACATTGCCGAAGAGGCAGAATCCCATGGCCCGGTCGCGCAGCGCATGGTGTCCCGGCGGGCGCACCGCACTGAAGCTGCGCACCGCACGTCCGTCAAAGGCCATGTCCACGCCATCGAGCACACAACCCGCACCGGCTGTGGCCGCGTCCCACGAACCTTCGCTCACCACCGTATCGGGATCGAGACGACCACCACCCGCCTGCACGAGATCATGCACCCGTGCGATATAGGCGCGATCGTGCGCGAGGGCGATTTCGTCGACGGTGGCATGACGTCCCTCGATGTGCTGCAAGCTTTCGAACAGGGCCTGCCGCTCCCGCAGCGCGCGGGGAATGGCCCGCAGGCGCCCGACGTGCTCGGGGTGTTCCCACCCCGTGTCATGACGACCGCAGTCGGAGTGCGAGATGAGGGCGACGGAGGCGGGTCCCGCAGATTCGGTCATCGATGCCCAGCGGCGGGGAAGGAGCTAGCGCAGTCCGCGCAGGCGCCGCGACGCCCATTCAGCAAGCAGCGACACAGCGGCCAGCACATAGAGTATCGCCGGCACCTGTCCCCCGAAACCACGCCCGGGTGATGTGTGGCGCGCGGTGGGCGGCGCCGAGTCGATGGGCGGGCCGGCCAGCGCCACCAGGTCGGCATGGGGAGCCACGTCGCCGGGCCATGCAGCGATGTCCACCGAGGGAGCACTGCCACCGTCTGGAACGGTGAGCGCCAACAGGCGCCCCCACCAGCGCGCATGGTCGCGCAGGCCATCGTCGGTGCCTTCCATGCGCCAGCGCCAGCTCTGCCGGTAGGCCGACGCCACCACACGCCCCGCCCCGATGCGCCGCGCCGCCACCACGACCTCGTCGTGCCCGTGTGATCCAGCATCACGAAGGACGGGCTCGGCATCGGGCGTCAACGCGAGCTCCCACGCCTCGAGCCCCAGACGCGGTGTGGGCGTGAGCAACGCGCCGGCCGTGGCGCTGCGTACCTCAGTGGCCCGCGCCGGGCGCAGCGCGGCGAGTGAGGGCACCCGAAGCGCATCGCCGGAGAGCAGCACGCCTCCACCCTGCTGCGCGAACGCCCGCAGCGCGTTGCCATCAACCGCCATGCTGTCCAGCACGACCACGGCCGCGTAGCGCGCCGTATCGAGGCGCTGCGGCGAACCCACCGTGGACACCCCAGTGGGCGAAATGCGGAGACTGCCGTCCACCGCCCATCCCGATTCTTCGAGCGCGGCAATGGTGAACTTGCTCTCCCATCCAGGGAGCGCGATGACGAGCACCCGCTTGGGTGTGCCCGCTTCGACCAGACGCTGCGATGCCGTCCCCGAACCGGCGATGACCTGCACCGGCGCAGTGAGTGATGCAATGCGCCACCCCTGCACCGTTGGTGTTGCCTTGTCGCCGGCTTCGAGAGAGTCGAGCAAACCACCGGCATCGCGCAACGCGATCGGACCCGCAGCAGGCCGGCTCACGCGCACATCGAACGCGGCGCGCGGGGTGGCGTCGCGGGTCACCGAGAGCGCCATCCCCGCAGCACCGGTACGGTCCTCCCAGCGCAGCGGCAGCCCAGACAGCTGCATTGCGCCGATGGCCGCTCTCGTGGATGGCGACGGCAATGCTGTGAGCGGAAACAGCAACGTGTCGCGCATGGCACGGGGATCGCGCACGGTGCGGGCGAGTACGCCCTGCGCATTGGACGTTGAATCCGTCGCGTCGGTCAGCGTGATGGTACGCCAGGCGCTCCCCGCATCGGCCGAACGATGCGCGACGAACGCCATCGCCACGCCTGCGGCCAGCGCCCCGAGCGCAATGGTACGACAGATGCGTTCGAACACCATGCGCACACGCATGCTGGTGTCAGCGGGTGAGCGCATACACCACCAGGTTCACGCCGAACTTCGTGTTGTCGATGGACAGGAAGCGCTTGTTGTCGGGGTGAAAGCTCCACTCCGAGCTGTAGTCCTTGTTGGAGTACAACACGCTGATGCGTCCATCGCGCAGCACGGCATCGAGATGTTCGTGCACGAGGTTGTCACCCCACCCGTTCATTTCGTGCGACGTCGTGGGCGGCCCATCCTCGAACTTGAAGAAGCAGCGATAGAGCTCGTGATTGTTGGGCAGCGGCGTCAGCGGGCCGGCCACGCGGCGGATCTCCTCGCGCACCGTCTTGTGAAACGCGCCGTCCACATCGTGGTTGTGATCGTCCACGAACAGCATGCCACCACGCGCCAGATAGCGCGTCAGCACTTCCGATTCACGCGTGGTGAATCGCACCGGCAGGTGTCCGGTGAGATACAGCAGTGGATACTGAAACGCCGCTTCAGAAGCGAGTGGTACGATGACTCCCTGCGGTCGCACGGGCAGCGATGTGTAGCGCGCTACCGAGTCGATCACGTTAGCCGGCACGAGCGGCGCCGAGTCCCAGTCACCGCTTTCGTACTGGGCGGTGGCGAACACAAAGGGTTCGGTGGCGGTGGGAGGGATCATGGCGGCAACACCCGCGACCAACGCCCCACCGTGGCGCGCTCCACGTTGCCCAGGGTGCGACGGGCGTCGACCAGCAACGGCGTCAGGTCCTCACCGCGCTCCAGTGCCGTGAGCACGCGCCCCAGCGACTCGGCAAACGCCGGTGCATCACTCAACGACTCCACACGCAGCAACGCCAGCGAGTCGCGCGCGGCACCCTGACGGGCCGCCACGATGGCCGCATCCCCACCGGCCGTCGCCAATGACTGGGCGATGGACACCAACCGGGCATCACGCTCGGCATCACGACGCGGCAACGCCGATCGCGTGGAACGCTGCGTCATGAGCCCCGTGTCCTTGCCCACGAGGCGCACCTTGGCGATGTCGATGATCACCTGTGGTGGACGTCCACGCAGATACACACGGGACGCCGCGCGCGACCGTTCAATGGCTTCGAGCGCGAGACGCATGGGCGGAATGGCACCATGCGGGTCACCCTGCTCGAGCGCACGCCCGGCGTCCCACATGGCGTTGTACGCTTCCAGCAGTGGCTTGTTGATCGCCACCACTGGCGAGTCGTTGCCCTCCTCCAGCATGCCGGTACTGCTGGCGCTGTTCACGCCCAGCTTGCCGCCCTGCTGATCAACGCCATGATCGTGACCGTCGCCGGCAAAGTGTGCGTGCTCTGCGCTCGACTCACCGGACAGGCGCTGAAAGATCACGTCACCCACGGCCAGGCGCAGACGGGCCTGATCGCGGGCCAGCTTCTGCGATTCGCGCACCACGTCGGCGCGCACCATACGGCGCTGCTGCTTGTCGAGCTTCTCGGTGAGCATCAGCAACATGCGCTGACTGAGCAGCGACTTGTCCACCTCGGGCGGCGGCGCGGGTTCCACGGCCACCGAGTCGTACTCATTGGGCTTGGCGATGCGAAATACGCGCGTCTCGCTGCTGCCCAGATCACGCGACGGCGATGGATGTCCGTCACGCGCCACGGCGCGCAGGTGCACGATATCGCCGGGGATCAGCTTGAGGGTGGCGATGTCGAGCGTCCCCCGTACCGTGGCCTGTCGCTGACGGGCGCTGGTGGGCCATGTGGTGGTGCCCACCGAGACGGTGCGCACCGTGAAGCGCTCGCCTTCGCCGGAACTCACGATCAGCTCGAACGCGGCGCGTGTGAGACCGATGTCGTCACGCGCCGATGCCGCCAGGGCCAGCGTGCCACGTGCCTCGCGAAATACACTATCGCGTACAGGCGCATCGAGTGACACCGAGGGGATGGTATCCGCGTGTCCCTCGATCACCAGCAAACGACTCTGTCCGGCGCGCGACACCTGCAGCGTGGTGGGCGCGCTGTCGGCCAACACGCGCGCACTCCAATTCCCATCGCGCGACTGCGCCGCTACCGGCTGCGTGATCGGTGAGGACGGTCTTCCCGTCAGTACATCGGGCGCTGCACCCTCGCCCTGCAACTCCACCACACTGCCCGCCAGCGCCGACACCGTCGCCACATCACCCAGCGTCTGAGCGCTCCCGCCGGCGTAGGCGGGTGGTGTGATGCGCACACGCCAGGCGCCCAGTGGCGTGGGTGCATCGGCAGCATTCGTTTGCGTACCGGCAATGGCTTCACGCACCCGCGCGGGCACCACACCCTGCCACACCGAAGACACCGACAGCACCACCGTCGCCGCGACCGCAAACAGCAGCGGGCCACGCCAGGCACTCCATCGCAGCTGGGCCAGTGCGTCACTCACCGGTGCGCGCTGCAGGATCTGCAACGACGCCTGTGCGAGTGGGGTGCCCTCGAGTTCCGTCGCCGACCCATCCGCGTGCTCCACCAACGTGACCAGGGCAAAGGACGGTGGTGTCGACAACCGCTCCTCCACCCACAGTGCGGCGATGGTACGTGTTGGCGCATGACGCGGTCGCACACGCCACCAAGCCAACGCGCCGCCAAGCAGCGCGGCCACCGCCAACCATATCGGCTGCGCACTCCCCGACGTGGATGCCCCACCGATTGCTGCAAGCACGGCACGCAACGTGATGGCCGCAGCAAGTGCCACACCAGCCGCCACCAGGAGCGTCCTCACCTGCTGGGCACGCACAAGTGCCGTGCGCACGTCGTCGACACGAGCGATCAGCTCCCTCACCGACGACGCCCTCATGCCGTCATCTCGCGCCGCCGCAGCACCTGCTCGGCGATCAGCAGGCCAAGTGCGACCACAAGCAACAAGGGCGTCAGCCACCATGGCTCGCTGCGCTCGGACGCGGCGCCCGCGCTACGGAATGCGCGGGCTTCCGCGACCTTTGATGCGCTGCTGTCCTGCGGGGCCACCGTCAGGGCGGCAGTGGACAACAACGCGCCACCGCACGGTGATATCAGGGCCTCGCGCACGCCCGCCGCGGCCGCGCCCTGCAGCACGTCGCTTCCACTCACCACCGGCAGGTACACGGCGCGCGCGCACCCCGTGGCGGTCGCGTGTTCGGTAGCCACCGTCTCACCATCGCTCCACCACACGATCGGCGTATCTGCGAGCGCGCTGTCCGGTTTCCACGCGAACGCGCGGATGAACGGCGCGACGAGCGCCACTTCTCTTGCGGCCACACCACCAATGCTGTCTGCGCTGATGAGGTGCTGCCACGCGGCCGGCGCGCCAGTGTTTGGCCAATGGACCACGATGGTGTCCCGCGCATCTCGTGTGGAATCCATCACCGAGTCCCGCACGATCACCACAGGTTGCGCGCTGCGCATGCCGGCAAAGGCCGCCACCACCGGGTCGTCGTCCAGCGACGTCTGCACCACGACAGGAACACGCGACGGCAGGTCCGTCGGATCAGCGATCGTGTCTCCACGCGCGGTGTGCGACACCACATGCACCGCGCCCGGCCACGCGCTGCGCCAGGTCTGCCAGCCGCGTGTGGAACGCACGTGCGACGGCACCACCACGGTGAGCGCCACCTGCTCCACCGCGCGATCGGCATTCGCAATGCGCGCCGCCTCGCGTTGCGCAGCCACCAGCGCAGCTCCGGGGTCGGTGTGCACACCAGTCGCCCAGACCGCCATCACACGTTCCGCGTCAGCCGATGTACCCACCGATGTACCAGCCGATGCGTCTGCCGACGCCACTGCCCGCGGCCACCACGCCGCCGAATCACTGCGAAACGCACTGTCGGCCACCACCAGATGCACGCGCGCCGGACCACCACCGTCGCAACGCGCGCCGGCAAGTGCCGCGCCGGCCAGCAGCAACGCGGCTACGCGCAGCGCCAACAGCAACAAATCGTTGGGCCGGGGACGGCGCGCCACCGCACGCGCATCGCCCGCC
This sequence comes from Gemmatimonas sp., assembly GCF_036405635.1. Lineage (GTDB taxonomy): Bacteria > Gemmatimonadota > Gemmatimonadetes > Gemmatimonadales > Gemmatimonadaceae > Gemmatimonas. The sequence continues at coordinate 22,985 of NZ_DASWXE010000098.1, read as the reverse complement.
TCCACAAAACGCGCCGTGGGCAACCACAAGGTGGGAGGCTGCCGCACTGACAACAGATGCAGCGCGGCAATCGCCAGTGCCGCCACCGCCGCCATGCCCATCACCCACGGCGTCCCGAAACTCAGCACGATCCGGTACCCACCACCACCGCACGCACCGCGCGCGCGGGCTCGTTACTGGTGTGCACCTCCGTGTACCCCGCACCAATCGCCCGCCAGCGCTGACGCGTCGCGTCGCGAAACTCGGCGAACGCCTTGGCATAGCCCGCGCGGTCGCGAGCGGGCAGCACCACACCGGCCTGACGGGACTCCGCCGATTCGGGATCACGCACCAGATGCGCACCCGCTGGCAATGCCAGCTCTTCGGCCGCGATCACGTGCACACACTCGAACTGCGCGCCTGCCGCGGTCAGCGCCGACGCCGCGCGCAACAACGCATCCTGATCGCCGAGGCAATCGGTGAGACACACGATGCGCGCGTTTGGCGACAGCGCTGCGATGGAGGGTGTCAGCGCATCAGCACCACCACACGACACCCCCTCGAGCACGCGCGCAATTTCCGGCACCGTGCCGCGTCGTGTGCGCGGTGGCACACGGGACACACCGGCCGCATGCGACACGATCACACCCACCGGATCACTCGACGCATGCACCACCGCGGCCAGACCGATCGCCACCTCGCGCGCCAGACGGAACTTGCTACGCGAAGAGGGGGAATCATCGGGGAATGCCATGCTGGCGCTGCCATCCACCACGATCCATGTGGTGAGCAGTGCGCGATCATCGCTCAGCTTGATGAACGCGCGGTCGCTGCGCCCCAGCAGTTTCCAGTCGAGTGCACGTGGATCGTCGCCCTGGCGATACAGGCGATACTCGGTGAACTCACCGGCCGTACCGCGCTGGGAAGAACGATGCGTACCGGGCGGCGCAGCGCCCACCGCACGGCGCGCGGGCCATCGCAGCCCGCGCACGGCGTCGAGCAACGCGCCATGTCCCGTTCGGTTCTCGCCTGCGGCGGACATCGAGCTGGCCTACGGCTGCCGAGTGCGACTAGAGCGCCGCAGCGCTCGAAGGCGCCGGCACATGCGACAGCAAGGCCTCGATGATCGGCTCAGCCGACACGCCGTCGGCTTCGGCGGCGAAGTTCGGCAGAATGCGATGCCGCAATACCGGCATGGCGACACGCCGGATGTCGGCCGGCGACACCGCCACACGTCCGGCGAGCAACGCCGCGGCCTTGGCGCCAAGAATGAGCGCCTGTCCAGCGCGCGGCCCTGCGCCCCAGCGCACGTAACGCGACACGATGGGCGGCACATCACTCTCCTGCGGACGCGTGGCGCGCACGAGCCGCGCCGCATACTGCAGCAGCAGCTCACTGCACGGCATCGCACGCACCGCACGCTGCAACGCGATCGCTTCGTCCGCCGTGAACACCGGCTTGATCGGCGCGCCGCGCGTACCGGTGGTGGCGCGCAGGATCGACACTTCTTCCGCTTCCGTGGGATAGCCCACCCGGATGTCGAACAGAAAACGGTCGAGCTGGGCCTCGGGCAGCGGATACGTGCCCTCCTGCTCGATGGGATTCTGCGTGGCCAGCACGAAGAACGGCTCCGGCAGACGCATCGTCTGTCCGGCCGCCGTCACGCTGTGTTCCTGCATGGCTTCGAGCAGCGCGGCCTGTGTGCGTGGCGGAGCGCGATTGATCTCGTCGGCCAGCACGATGTTCGCGAACACCGGCCCCCGCACAAAACGGAACGCCCGGCTGCCACCGCCGCTCTCTTCCAGGATCTCCGTGCCGGTGATGTCGCTCGGCACGAGGTCTGGCGTGAACTGAATGCGGCGGAACTCGAGTGCCATCGCATCGGCGAGCGACTTGATCATCAGCGTCTTGGCGAGACCGGGCACGCCCACCAACAGGGCATGTCCACCCGCCACCAGCGCCATCAGGATCTCGTCCACCACCATGTCCTGCCCCACCACCCGCTTGCCGATCTCGGCGCGCAACCGCTGTACCGACGCCACCAATCCGTTCACGTCGATCGTGTCACTCACCGCACGGGGCGCCGCCGCCGCGACGTGAGAAACAGCGTCGAGGCATTGAGAGCGCCCGCCTGCTGCAGCGTGAGCCCTTCGTTGAACACCTCGGCGCCGCGCAGCTTCACCAGGTACTGCTCGTGATGCTCGATGTCGGGGAGCAGGTCGGCCATCGCGGCCTGCTTGATCGCCCGCACGGTGGTATCGGGTGTGCACTCCACGCGTACCGCATCCCACGCTTCAGCGGCCTGCACACGCAGCGTCCACACCACCGCCGCTCCGGCCGGCGCGAGCGTCAGCGTTTCCGGTCGTACACGCAGCGTGTTCGGGAATCCGATCGACGTGCTGCTCACGACGCACTCTCGGGCAGCAGCGCGGGCGCCGCTTCGGCAACCGGTGCAACCGGCGGCGCGGGCGGGAGCGAGTCGAGGAAGCGTGCGATCTGTTGGTCGAACAGGTAGCTCGAGCCACTCACCGCCGTGCCGGCATCGGTGACCCGCGCCGCGATGGCGATTTCTTCGCCACCCTGTCCGCGCAGCACCACATGCGACGGCCCCTGCTTCTCCAGGAACGCGGTGTAGATGCCACCACCACGGGCGAAGAAACGCGTCGCGGCGGTAAGCACCTCGGCGACGCTGAGAGACGTGAGCTGCTCCTGCAGCTGGCGAGACGATTGCTGATGCATGACGTCAGGTCCGCGGAATCGGGAAATCGTGTGACGGAAACGCAGGTGCGCTGGAGAGGGAAAGCAGCCGTGACCCGCGACCACGCGCAACCGGGGTTACGCGTGACCGGAGAACACGGGAAACACCACCGTGATCGACTGGGCACCGGCGGGATCATCGCGCCCGTCGTCGAGACGGAGATCTCCACCCAGGCGCGCCACCAGCGCCTGCGCCATCGGGAGGTCGGCGGCGGTCACCGACTGGCGCACGGCAAGGTACGGATCGTGCGCCTCGAGTGACAACGCATCGTCCCGTATCCGAAGTATACGCGAGGACGCAGGGAGAGGTTGGTCCGCGGTGGGCAGGATCGGGCGCCCGTCCCAGCTCACGGTGAGGGACAGCGAGTCCTGTCCCGGCGAGATCGCGATCCGTACCACACCGCGCTCGGTGGTGGCGCCCAAGACCCCGAGCCCCACAACGAGCTCGAGTGCCCGCTGCAGCAGCACGGCACGCGTGCGGATGGTGGGTAGCAGCACGGGCGGCTCCACCATCTGAACCGAGATCGACGGAGCCACACGACGCCACGATGCCACCGCGGCCTGCACCGCCACCCGTGGATCGATGTCTTCGCCGTCCCGCAGCAAGGCCGACCCATCGGCCATCGGTGTGGTGACGGCGGCATACTCGCGGGCCACACGGGCCAGCGAACGCACCGCGGTGAGGCGCATCATGGCATCGCGTGCATTCGTCGCCGCTGCGGACGCTTCACCGCCGGCCACGGGCGCGGTGAGTGCGAGCATGGCGTCGAGCACCAGCGTTTCCACTTCGCGGCGATCATCCTCAGCCTCGCGCCAGGCCTCGGCGCGGGTCTCCAGCTCCGCATTGGCATCAGCCAGTGCGGCGTTGGCGCGCCGCAGCGCATCGAGACGACGCGCCTTGTCGGTTGCGGCCGCCATCTGATCGGCCACCAGTCGCACCAGCGAACGCTGTTCGTCGCTCAAGCTGGTGGCATCGGTGAAGTAGAACGCCACCGCTCCGATCGGGCCTTCCGGCACCTCCAACGGCGCCGCGATGATGGAGCGAAAGCCCAGCTCCTTCGCCACCTCGTGCCAACCGCCCAGCGTGGGGTCGGCAAACAGGTCTTCCACTTCCACGAGGCGCCGTTCGGCGACCGCCAGGCCGGACGGCCCGTCACCCACCCGCACGCGCAACGCGCCGATCCACGAACGATGTGCCGCCGGCCATTCATGCTGAGCCACTGGCCGGAGGAGCTCACCGTCAGCGCCCAGCTGCATTACCAGCGAGAACGAGGCACCGAGCAGCGGCGTGACCCGCGAGAGCGCGAACTGCTGCACATCGCTGGGATGTTCAGCCACGAGAAACGCATGGGCGATCTCGCGCACGGCGAGCAGGTCACGTCCATCCATCAGCAAGCCGTCCGGTCGGTGAGGGAGAGCAGTGTCAGACGCCGGGACGCGGGCGCTTCGGCGACAGCGGACGCACTTCGAGACGGTGCACCAGCATGTGCTGCGGTGTGGTCACCGCGAAGTGCACGGCGTCGGCCACGTTCTCCGGCTCCAGCATCCACGTGGTGTTCGTGCCGGCCGGGAACAGGTCGGTGGCCACCGAGCCCGGGGTGATCACGGAGACGCCCACCCCGGCATCACGCACTTCGAGCATCAGCGATTCGGCGAAGCCCATCACGAAATGCTTGGTGCCCACGTAGCAGGTGCCGCCCACGAACGTGTTGCGCCCGGCCGTGCTGCCGATGATGCACACATGTCCGGCACCGCGGGCCATCATGCCCGGCAGCACCGCACGTGTCACGTGATAAAGCGCGTGCACGTTCACATCCACCTGATGGTGCCACTCCTCGGGCGTCGTTTCCATGAACGGCTTGAGGTGCGCCACGCCGGCGTTGTTGATCAGTACATCCACATGCACATCGCGCAACGCGTCGGCCACCGCCGCGAAGTCGGTGATGTCGAGTGCGATGCTGCGCACGCGTTCACCGATCACCGCACACTCCTCGGTGAGGCGCTGCAGACGTTCGAGGTCGCGCGCCACGAGAATCAGGTCATGTGTGGCGGCAAGGCGCAGCGCAATGGCGCGGCCAATGCCACGCGAGGCGCCGGTAATCAGGGCGACGGGACGGTTTGAGGCAGTCATGCCCCCAATCTATGGCACGAACCCGCAGCAGGAGAATCAGAAGCCCCCGCTGACCGCAGTCACCGGGGGCTTCGTTGTACCGCACCAGCACTCAGGTCACGGCGTGGCGCCGCAGCCCGTTACTACCGTGCACTTGGGGTCGAGCGGCGGCAGCTTGAGTCGCGTGAGCTCGGTGTTCACGGCCGTCAGGTCGGTCTTCCACACCTGATCGAGCGTGCGCTGGTAGCCCGCCAGCTCCTTGGTGAGGATGTCGAGGATCTCCGGCATGTACGTGCCCGGCGTGCCGTCACCGCGTTCGGCCATCGCCAGCAGGTTCGCCAGACGATTGTTGACCTTGATCGGGAAGTTGAGCGGATCCTGCCCGCTCTGGTTCTTCACCTGATACACGTTCTCCTCGACGGCCGACGCCTTCGTACGCAGCGTCTCGCCCTTGCCCTTGAGCGCGGCGTCCTCGTTGGAACGCTTGAGACGGTCGGTGAGCTGCTCCTTCACGCGACGGATCTCGATCACCGCGCGCTGTGCCTCGTTGGTCTTGTCGCGCACCTTCTTGCCAAACGCATACTGCGCGCGCAGATCGGCATCAGTGACGTCGGCAATGAGCGGACTCCGGCGAATGGAGAGCGGAGCCTTGAGCTCCTGCCCATCCGCCGTCAGCCGCACACTATAGCGGCCCGGCGGCAGCGCGGGGCCAGCGGTGCCTGCGCCCCAGAGAATCATCCCCGGGAAGCTTTCGATACCCGTCGACCGCAGGTCGAAGGTGAAGCGCGACAGACCAGCCGTGATCGGGAACGTGGCCGTGGTGCCACGGCGTCGTCCGCCCGTCGCACCCGCCGTCGCGGTTGCCGTGTCGCCCGTGTATTCCCGCACCACCGCCCCGGTGGAATCGAGGATGGCCAGCATGGCCCGCTTCGGCTTGGTGGCAAAACGCCAGTTCAGCGTCACGCCGGGCGACGAGCGCAGCCCCGTCACCGGTGCATACAGGTGCGATGTCGCCGCCTGAACGGCCGGTGTGGCCTGCCGCAGCGGCGTGATGTTGTCCAGCACCCAGAAGCCGCGGCCATGCGTACCGATCACCAGCTCGTCGCGTTCCACGATGAGGTCCGCCACCGGCACATCGGGCAGGTTGAGATTGAGCCGCTGCCACTGCGCGCCATCGTCGTACGAGATGTACACGCCATGCTGTGTAGCCGCGTACAGCAGACCGCGGCGCGTGGGATCCTCACGCACCGCGTGCACGTAGTCTTCGGCACCCAGGCCATTCACGATCTTGGTCCACGTACGACCGTAGTCCGTGGTCTTGAAGATGTACGGTGCCCGATCGTTGAGCAGCGGACGACGCACCGACATGTACACGGTGCCCGCATCATGCGAAGACGCATCGAGCTGCGAGACACGCCCAAAATCCGGCATGTCCTTCGGCGTGACATTGGTCCAGGTCTTCCCGAAGTTGCGCGTCACGAACACCAGTCCGTCATCCGAACCCGTGAAGATCGTATTCACGTCCTTCTTGCTCGGCCCTACCGAAAAGATCGTCCCGTACACTTCGGGACCATTCATGTCACCGGTGATGGGACCGCCGGACTTCTCCTGCGTTTCCGGCGCGTGGCGGGTGAGATCACCGCTCAGGTTCATCCACGTACGGCCGCCGTCGCGCGTGCCCCACAGACGCTGCGACGACACGAACAACAGCTTGGGATCGACCTGTGAGAACAGAATGGGGAAGGTCCACTGCCAGCGCTCACGGATTTCCTTCGACGGCTCGCCGGAATAGAACCAGGGATACGGATTCACTTCGCGCGAGAGCCCGGTGCGCTTGTTGAACTTGTCGACGTATCCACCGTTGTTGGTGCCGGCGTAGAACACATCGAGATCGAGCGGATCGGGTGCGATGTACCCCGGCTCACCACCGCCCACCTGATACGACACCGCCACACCACCCTGCGCCTCCTGACCCGGCGCAGCATTCTGCCGCCCCATGTTCCAGTTCATCGGCGTGCACAACGTGCTGTTGTCCTGCTGCGATCCGCAGACATGAAACGGCACGTGCTTGGTGGTGATGACGTGATACCACTGCTCCGTGGGGAAGTCCTGCGCGGTGTAGGCCTTGCCGCCATTGAACGTCACCGTGCCGCCACCATCATTGCCGGCCACGAGGTGCTCCGCATCATCCGGATCCACCCACAGATCATGCCAGTCCGCATGGCTGCCCTGGCCAATGCTCGTGATGGTCTTGCCGGCATCGTCCGATCGGAAGAACGACACGTTCTGGATGTACACCCGATCGGCGTTCTTGTGATCGGCGTACAGGTGCGTGTAGTAGAACGCGCGCTGACGGATGTTGCGGTCACTGTTCATCAGTGTCCACGTGGCACCCGCGTCGTCGCTCTTGAACAGGCCGCCGTTCTCGTTTTCGATCAGCGCGTACACACGATTCGGATTGGCCGCCGTGACAGCCACTCCGATGCGCCCGACCAGACCCGATGGCAACCCGCTGGCGCGCGTGATCTCCGTCCAGGTATCGCCGCCATCGGTGCTCTTGTAGAGACCGGAGCCCGGGCCACCCGACGACATCTGATATTCCTTGCGATACGCTTCCCAGAGTGCCGCATACAACACGCGTGGGTTGGTGCGATCCAGCACGATGTCCACCGCGCCGCTGTTCGCATCCTTGAACAGCACGCGCTTCCAGGTCGCACCACCATCGGTGCTCTTGTACACGCCGCGCTCTTCACTCGGCACACTGTACTTGCCAAGCACCGCCGCAAAGACGATGTCGGGGTTGGTGGGATGCACGCGGATCTTCGAGATCGCGTCCACCGTGCGGAAGCCGAGGTGCTTCCACGTCTTGCCGGCATCGCTGCTCTTGTAGATGCCATCACCCGGCATGATGTTGCCGCGAATCGCACTCTCACCCATGCCGATGTACACGACATCCGGATGCGACTCGCTCACCGCGACCGCGCCCACGGATGCGCTCGTGATGTGACCATCGGTGACGGGGAACCAGTTCTCGCCACCGTCGGTCGTCTTCCAAAGACCACCGCCCGTTGCTCCGAAGTACGCCTCGTTCTTGCGTCCCTTCACACCGCTTGCGGCGATCGAGCGGCCACCGCGGTCGGGGCCGATGTTGCGCCAGCGATACTGAGACAGGAACGCCGAGTCCAGCGTGACAGGCGCGAGGGCTGGGCGTGGCGCAGCCGCCGTGGAGGTGGTTCGTGCCGGGGGTTGAGCCGCGGGCTTGGCCGGCGGTTGGACGAGCGCAGCAGCGGACAGTGCCAGGGGGAATACCAAAGGCACGGCCAGCCACGCGAGGGTTCGCGAAGCAACCATGGGAAAAACGGTGAGGGGCGGGGAGTGAACAACGTGTCTACGTTGTCCGCTTCCCGCCCCTCTCGCAACTGATGCCGCTTACGGTCGCTTGCCCCGCACGGCCTACGTCGCCTGTAATACCACTCGGCGCATGACGCCGGAGACGATCAGCCGACCAGCTTGGCGGCCAGGTAGCCCTTGAGCTGCGACACGTCCACGCGGTCCTGGACCAGCGTGTCACGGTCGCGCACGGTGACCGTCTGGTCGCTCGTGCTCTGTCCGTCGATGGTCACGCAGAACGGCGTGCCCACTTCGTCCTGACGACGATAGCGCTTGCCGATGGAGCCTGTCTCGTCGTAGTCCACCGCAAACGCGCTGCGCAGGTCGTCCACGATGCGATTGGCCATCTCGGGCTGGCCATCCTTCTTGGTCAGCGGGAAGATCGCGGCCTTGATCGGGGCGATGCTGTGCTTGAGCCCGAGCACCACACGGCCTTCACTTTCGCCCTCCACCGTCTCTTCACGATAGGCGTTCACCAGCGTCGCCAGCGTCACGCGGTCAGCGCCCACCGACGTCTCGATGACGTACGGCACGTAGCGCTTGTTGTTGGGCTGGTCGAAGTACTCGAGCTTCTTGCCCGAATACTGCTGGTGCTGCGACAGGTCGAAGTCACCGCGGTTGTGAATGCCCTCGATTTCCTGGTCACCCAGCGTGCCACCAAAGTCGAACGTCACGTCGAACGCGGCGCGCGCATAGTGCGCGAGCTCACCCGCATCATGCTGGTGGAACTTGAGGCGGTCCGGCGACAGACCCAGGTCGAAGTGCCACTGCATGCGCTTTGCCTTCCACTGGTCGAACCACTCCATGTCGGTGCCCGGCTCGACGAAGAACTGCATCTCCATCTGCTCGAACTCACGGGTGCGGAAAATGAAGTTGCCCGGCGTGATTTCGTTGCGGAACGCCTTGCCGATCTGCGCGATGCCGAACGGCACCTTCTGGCGCATCGACTGCTGCACGTTCAGGAAGTTCACGAAGATGCCCTGCGCCGTTTCCGGACGCAGATAAACGATGCTCGAGCTTTCCTCGAGCGCGCCCATGTGCGTCTTGAACATCAGGTTGAACAGGCGCGGTTCGGTGAGCGTGCCCTTGTTGCCGCAATTCGGACACACGTTCGCTTCCAGCTTCTTCGGGTCCATCTTGTCGGCCCGGAAGCGCGCTTTGCACTGCTTGCAGTCCACCAGCGGATCGGTGAAGCCGGCCACGTGGCCCGACGCTTCCCACGTGCGCGGGTGCATCAGGATCGCCGCATCGAGGCCTTCGATGTCGTCGCGCGAACGCACCATGGCGTTCCACCAGAAGTCCTTGATGTTCTTCTTGAGTTCGACGCCGAGTGGACCGTAGTCCCACACCGACCCCGTACCGCCGTAGATCTCGGACGACTGGAAGATGAAGCCACGTCGCTTGCACAGCGACACGAGCTTGTCCATCACATCAGGGTAGCCGGCCATTGGCGGAACGGTCTGGGGTACAGGTGTGCGTGGGCATCAGTCCCACGCCATGGGATGCGTTGACGAAACGTCAGCGCGTCAGGTGGGCCACGATCGCATCGCCGTGATCGCGCCCGTTCTCGATGAAAATGCGATTCGCTTCGTTGCCCGAAGCGATCACTCCCGCAAGGTAGATACCCGCGGCTGGTGTCGCCATCGTCAGCGGATCGTGACGCGGAATGCCCGACTCTCCCTCGATGGGCACACCGAGCTGCTCCAGCAAGCCGATCTCGGGGAGGTAGCCGGTCATCATGTAGACCTGCGTGGCCGGGATTCGCGAGGTGCCTTCGGGGCCCTCCACCACCACCGCATCGGCCTCGATGGCCACCACACGGCTCTGGAACCGCGCCGCAATGGCGCCTTCCCGGATACGCGCCTCGATATCGGGGCGCACCCACGGCTTCACATTGGCGCCGAGCGCGTCGCCGAAGTGCACGATGGTCACCTTGGCGCCCGCCCGGTACATGTCCAGCGCGGCGTCCACGGCCGAATTGGCACCACCCACCACCACCACGGGCTCACGCCACGCCGAGTGCCCTTCCACGTAGCCATGTCGCACGTGGGGGAGGGATTCACCGGGCACGCCGAGAAGATTGGGCCGCCCGAAATAGCCCGTCGCGATCACCACCGCATGCGCCGCCGTCTCGCGCACCGCACCGCTGCGTGCCACCGAACGCACCAGCCAGCGTGCGCCCCGCTTGGGCTCCGACTGGCCCGGCTTGGGGTCCACCCGAACCGCACGCAGCGACTCCACCGACTCGAACTGCCGCACATCGAGATCGTACAGGTCCGCCACGCCGCGGTAGTAGGCCAACGCATCACGTCGCGTCGGCTTTTCGGTGGCCACGATGAACGGCACGCCCCCAATCGACAAACGTTCGGCGGTGGAGAAGAACGTCATGTACGTGGGATAGCTCGACAGGCCATTCACGATGCAGCCACGGTCGAACACCACCGCAGACATGCCCGCGCGGCGCGCCGCGATCGCCGATGCCAGTCCACACGGACCAGCGCCGACGATCACGACATCCACCACCTCGGGCAGCGCGGGCGTGTTCGTACCCGTGACTGTCTCCACCATCGTCATCGCGTGCGGTTTCCGCTCAGGCAACAGTGGCGTGCACGCCGATGATCTGGTCGCGACGCGTGCCCACGCTGACGAACGCGATCGGCGTCTCGCACAGCGATTCGAGGCGATCGAGGTACGCGCGCGCGGCCGCCGGCAGGTCCGACAACGAGCGGGCATCCTGTGTGGACTGCTTCCAGCCCGGGAACCACTCATACACCGGCTCGGCCTTCTCCAGCAGCGACAGGTCGGCCGGGAATTCGGTGTACACCTCGTTGCCCACCTTGTAGCCCGTGCACACGGCCAGTTCGTCGAGCGTATCGAGCACATCGAGCTTCGTGATGGCCAAACCGGTCAGGCCATTCACGCGCGCCGCGTACCGCACCACCACACCGTCGAACCAGCCGCAGCGACGCGGGCGCCCCGTCGTCGCGCCAAACTCGTGACCGAGCTGGCGCACATGGCTCTGCAGCGGCTCCTCGAGCTCCGTCGGCAGCGGGCCATTGCCCACACGCGTCGTGTACGCCTTCACCACGCCCAACGCCGACTGCAGCGCCATCGGCGAGATGCCCACGCCCGTGGCCGCACCGCCCACCGTGGTGTTGCTCGACGTGACGAACGGGTACGTGCCGTGATCGATGTCCAGCAGCGACCCCTGCGCCCCTTCCAGCAGGATGGCCGCACCGTTCTTGATGGCGCGGTGCACGCAGAGGCCCACGTCTTCGGCGAGACCGAGCAAGCGCGGCGCCAGCGCCTGCAGCGTGGCCATCGTCTCGTCCACCGAGGCGCGCACATCAGAGCCCGAGCGCTCGAGCTGCGCGTTCGCCCGATCCACCCCAAGCGTCACGAGCTCGCGCAGACGCTCCACATTGCGCAGGTCGAGCACACGCACACCGCGGCGCGCGACCTTGTCTTCGTACGCCGGCCCGATGCCACGGCCCGTCGTGCCGATCGCCTTGCTGGCGGCACTCGCCTTGTCGACCAGCTTGTGGTACGGCATGACCAGATGCGCGCGCTCGCTCACGTACAGGCGGCCTTCCACGTCCACGCCGTCGGCGATCAACTCGTCGATTTCGGTGAACAGCGTCTCGGGATCCATCACCACGCCATTGCCGATCGCACAACGCACCCCGGGGTGCAGAATGCCGCTCGGGATCTGATGGAGGATGAAGGACTTGTCCCCGATATGGACCGTATGCCCCGCATTGGCGCCGCCCTGGTAGCGCACCACCCAATCGGCGCGCTCGGCCAGTACGTCCACCAACTTGCCCTTCCCTTCATCGCCCCACTGCGCTCCCACCACCACGACGGTGCGCGTTGTCGAATCGAACATGCGATCGGTCTCCGGCAGCCTGACGGCCGCACACAAAAAAACGCCCCGCGGACAGTCCGCGGGGCGTTGTTGGAATCTAGCCAGCGAGCCCGCCGAAGCAATCGGCGACGGCGCTTCCGTGCCCCGAATCGCTTATCCGGTCCCGGAAAGTCGCCCAACCAGCACCGCGCCCATCACCCAGACGATCATGGTCATGCCGAACGCCACCTTGGTCGCGGCGGCCACCACCCGGCCGATCAGCGCCCCCGTGGCCACCCGGATCGGCTCGCCTCGCTCGCTGCGGTGGACGGTCATTTCCGCCGCCAGGGCTCCCACAAAGGCCCCGGCAAAGGCGCCAATCATGGAACCGATGATGGGTAGAGGCACCCCCACCACGGCCCCCACGATGCCACCCAGGATCGCGCCCCAGCCCGCGCGGCGGGACCCACCGTACTTCCGGGCATAACTGCCGGAAATCGTGAACTCCAGCACTTCGGCCACCAGCACCAGCGCCACCAGAATGCCGAACGTGACACCGCCAATGCTGCCGGCCGGCACGGCAATCCAGTAAACGAGTGCTCCGCCGAGCATGATCCACAGCCCGGGCAGCCCAAAGGGCACCAGCACGAGCCCGAACAACATGGTGAGGAGAAGCAGCACGATGGCGAGCATGATCAATGGTACGCGCCAGCAGCGCTCTGGTTTCGCCATATCCCTGAGCCGAATCGTGACAAATGCCACAGCCCTTGCGTCATGCCTCTGATTGCAGGTTCCCGACAACGACGATCGACGAGGATCATGATGGCATTCGGCTGGCTGAGTCGACTGGTGAAGCACGAAAAGTCTTCCGAGCTCGACTCCCCCTCGGTCTCGATCGACGGTGAGATCACCGCGGCATCCGAACGCCACCAGCAGAACGAACCCGCGTCGATTCGGTTCATCGACGCCGAGGACATGGCGCCGATCGAGTCGCCGGGGATGTTGGCGGAAACGCCGGCTGCACCGCCCGTTCCTCCCGCCACACCGGTGGAGCAGCTCATCGCACGACTTTCAGAGCACGGCGAGTTCGCGGCGTCACCCGATGCAGCGGCCATCCTCGAGCTGCTCTCGGGCAGTCCCGACACCATCATCCGCCAGCTGCCGGCTGCGGCGCGCGCCAGCCTCTCGCTGTGCGATGATCCGTCGCTCTCGCGCTGGCAGTTCGCCGAAAAGCTGTCCTCGGATCCTGCCCTCGTGCAGGCCGTCCTGCGCACCGCCAACAGTGCCGCGTTCGGCGCCGGCAAGGAGCCGGTCATCGGCATCGAGCCGGCACTCGATCGCATCGGCATCGGTGGGGCACGCGCCATCATCTTCGCCAATGCCGTCGACGGTGCGCTGAGCCGCCCGGGCGGTGAGTTCAACGACATGGCGAGCGATGTATGGAATCACATGGTGCGTACCGCACCCTTGGCCCGCGCATTGGCCCCGCTGTTCAGCACCGATCCCGACGAAGCGTTCTCCATCGCGCTGCTGCACGATGTGGGCAAGCTCGTGATCTTCGATCGCATCTCGGTGCTGCGCACCACCAAGCGCCGCGACGTGCAGCTCAGCGCGGGCTTCGTGCGTGATCTGCTGAACGATCTGCACGAACCACTGGGCGCCAGTGCTCTCGAAGCGTGGGGCATGGGTGCACGATCCGCGCGCGCCATCGGTGCGCACCATCGCCGCACCAGCGACGGTGAACCCAATGCACTGGCCGAAGTGGTGTGTGTGGCCGAGTTGAGCGATCACGCGGCACGCCGCAACGTACCGCTCGATCTCCAGCGCATCTGGTTCGATGCGCACATCACCGTCGACCTGGCGCGCCTCGTGCCCATCCTGCACAGCTTCTCGGTGCCGTTCGTCTACTGAGAAACCTGCGGTGAAACAATCGCGCGCCGGTCTCCCTGTGAGATCCGGCGCGCGATTGTTTTGCTCCCCTGCCTGCCCTGATGCTGCCCTGATTCCTCAGGCGCTCAACAGCCCGGCCGTAGTCAGGCGCGCGCGCACCGTGGCGAGTTCATCGTCGGACACGGGCAGCAGGGGCCCGCGCGGCACTGTGCCATCGAGTCCCACCAGTGTCATCGCGGCCTTGATGCCCGCCGGACCCAGTGCACCGCCGATATCCGTCGCAATCGGCACCAGCGTCTGCTGCAACGCCGCCGCACCATCGCGGTCTCCCGACCAGAACAGGTCGACCATGCGACGCACCGCAGGACCGGCGTAGAGACCGATGGCCAGAATCGCGCCGGCTGCCCCCGCCGCGAGTGCCGGCACCACCGTGCCACCACTGCCCGTGAGCACACGGAACGCATCGCTCTGCGCCTCGAGATACTGCGCGAGCACCGGCACATTGCCGGCACTGTCCTTCATGCCGATCACGTTCGGATGCTGCGCCATCTCCGCCACGAATGCAGGACTCAGCACCAGGTGCGCGTATGCCGGCATGTTGTACAGCAACACCGGCAACGGACTCGCATCGGCCACCGCGCGGAAGTGTGTCAGCAGCGCCGCTTCCGTCATGCGCTTGAGGAAGTAGTGCGGCGAGATCACGAGCACCGCATCCGCACCGGCCGCCTTCGCGTCATGCGCGCGTGCAATGGTCAGGCGCGTGCTTTCACTGCCGATGCCAGCCAGCAACCACTTGTCCGATGGCACGCGTTCACGTGCGAGACGCAGCAGCGTGCGGCGATCGTCGTCATCAAGCAATGAAGACTCACCGCTCGAACCGCCCACCAGGATGCCGTCCATGCCGAACGACAGGTGTGCATCGAGATTGCGCTGAAACGCGGGAGCGTCGATGTCACCGCTGGCGGTGAAGGTCGACACGGCGGGCACCATGAGCCCGCCCAGCTGGGCAACGGTCAGGGAAGACATGACGACAAGCTAGTCGTCGGACTGCGGTTCAGCTCCCGAACAGACTCTCGAACCCGCTCCCGAATACCGACGAGTCGCCGGCCAGCGGATTCGGGCTGGACACGACACCATGCCCCGACGGACTGGTCGCCAAAGGCGGCAGAATGCTGCCAGTGCCCAAAGGATTGGCACCAAGTCCACCGGAGAGACCGGATTGGGCGGCAATGCCACCCGGAATGGTCCCGTGGCCCGGCGGCATCACGGCATTGTGATTGCCCGTGCGCGGCAGTGCGCTGCCTGCCATCGCCTGGCCATTCTTGCCCATGCGGAAGCCCAGCTCGAAATCGGCGGGATTGGTCGCCGCAGCCTTCGCCACCTCGAACTCGATCTCGTCGGTCTGCACCAACTCCGCCAGATGCTGGTCGAAGGTCTGCATGCCGTACTGCGCGCCGTCAGCGATATAGTCGCGGATCTCCGCGATGTTGCCCTCGGCAATGAGATCGCGAATGGTGCTCGTCACGATCATCACCTCCGCCGCCACCACACGTCCCTGCCCATTCTTGCGCGGCAACAGACGCTGGGACACCACGGCATGCAGCGATTCGGCCAGACGCGTGCGCACCACCAGCTGCTCCTCGGGCGGAAACATCGCCACGATACGGAGAATGGTGCTCTGGGCATCCGGCGTATGCAGCGTGGAGATGAGCAGGTGCCCGGTCTCGGCCGCCTTCATCGCCGTGTCGATCGTCTCCGCGTCGCGCATTTCGCCGATCAGAATCACGTCTGGATCCTGACGCAGCGCCGCGCGCAGCCCCATGCGAAACGTGTCCGTGTCGATGCCCACTTCGCGCTGCGTGACCGAGCTGCGCAGGTCGTTGTGAATGAACTCGATCGGGTTTTCGAGGGTGAGGATGTGCTTCTCGTACGACGCGTTGATCTCGTTGACGAGGGCCGCCATGGAGCTCGACTTGCCGGAGCCCGTCACACCCGTCACCAGCACCATGCCACGCTCCGTGTGCGCAATGCGCGTCAGCACGGGCGGCAGGCGCAGCGACGTCACCGTCGGCACCTGCTCGGGAATCACGCGCATCACGATGGAGTGCGCCGACCGCTGCCGCATGATGTTCACGCGAAACCGGCCCACACCCGCCGACGCCCACGAGCAGTCGTGATCCTTCAGCGTGTCGATGTTCGCGCGGTCCACGTCGGACACCATCAAGTGCAACGCGATCGCGCGCGTTTGCTCCGCCGTCAGGGCCTGTTTGGTGAGCACCACGAGCCGGCCGTCGATGCGCGCACGCACGACATCCCCGGCCTTGATGTGCACATCGGAGGCCCCACGATCGACTGCCGCCTTGATGATCCGTTCGATTGCCACAGGCAGAACCTTGAACCCGCTCGGTGAATCACCTTGGACTCCCGAACCGGCGGCCATCGCAGTGCCTGCGATCAGTATCCGGCGTCGAGGTCCACGACGTTGCGGAGGCGTTCCCCTGCACTCCACCGCCGCCAATTGTCCATGAACAACGCAAGTCCCCGCTGCCAGGTGCGCCGCGGTGAGACTCCCGACACGTGGGGCGTGACCAGAACGCGGGGATGCTGCCACCAGGCACTCTCGGCAGGCAACGGCTCGGTGGTGAACACATCCAGCACCGCCCCCCGCAACCGGCCACCCTCGAGTTCCTCCAGCAACGCCGCGTCGTCGACCAAGGGTCCACGTGCTACGTTCACGACGATTGCCCCGGCGGGGAGCAACGCCAGACGCTCACCATCCAGCAGGGAACGGGTGCCGTCGGTCAACGGAGCCGCCACGACCACGATGTCGGCCAGCGGCAGCACCTGCTCCAGTGCGTCCGGTCCCACCACGCGGGCAAATCCCTCTGGCGCACCAAGCTCGGGGCGGCGCCGAATGCCGGTGCACTCGCACCCCAGCGCCTGAAACCGCTGCGCCACCGCGCTGCCGATACCGCCGGCCCCAATCACCAGCACCCGGTACTCCGCGAGTTCGCGAATACCCCCGTCGTTGTCCACGAACGGGTGACGGTCCCAGATGGACGCGGCCTGCAAGCGCACGGCGTAGTCCAGCCCACGCACAAAGTGCAGCACCCCGCCCAGCACCGTATCCGCCATGGGTTCGGCGTAGATGCCGGCACCATTGGTGAAGACGACACCACTGGCCCGTAACTCGGGGGTGATGGACTCACCGATGCCCGCCGAGGCACTGTGCGCCCACTGCAGCCTGGACGCGGAAGCGAGCAACGTGGGGGTGAGCCCGTAGCCGAAGTACGCTTCCGCCGACGGCATGGCAGCCAGGGTTTCGGCACTGGGTTCGTTGGTGCCATTACCCAGGCTGCGCGACTGGGTCGCGATGTGCACCACTTCCCAGCCATCCGGCACATTGGCCGTTATCTCGTCTGCGGCCCATGCCGGCAAGCGCATATGCGGTGCGCTGCTCTGCATGTCCACCACGAGACGGCGCATGGTCACGCCGAAGCCACCGCAGCCGGCGGGCCAGTGAGTGCGTCGAGCCCCATGAAGCCGCGCACTTCGCGCATGGTCTCACCAGCAATGGCGCGCGCCGTCGCAGCACCGTCGGCCAGCGCATCGAGCACGCGCGCCGGCTCGGCATCGAGTTCTTCCGAACGCCGGCGAATGGGCGTCAGCTCCAGTACCATGCCTTCGAGCAACACCTTCTTGCAGTCCATGCACCCCCAGCCGGCCGTGCTGCACTGCTGCGAGACATGCGCCTGCGTCTCGTCGCTGGAGAATGCCTTGTGCAACTGGAAGATGTTGCACACTTCGGGACGACCCGGATCGCTCTTGCGCACACGCTGCGGATCGGTGACGGCCGGGCGGATCTTCGCCCAGATCTCGTCGTCCGTCTCGTGCAGCGCGATGGTGTTACCCAGCGACTTGGACATCTTGGCCTGCCCATCGAGGCCCATGATGCGACGGGTGGGCGTCAGCAGCGGCTTGGGCTCTGGGAAATACGGCTGGTCGAACTTCGCATTCCACTTGCGCGCCGTATCGCGGGCCAGCTCGAGGTGCTGCACCTGATCCTCGCCCACCGGGATGCTGTCCGCCCGATAGAGCAGAATGTCAGCCGCCTGCAGAACGGGATACATCAGCAGGCCCGCCGGGATGCTCTCCATCTTCGACGATTTGTCCTTGAACTGCGTCTGGCGCTCGAGGTCACCCAGCGGGGTGAGGGTCGTGAACAGCCACGACAGCTCCGTATGCGCCGGCACATCGCTCTGCATGAACAGCGCGGCCTTGGACGGGTCCACACCAGCTGCCAGCAGCGACTTGGCCATGCCCCACCGACGCGCGCGCAGCACCGCGGGATCGTAGGTGCCGGTGATCGCGTGATAGTCCACGACGCAGTAGATCGCGCCCGGATGCGTGTCCTGCAGCCGGACCCAATTCTTGACCGCGCCAAGATAGTTGCCGATGTGCAACTCGCCGGACGGCTGGATGCCACTGAAGATGCGTGCCATCCTTCAAACGTAGTTTCGGCCACATTTCCCAGCAACGCACTGCACCTCTTCGTCCAAGCCGTGAACCACCCCGATCGTCATCGGTGGCGTGATGCCGCCGTGCAGGCCGCAGCCGTCGCCGCCGAGTTCATCGCGCAGGAATCCCGCATGCGCGACGCCATCACCTGGCAGTCCAAGAGCGCGACCGACTTTGTCAGTCATGTCGACATCGGTGCCGAGGAGCGCATCCGGGCCACGCTGCTGGCCCAGATCCCCGACCTTCGCATCGTGGGCGAGGAGCTCGGGGCGGATGGAGACACCGAATCCGGACTCGTGGCCATTGTCGACCCGCTCGATGGCACCACCAACTTTCTGCATGGCTCGCCCAACTACGGAGTGAGCATCTGTATCGCCCTCGATGGCGTGCCGCAGGCTGCCGTGGTGCACGACATCGCGCGCACTTCCGGTGCTTCGCACTCGATCGGTACGGTGTTCACCGCCACCGCAGGCGATGGCGCCTTCGCCAATGGCGTGCCCATGCGCGTGTCATCCATCACCGAGCCGCCGCGCGCGCTGATCGGCACCGGCTTCCCGTTCAAGGACGTCGCACGGGCAGAGGAGTATCTGGGCATGATGCGCCGGCTCATGCCGGTGGTCTCGGGCATGCGACGCGCCGGGTCAGCAGCGCTCGATCTGTCCGATGTGGCCATGGGTCGTTTCGACGGCTTCTGGGAACTGTGGCTCAATGCCTGGGATCTCGCGGCGGGTGTACTGCTCATCCGTGAAGCCGGTGGCAAAGTCACCGATCTCGAAGGCAACGACGCCCGCATGGTGGGCGGGACCATCGTCGCATCGAACGCCGTACTGCACGACTGGTTCCTCGACATCCTCAACGATCGCTCGCCGCGCTGAGTCCGCGCGCTAGCTTTCTTCAGCAATCCGATTCACCCTCCCTCCTGGTCAATCGATCGTGTCTCTCGTCGAATGCGTTCCGAATTTCTCCGAAGGGCGTGACCCCGTCGTCATCGCGGCCATTCGCGATGCGATCGCCAACACGCCCGGCGCCCATGTGCTCGACGTGTCGAGCGACGCGTCGCATCACCGGACGGTCATCACGTTTGTCGCGTCGCTCGAAGCCGCCGTACCCGCGGCGCTGGCGGCCATGACCGTCGCCCGCGACCGCATCGACCTCACCAAGCATCAGGGTGAGCACCCGCGTATCGGTGCCACCGACGTGGTCCCGTTCATTCCGCTCGATGGCGCCACGATGGACGACTGCGTGGCGCTCGCACGCGAGCTGGGCGCGCGTGTGGCTGGTGAACTGGGCATTCCGGTGTACCTGTACGAGCGCGCCGCCACCACACCGGCTCGCGAGAATCTCGCCGATGTGCGGCGTGGTGAGTTCGAAGGCCTGCGCGACGACGTGCGCACCAATGCGGCGCGGCGCCCCGACTTTGGTCCGGCCGAACTGCATGCCACAGCCGGTGCCACAGCCATCGGTGCGCGTCCCTTCCTGGTCGCCTATAACGTCTACCTGGGCGACACGAAGAACCTGCCGGTGGCCAAGGAAGTCGCCAAGGCCATTCGTGGTTCCTCTGGCGGCCTGCGCTACGTGAAGGGACTCGGCATGGAAGTGGACGGCCAGGCGCAGGTGTCCATGAACCTGGTGGACACCGAGAAGACGCCGCTGCATCGCGTCTTCGAGATCGTGAAGTCGGAAGCCGCCGCACACGGTGTCGCGCCCACGTGGAGCGAGATCGTGGGCCTTGTGCCCGAGCGTGTCCTGCTCGAAGCCGGCGCGCGTCATGTGCAGCTGCGCGGCTTCTCCAAGGCCATGCTGCTCGAGACCAAGGTGCGTGATGCCGTGTCCGGTGGTGAATCGGTGGACGGCTTCATGTCGCGCGTGGCCTCCGCCGAACCGACACCGGGCGGTGGCAGTGTGGCGGCACACGCGGGCGCGCTGGGTGCCGCACTGGTCCAGATGGTGGCCGGCCTCACGGTGGGCAAGAGGAAGTACGCCGCCGTCGACGAGGAGATGAAGCAGGCCGCACTCGATGCCTCCGCGCTGCGTCGTGAACTCAATACGCTCGTGGTGCGTGATGCCGAGTCGTACGAGCGTGTGCGCAGCGCCTATCAGCTGCCCAAGGAACCGGAAGCCGCGTTGGCGACCCGCAACGAAGCCATTCGGGAAGCGTTGCTGTATGCCGCCGAAGTGCCGCTCGAATCGGCTCGCGCTTCCGTGCGCGTCGCCGCGTTGTGCGCCGCCGTCGCGGAACGTGGCAACACGAATGCGGTCAGTGATGCCTGCGTGGGCACGCTGCTGGCCGAAGCGGCGTGCAAGGGCGCAGTGCTCAATGTGCGCATCAACATTGCATCGCTCGAGAACGGCGGCGGTGAACGCGGTGCAGCCCTGCTGGCCGACGCCCGACGCTGTGTAGAGGAAGCCACCGCACACGCCCGGGCCGCTGAGGCTGCGGCCGAACGGGCGATCAACGCGGGGTGAGGCACCAGCAGGTGACCGGAGCGCACTCCCCCGCGCTCCGGTCACCTGCTCCTCAGTTTCTCCTTACTTGCTCCAGGGCGGCACGATGCCGTTCATGCGGGCGTAGGCAATCGCCTGTCCCAGATGCTCGTGCAGATGCGTCGTGGCCAGAATCCACATCCCCTGTGCGTTCGACTTCATACCGAACATCGAGATCGGCGCGTCTAGCTGCGCGGCAGTGGTCTTGGCCATGCTCGCCTTGAGGTGGGCGAAGCTCTTCTCCAGATCTGACACGATCTGCTCACGCGTCACCTTGCGCGTTTCGTACGCGGTGAGCGTCTTGAAATCGTCGCTCTTGATACCGGTGCTGGCCGGAATGGCCGTACCGAACGACGCCGGAATGAAGTAGTTGTCCGACGCCACGTGCAGAAACACTTCGCCGAACGAGCGCACGCCGGTGCCCGGACGCCACGCCAGCTTCTCGGGCGGCGTCGCCTTGGCCAGCGCCACGAACTTCTTCTCCACGCCATCGATGTCCTTCATCAATTCGGCCACCACGGGTGCAGTCTGTGCCGCGGCGGTGTTGCCGAGCATCGGCGCAACGAGCAGCGCGGCGGCAAACAGCAGGGTCCTGCGCATGACAAAACTCCGGTTGGGGTGCCGGAAAATGTAGCGCTGCCGGTCAGATGTCGTCGGGCAATGGCCTATGGTCGGGCTGCATGGCACCAGCCACGTTGCCTTCCGTGTCACGAAACCACAGCAAATGCCCAACAGTCGGGATCGTCGCAATGGGCATGAGAATGGTCCCGCCTGCCGCTTCGATCGCACGCTGCGCGGCGTGAATGTCGGGCACAGCGATCGTGCATTCGAAGCCGCTCATGCGTTCGCCCGGCACCAGCGTACGCCGCCCCTGGAGCGATCCGTAGATGGCGGGCGTCTCGGAGGTCGAACCAGTCTCGATCATGAAGAAACCCGGCGGTCCCCACGCGTGAAATTGCCAGCCGAACACATCGCCGTAGAACCGACGCGCGCGCTCGAGATCGTCGGCATTGATGGCGAAGTGACGGACTGGTGAGGAAGGCGCAGACGATGCGGCGGCGGACATGATCGCTCCCGGACAGTGTGAATGGGTGCGCAGAGTTTAGCGCTTCCGGGCGTGGCACGCTTGCGCAAGATTGCCATATCATGTCGAAGATTCGCCAATCCCCTGTCGTACGGGTGAGCGCCATCGGCTTTCACGGCGAATACACCTGGCGTGAGCGGCACTCCGACTGGGGGCAGCTCATATGGGCATCGCGCGGCACGATCGATGTCATGGTAGAGCGTGCGCTCTGGCTCGTCCCCACGCGCACCGCCCTGTGGCTGCCACCAGGCACCGCCAACGAGGTGCACATGACCGGTCGCGGCGTCCTGCGTTTGGTTTTCATAGACCGGCGCCGCGCACGAACGCTCGGCCCCACCCCACGCGTGCACGTTCTCACGCCCCTGCTGCGCGAGCTGCTCCGACGGGTAACGGCGATGGACACACTGAGCGCAGAGGTCCCCCGCGACATGCGCCTATTGGGCGTACTGCTCGACGAACTGCGCGATGCCGGCGGTGCTCCGGTAGACCTGCCGATGCCCGCCGATGCACGTGCGCTACGTGCCGCGACGTTCTTTCGTGAACGCACATCCGAGCCTCCCGCACTCGCCGACACGGCGAGGCACGCTGGCGCCAGCGTGCGCACGTTGGAGCGGCTGTTCCGCGCCGAGACAGGACTGTCGCTGGGCGCGTGGTGCCGGAGAGCGCGACTCATGCACGCCATGACGCGGCTTGCCGATGGTGAATCGGTGACACGCGCCGGGATCGCCGCGGGCTATGCGAGCACGAGCGCGTTCGTGCACGCGTTCCGGCGTCTCACTGGTCGCACACCGGGCCAATCCACCAGCGCGACACCCAAGTCCTGAACGTGAAAACGCCCGCTGGTGAGCGGGCGTTTCGCGGTACGAACCGGATGTCGGACTACGGCAGCGTGATGATACGCGGACCGTTTTCGGTGATGGCCACGGTGT
>NZ_DASWXE010000097.1:0-13190 GCF_036405635.1 Gemmatimonas sp. | reverse complement strand
ACCAGCATCGCGCTCATGGTCAGCACGATCCCCGTGATCAGCAACGGGAACTTCAGTGCGATGGAGATCGGACGACGGCGCATTGGGCAATCAGCCTGGCAGAACGGAGGTGGCGTGCAGGGAATACTACCACGGCGGAAGAGGCTTGGGGTGCGCCGGCTGCTCGGGCGCGTCCTGGCAACGCTGTTCCTGATGTCGTTGGTTGGGTCGTTCGGGCTGTGGTGGTCGGCCCGCGACGCACTCGGGGGTGTCGTGGAAGGTGAACGCCTCACCAGAGCGACCAAGTCGCGGCAGTGGCGTGCTGACCGCTTCGTCAACCCGTTGCCCCGGGTGGATAGCGCCATGATGCGGACGCTGGTGGCCTTTGCCTTCGGTGGATCGGCGTATCGGGTGCCGACGGCACCGTTGCCGGTGCAGGTGCGTCATCGGGCGGACTATGAGAACATCCCGGCGTCCGGTCTGCGCGTAACCTGGTTGGGGCATTCCACGCTGCTGCTGGAAATCGATGGCTCCCGTGTGCTCATCGACCCGGTGTGGGGAGAGCGTGTCTCGCCGTTCGGCTTCATGGGACCCAAGCGCTTTCACGCGCCACCACTCGCGCTGGATGAGCTGCCCGATCCACATGTCGTGGTGATCTCACACGATCACTACGACCATCTCGACATGCCCACGGTCAAGGCGCTGCGCCAGCGGCATGTACGGTGGGTGGTACCGGTTGGTGTTGGGGCGCACCTCCAGTCCTGGGGCGTTCCGGCGGCAGAAATTGCGGAACTCGATTGGTGGGAGGCCACACGGGTGGGACAACTCACGCTGACCGCGACACCAGCGCGTCACTTCTCGGGCCGGGGACTGGGCGACGCTGATCGCACGCTCTGGTCTGGGTGGGCCATTGCTTCATCAGCGCATCGCGTGTTCTACAGTGGCGACACAGCCATGCATGAGGAGTTCGACGACATTGGCGCCCGGCTCGGGCCGTTCGATCTCACCATGATCGAAGCCGGTGCATACGATGCGCGCTGGGCCGATGTGCACCTGGGTCCCGAGCAGGCCGTCGAGGCGCACCAGCTGGTGAGGGGGCGCGTGATGCTACCAGTGCACTGGGGGCTGTTTGATCTCGCTCTGCACGGATGGACCGAGCCCATTGAGCGCGTGGTCGCGGCGGCAGAGGCCGCGCAGGTGACGGTGGCCATGCCGCAACCCGGCGCCATGATCGAACCGGAAGCGATGGGCGTGCAGCAGCGGTGGTGGCCAACGATTCCGTGGTCCACGGCGCAGCAGGCCCCCGTGGTGTCCTCCGGACTCACGCACAAGATTGCGCATGCACGGTGATCGCGGCATCGGATGCCATGCGAGGGACCATGGTGTGCATTCGCGGGTAGGGAGGTCGCCATGGATCCACTGACACTGCTTCCGCATCGCTATCCGTTCCTGTTGCTCGATCGCATCGATGCGGTCGAACCCGGGAAGTACGCCCTTGGCGCCAAGCTCGTGACCGGCTCGGAGTGGAGCACGGTGGGTGTGCGGGTGGGCATGCCGGGTTATCCCGTACGTCGTGCGATGCCACACACGCTCATTGTGGAATCGCTCGCCCAACTCACGGCCGCCGTACTCACCGGCCTGGTGGACGGCGGCGGCGACGCGATCGGTTACTTCATGGGCATCGACCGGGCACGCTTTCGTGGCGACGCGTTGCCCGGTGACGAACTGTCATTGCGTGTGGACCTGCTGCAGTTCCGGCGCGGCATCTGCCGGACGCGCGGTGTGGCCACCGTGGACGGTCAACGCATCGTGCAGGCCGATCTCACCACCGTATTGCGCCCCGCATCGAAGATGTAGATATCGAAGATGTAGATGCGGGGGGCGTTCCGCGCTCAGGAACCGCGCAGGCTCTTGCTACGTTCCGTGGCGGCCAGTACGCCCTTGATCAGCGTGACGCGCAGCTTACCGTCTTCCAGCGCCATGAGCCCGTCGATGGTGCAGCCGGCCGGCGTGGTGACTTCGTCCTTGAGCGCTGCGGGATGCACGCCGCGCTCGAGCACCATGCGCGAGGCACCGGCAAGCGTCTGCGCGGCGAGCAGCGTGGCCGTCTCCCGCGGCAAGCCGATCTTCACGCCGGCTTCGCTCAACGCCTCGATGATCAGGTACACATAGGCCGGGCCACAGCCACTGAGGCCGGTCACACCGTCCATCAGCGACTCTTCCACCACGGCCGTGCGTCCGAGTGGACCGAAGATGCGCTCCGCCGCCTCGAGCTGCTGCGGACGCACACCGGCACCAGCGCTGAACACCGTCATGCCTTCGCCGATCAGGCACGGTGTATTGGGCATCGCACGAATGACCGTGGCCTTGCCGCCTGACCAATCCGACAGTTGGTGCGTGGTGATGGATGCGCAGATGGAGAGCAGCAGCTGATCCGGCGTGAGCACCGGCGCGATCTCACTCAGCACGCGCTCCGCCTGATGCGGCTTCACGCACAACAGCACGATCTCAGCCCCCTGCGCGGCTTCGGCGTTGTTGGTGGTGCAGGCGATGCCCAGGCGCTCACGCACATCGGCGGCACTCTCTTCGGTGCGCGTGGAGCCGCGCAGGGTGGCCTCCACGCCGTATTTCGCGAGGCCCTGTGCCACCGCCTCGCCCATCTTGCCCATGCCGATGATGCCGATCTTCATCGCCTCAACCCCGTGTCTGTCCGGTTCCATCCATCAACCAGCGCACGCTGGTCAATTCCCTGAGCCCCACCGGACCGCGCACATGCAACTTCTGCGTGCTGATCCCCAACTCACCACCCAGCCCCAGCTCGAAACCGTCCGTGAAGCGGGTGGACGCGTTCCAGTACACGGCCGCGGCATCGATCTCCTGCTGAAAACGATGGGCGGTCTCTGCTGCCGCGGTAATGATCGACTCTGAATGCCGCGATCCATGCGTCTCGATGTGCGCCATCGCCTCGTCGAGCGAATCGACCACACGACAGTTCATCACGAGGCTCAGATGCTCGGTGTCCCAGCTCGCGGTCGTCGCTGGCGAGACCTTGTCTGCATCGGGCGTCAGCAGCGCCAGGGACCGCTCACACCCCTGCCACCGCACCTGTGGCATGTTCGCCTGCAACGCCGGGAGCAGCGCCTCTGCGACCTGCTGGTGTACGAGCAGCGTCTCCATCGCGTTGCAGACACCCGGGCGCTGGGTCTTGGCGTTGAGCACAATGGCGGCCGCCATCGCCAGGTCCGCGTCTTCGTGCACGTACACGTGGCACATGCCGCGGTCGTTCTTGATGACGGGAATCGACGAGGTGCGTGAAACGTAGTCGATGAGCGCATCACCACCACGCGGCACCACCACGTCGATCCACTGCTTCTGCTGCAGCAGGAACTCCACGATGCTGCGATTGGGATTCGCGATGCCCCACAGGCAATCGGCCCCCACACCGACTTCGGCCAGTGCTTCGCCGAGCAGGGTGTAGAGCACCGCGGTGGTGCGTGCGG
This sequence comes from Gemmatimonas sp., assembly GCF_036405635.1. Taxonomy (GTDB): domain Bacteria; phylum Gemmatimonadota; class Gemmatimonadetes; order Gemmatimonadales; family Gemmatimonadaceae; genus Gemmatimonas. The sequence goes on along the minus strand of NZ_DASWXE010000097.1, from coordinate 9,711 downwards.
ATTCCTTGCCGCCGCGCAGGATCATCGTGTTGCCGGCCTTGAAGCCCAGCGAGAAGGCTTCCACCGCCACATTCGGGCGTGACTCGAAGATCATGAGAATCACGCCGAGTGGTGAGCGCACACGACGCACCGCAAGACCGTTTGCGAGGGTCTGCCGATCCACCACTTCGCCCACCGGGTCGGGCAGCGCGGCCACCTGCCGCAAGCTCACGGCCATGTGCGACACGCGGGCGTTCGTGAGCAACAGTCGGTCACGGAACGCGCTGTCGGCCGAATCGGGCAGGGCGGCGAGGTCCTCCTGGTTCGCAGCAAGCACCGTGTCGACGCGCTGCTCGAGCAGGTCGGCGGCGCGCAACAACACGGCGTTGCGCGCATCGCTGCTGGTGGCGCGCAATCGACGTGCCGCACTGCGCAGCGCCTTGAGTTGCGCCGTCATCTCGTCGACGGAGAACGCGCCGTGGCTGATCTCGCGGCTCACTTTTCGCTCCGTCGGCGCATCGCGTCGATGCGGGTGCCCACGTCGGCGTTGTTCGCCACCTGCAGCAGTACCGAGGGCACGTCGCCCTGTACGAGCCAGGTTTCCACGCCATGTTCGGCGGCAAGCTGTGCGGCGCTCAGCTTGGAGTACATGCCACCGGTGCCACGCGATGAACCGCTGCCCTTGTCGGTGCTGTCGAGGAGTTCCTGCGTCACGCGCTTGAGGTTTGTCACGCGCTGCGCGTCGGGATTCTTGCGCGGGTCGCTGTCGTACAGCCCGGCCACGTCCGTGAGGATGAGCAGGCGTTCGGCGCGCGTCACCCAGGCCACGCGCGCCGACAGGCTGTCGTTGTCACCGAACTTGATCTCTTCGGTGGCCACCGCATCGTTCTCGTTGAGCACCGGCGTGACATCCCACGCCAGCAATTGCTCGACGGTGTTCTGAAAGTTGCGCCGCCGCTGATCGTCGGCGATGTCGTCGTAGGTGAGCAGGATCTGCGCACCCAGCAGCCCCGTGGCGTTGAGGGCAAGATTGTACAGGTCCATGACCATCGGCTGGCCGATGGCGCTGAGCGCCTGCTTCTCGGACAGCGTGCGGTTCTTCTTCACTCGCGCCGACGGGACGCGGTCTGCCGCCGACGCGATGGCACCCGAGGTCACCCAGATGACTTCGATGTTGTGCTCGCGGCGCAACTGCGCGACCTGCTGCATCCACGTGCGCAGCAGGAGCGGACCGCCGCTCAGCACCATGTTGCTGCCCGCTTTCACCACCCAGCGGCGCATCCCCTGGGTGCTCTTGGTCTCCGTCTGCGACTTGCTCATGTATCGCAATCTGAACGGATACCGGGCCGCGAACCAAGTCGGGCGAGACGCCCCCGGGACTGCCCAGACGAGGCAGGGGCGAGCCGCGAATTCGCCGGGACGCCGAGCAGCGGAGTACCGGCTATTCGTGCCGGATCGCGTCGATGGGGCTCAGGCGGCCGGCGCGTCGTGCGGGGTACGTCCCGAAGATCACACCAATGGCCACCGCCGCGGCGGCGGCCACCAGCACGGTGCTGGGTGACATGGTGAAGGCCATCTGCTCCGCGCCCACCCAGCGCCGAATGCCCACCAGCGTCCCGGCGCTGATCAGGGCGCCGAGGATGACGCCGGCGGTGCTGCCGAAGCATGACACGGCCACGGCCTCGGTGAGGAATTGCCACTGGATGTCGCGGGCCCGGGCTCCGATCGCCTTGCGAATGCCGATCTCACGGGTTCGCTCGGTCACGTTGGCCAGCATGATGTTCATGATGCCAATGCCCCCCACCAGCAGCGAAATACCGGCCAGTGCTCCCAGAAAGAGCTTCATCACCACCAGCCCCTGCATGGCCTGCTCCAGCGTGCCTTCCCGCGTGGAGATCATCACTGACGTTTCCCAGTCACGGTAGCGCGTGGCCAACCAGTCCTCCACGTCCCGCTTCACACGCTGCACATCCTCCACCGACTCTGCCTTGAGCAGGATGGTGGGGGTGCGCAACGAGGTCGAGCCGCCCAGCAATGCACTCGCCGCGGCGTAGGGCACGGTGGCGGAGTACCCGCGCTCGCCCTTGTAGGCCGCGTGGATACCGATGACTTCCATGGGGATGCCGTGCACGCGCACGAAACTCCCCAGCAGGGAAAGAATGCCACGTTCGGCCGCCAGCTCCGACGCCAGCAAATGCGACAGCACGATGACCGGCGCATTGTGGGAGGCTTCGCTGGCGGTGAACAGGCGCCCGCCGAGCAGGTTGGGGGGCGTGATCTGCTCCACACCCGCCGTGGCCGCGGTGATGTTCACCTGGCGCTGATTGCCGGTGCGGGCATAGGTGACGCGCGCCGAGCCGCCGAGCGTCATGGCCGCACCGCGCAGCGGCGTGATGTCTCGCTGGATGTCGTCGAGGTCGCGCAGCGTGAACACCGGATAGTGGCGCACCGGGACGTTCACGCCGTTCTGCATCACCTGCGTTTGCGCGCGGATGGTGAGGTTCTGCAGATCGGTGGTGCGCGAGAGCTCACCGCGCACGAAGCGCTGCATCGCATCACTCAGCGACAGCACCGAGACCAGCGCGCCCACGCCGATGATCACACCCAGCGTGGACAGGATGGTGCGCAGCGGATTTTCGCGCAGCGAACCGATGCCCACGACGGCCGCCGCCAGGACGTTGGTGACCGAGCTGCCGCCATTCATCGCGGGGGCGCCCCATGTCCGATCAGGGCATAGAAGCGGTCCCGGTATGTGGCCGATACCGGAATCAGTTTGTTGCGGATGCTGATGCGGTCGCGCTCCACGGCGTCGATCTTGTCGAGCGCCACCATGTAGGACTTGTGCACCCGACAGACGCGATCGACCGGCAGGCGCGCTTCCAGCTCAGTCAGCGTCTCCGCCGTGGCAAGACGTTTCTGCGCTGTGTGAATTTGCCGGTAGTCACCGTCGCCCTCGATATACAGCACGTCGACCAGGCGCACTTTTTCCAGGCGGAACTCCGTGCGCACGAAGATGAACCCCCGCTCGGCAGGGGCGTCCACCACGGGGCGGAGCGACTGCGCGCGCTCCACGGCCTGCACGAACCGCTGGAAGGTGATCGGCTTGAGCAGGTAGTCCGCGACCTTGAGGTCATAGCCCTTGAGTGCGAACTCGGGGTGCGCCGTGGTGAAGATGACCTGGCCGTGCACCGTCATCGTTTCCAGCAGCTCGATACCCGACATGCCACCCAGGCTGATATCGAGGAACACGAGGTCGACGGGATTGGCCATCAGCCATGCCATGGCATCGGTGGCGTTGTCGAATGTGTTCACGAGCTGCAGCAGCGGCAGCCGGGCGATGTAGTCGGCGAGGCGTTCGGCCGCGAGCGGCTCGTCTTCAATGATGAGACAGCGCATGCAAAGCCGTCGGGGTGGACTGGCGGGACGCGAACAGCGACTCGGACGATGCCGGAACGCTGGCGAGTTGCACGGAGAGATGCACCGAGTAGACGGCGTCGGCGTCGTCGATTTGCAGCGTAAACCGTCCGGCGTAGAGCAGCTCGAGACGGCGGCGGATGACATCATTGCCGAGCCCACCGGCCAGCGCGGTGCCAAGGGCAGTTGCCTGATCGCGGCGCGCCGGGTCGTAGCGGTTGGCGCAGGTGAAGTGCAGCGATGCGCCATCCACGGCGATGTCGATCGCGATGGCACCGGTCGTCTTCTGACCGGAGGCGTGCTTGAACGCATTTTCCACGAACGGCACCAGCAGCATGGGCGCGATCAGGCTGCCCTGCCGGTTGCCGCGCACTGCGTACGTGACGGTGTCGGGATTGCGCAGCCGCAGCCGCTGCAGCGCGACGTACTTGTCGAGAAAGGCCAGCTCGGTGTCCAGCGGCACCAGATCCGCGCGCGAATCGTACAGTACGAACCGCAGCAACTCCGAGAGACGGGTGAGGTACAGCGACGCCGTCTCGGGGGCCCGCGTGATCAGGGTGTCGATGTTGTTGAGCGTGTTGAACAGGAAGTGCGGGTCGAGCGTGGCCCGCATCAGCGCGACTTCCATTTCGGTGGTGCGGCGGCGCAGGGCATCGCGTTCGGCGAAGTCATCGTACCAGCCCACGAACCCGCGCATGATCGTGGCGATGGTGACGTGAATGGCCGCGATCCCCCCGGTGGCCATCAGGAACGGCGTGATGCGATTGGCGGCAATGTGAATCGACGACGCGTCCAGAATGCGCGAGGGCACGCCCGCGAGACTCACGGCGGATGCCGACAGCAGGGCGAGCAGGCCACCCAGGATGAAGGCGCCGAAGCGCCGGGTGGCGAGGTACCGGGGCGCCAGAAAGCCGTAGGCGATGTAGAACGCCACGACATTGGGCACGATGAGCTGGAACCCGATCCGCGACTGGAACAGCAGGTTAACGAGGCTCATGGGGCTGCGCGCCTGCGCCTGAACCAGTGCAAAGATCAGTGCCAGCAGCAGCAGATACATGACCCAGTATCCGGCGTGCAGCAGCGCCACGACACCGCGCGGCATCGGCGAGAGCGGCATCTCGCCCACAATCGCACTGGCGTCGCGGCGGAGGCGGAAGGGGAGTGGCAGCAGCATGGGCAGAGGTTACTGCCCCTACGCACCGGCCTCCAAGCGGATTCGGTAACCGGTGCGGTTCACGCGGTGAACGGCCCGATTCAGCCGGTCACTTCACGGCCGAGGGCGTCCAGCAGTTCACCCCAGCCTTCCTCGCGCATGACAGGGCCGTCGGCGTTGTCGAAGAAGCACCCCTGTTCGGTCATGGTGAGGCGGGTGCCACCATCCGCGGGCTCGAACTGGAACGTGGCCAACGAGACCGACATGGGAGCTCCGTGGATGCTCATGGAGTAGGTCAGCACGATGCGCTGATCGGGCACGATGTCCATGAAGACCGTGTCGTTGGTGATCACCGTGCCGGCCATCGGCGGCTCGGCCATGCGGAAGCTGGTGCGCTCGCTGCCACCCACACGGAAGTCCGTGGTGAAGTCTTCGACGGTCGACCCTTCGCCTTCGGCAAACCAGCGCCGCTTGCGGGCGGGATCGGAGAAGGCCCGGAAGACCACAGCGGGCGACTTGGTATAGGTACGGCTGACGGTGAACGAGGCGTGGGCGACGGCCATGGGAGTCTCGAGTAAAGAAGCGGGGAAAGGCAATCAGTCGGCGTCGGGCTCGTCGAGCAGCTGGCCGAGTCGGTCGAAGCGACGCTCCCACAGCAGGCGACGGTCGGCGATCCACTGTTCCAGCGACCGGAAGGCGTCTGGCTGGAGCTGGCAGGTGCGCACTCGGCCGACCTTTTCGGTGCGCACCACGCCGGCGCGTTCGAGCACCTGCACGTGTTGCAGCACCGCCGCGAGGGTGATGCGGAGTGGCTTGGCGAGGTCGCTGACGGCCGCCGGTCCGGTGCTCAGGCGTTCCGTGATGGCGCGCCTGGACGGATCGGCGATGGCGTGCAGGAGCTGATCGAGATCGGGATGTTGAAGCATTGGCTTGAGTATCACGCCCTGGGAGGGTAAGTCAAGCAGACGCTTTAGTAAGCGGTCAGATGCCGTGTTGAAGTGGCATATGATAAATTACTTCAAGCCACTGGCGCGTTAGTGGCCGAGGTCTTTAGTGACAGTGATTCTATTCGGCGCTGCATGGCGGCGCGGTCCTGAGCGTTTTCCGCCAGTGTCATAGCGCGCTGGAAGGCACCAATCGCGGCGTCCGGCTGCCCGGCGCGTTCCAGCATGTCGCCCTCGGCCGCCGGCAGCAGGTGATAGCGGCGCAGCGCGGGATCTTCGGCGAGCTCCGCCAGCAGCGCCAACCCCTCGGTGGGACCGAACGCCATCGACACGGCGACCGCCCGGTTGAGCTCCACCACCGGCGACCCGGTGAGCTCCACGAGGCCGTCGTACAGCGCCACAATGCGCACCCAATCGGTCGCGCTGGCCGTGGTCGCCCGTGCATGACAGGCCGCGATCGCCGCTTGCAGCGCGTACGGCCCCAGCGTCCCGGTGAGTGCTTCGGCCTGGGCCTGCGCCGCCAAACCGCGATGCATCGCGAGCTGATCCCACCGGCCACGGTCCTGATCGAGGAGCAGAATGGGCGACCCATCAGGAGCCGTGCGCGCATCGGCACGAGACCACTGCAGCTCCATCAGCGCCAACAGTCCGTGAACCTCGGAGACCTGCGGCACGAGCTGCACGAGCAGGCGGGCCAGACGCAATGCTTCGCTGGCCAGCGCGGGCCGCATCCAATCGGCACCGGCGCTGGCGGCGTAACCTTCGTTGAACACCAGGTACAGCACCCGCAGCACCGAGGCCACCCGATCTTCCAGCGCGCCCCCGCGCGGCATTTCGAATGGTACGCGCGATTCCACCAGCGTGCGTTTGGCGCGCACGATACGCTGGGCGATCGTGGCTTCGGGCACGAGATAGGCCCGGGCGATTTCCGGCGTGGTGAGGCCGCCCACCAACCGGAGCGTGAGCGCGACCTGCGCGTCCACTGACAACACCGGGTGACAGGTCATGAACAGCAGGCGCAGCACATCGTCGCCCACTTCCTGATCCAGAGCGTCGGCCCAGGCGTTCTCGGGGTGGGCGCGCTGATGTGCATCAAGCTGCACGGCCAGTTCGGCGTGCTTGCGCTCGAGAAGCTGGTCGCGCCGCAGGCCATCGATGGCACGATGCCGAGCACTTCGCATCAGCCACGCGCCCGGATTGTCGGGAATTCCATCGCCAGGCCACTGCGTGAGCGCGGCCATCAACACGTCCTGTGCGAGATCTTCCGCGGTCCCGACATCACCGGTGAGTCGCATGAGGCCCGCGACCAGACGAGCCGATTCGGCCCGCCAGATCGCCGCCACGGCGCGCTGGACCTCGTCGGACATTCCTTGGTCGGAGAGTCCGTCGCCGGTCCGCGCGTTGTCCGTCATCCCTGCTTCGCCTGCTGTGCTTCCACGGTCGCCCGCAGCCGGTCTTCCTGCGCGAGCAGTTCGGGCGTCAGCTCGGTGCCAAAATCTTCCGCCTCGAAGCACGGGCGCAGCTCCACCTCGGAAATCACGCCCTCTTCTGCCGGGATGCGGCGCGCCCAGGCAATCGCTTCGTCCATCGACGCGACCTTCCAGATCCAGAAGCCGGCGATGAGCTCCTTTGTTTCGGCGAACGGACCATCGATAACCGTGATGGACTTCTTGCCCTCAAACCGCACCCGCTTGCCGCGCACACTGGGGTGCAACCCGTCGCCCGCCAGCATCATCCCGGCATTGACGAGCTCTTCATTGAAGTTGCCCATCGCCGTCAGCTGCTCGGTGCTCGGCATGATGCCGTTCTCGCTCTCGTGGCTGGCCTTCACGATGACCATGACGCGCATGATGTTGTCCTCAAAGAGTTTAGGAACCTGTATGGGCTGCCCGACGAGGCGTCGGGCAGCAGGTGTTCAGCGGTCTACACAAGGGCGTCGAACGGCAAACATCAAAATCGACAAACCGTTCGAAAGAATTTTCATGGTCGGTTCCGGCTGCCCTTCCGCTACGCCGAGCCGGCCTCGACTTCAGGCTTCGGCCCCGAAGCCGCGTCGGTCTCAGCAGGCCGCTCCATCGGCACCCCCGCCTCGATCAGCGTGCGGTCGTTCATGACCCACAGGAGCTGCGCGCCCATGGCGATGCCCGTCACCAGCAGCAGCGTTTCGATGCGCACGTACTCGGACAGCGGACCGAACACCAGCATGCCCAGCGGCATCATGGCCGTCTGCAGCATGGTGAAGATCGAGAAGACCCGCCCCAGATAGTCGGGTTCCACGTGCTCCTGCAGCAGCACCGTGGCGCCGGCGTTGTACAGCGGCAGCGCTACGCCGAAGATGCCCATCGGCACCAGATAGGCCCAGAAGTTGGGCATGAGCCCCAGCAGCGCGGTGCACACCGCCATGATGGCCGATGACAGCACCATGGTGTGGATGCGGTTGGTGAACCCACCCCACCACGCCATGATGCCACCACCTGTCATCATGCCCACCGAGAACGCCATCTCGATGGCCGTCAGTCTCCACACGTCGGAGCCGAAGGTGCGCACCACCTGCAGCGGCGTGAGGAACGCGGCCGGCGCCACGAGCACCAGCAGCACCGCCACGAAGCTGAAGTACGGCACCAGGAATCGGTGCGCCTTGATGTAGTCGAAGCCCAGCCGCATATCGTCGAAGTACGACACCGTCTGCGGCACGCCGGCCTTCTCGTGCGGCGGCACCTTGAGGAATGCCGCCAACAGGCCAATGGCGACCGCGGCCGTGCCCACGTCGAGCAGGAACACGTACTCGAGTGGCCACACCGACATCAGAAAGCCGGCCAGCATGGGCGCACCAAAGAACGTGGCCGACTGCACCGTACTCTGGATGCCGTTCACGCGCGCCAGCTGATCGGCGGGGACAAATTGTGGCAACAGGGCGCCCACGGCCGGCTGCTGAATGGCCTGTCCGATCGCGCGCACGCCGGCCGTGATCATGATGAGCCACAGCACGTTCTGGCCTGAGCGCAGCGCCAGCGCGAGCAACAGGGTGACGACGGCGATGCTGCCGTCCGAGAGAATGATGAGCCGCTTCCGGTCCATGCGGTCGGCCCAGACTCCGGCAAACGGCGAGACGAGGAACGCGGGGACAAATCCGCACAGGATATAGATCGTCATCAGCCACCCCGACTTCGTGGCGAGGGTGACGTGCCACATCAGGGCGTACTGCACGAGTGCGGTGCCGAACAGCGACAGCGCCTGACTGCCGAGAAAAAGCGCTGTCTTCTGCTTCCAGGTCATTGCATGGTCCAGAGGAACGGGGATGCCAACTTACGCCGATGCGCACCAGGACGACATTGTACCTACACGTCTCACCCGACCTGTGTCACGCACCACTCGTACAACAGGAGTGCAACACTCGTGCGATTCCTCCGGCAGGCAGCGGTTGTTGCAGTCGTGATGCTGGGCGCGGCGCTTCCCGGGCGAGCACAACAGCTGCCTGCCGGAGCGGCGGTGACCGTGCGGTTGCTGGACTCGCTCGAGTCACATGACGCATTCAGGGGACGCACCATCCGCGCCATGGTGCTCACACCGGTGAAGGTCGATGGCCGTATCGCCGTCGCCCCGGGGGCACATGTCATCGGCACGGTGGACGACGTGGGCGTGGAGCGACTGGCCGGGGCGCGCCGCACGGTACGTGTGCACTTCACGACATTGGTCCCCGACACGACGCGGTCCACGGCCTCTCTCCTCATCGATGCGGTCGTGACATCAGTGGACAATGCGCGCGAGACAGTCGACGACGATGGCCGCATTCTTGGCCCACCGTTGGTGAGCCTGCTCAAGTCGCGCACGGCGTGGTCCACCCTGTTGCTAGGCTCGGTCGATCCCATTGCCGGCGCGTTGCTGTTCACGGCCGTGCGCGGCGAGGCGGAAGAACGACATCGCCGTGTGGTGTTTCCGCCAGGCACCGACCTGACCATCGGGCTTCAGCAACCGCTGACGCTTCCCTCATGGCCGGTCTACGCACCACCGGCCGACTTGGTGCAGGATGCCGCCACGGTCGCCGTGTTGCAGTCATTGCCGGCGCGCGGTCTCACGGCCGGCGGACGTGGGCCAGGTGATTTCGTGAACGTCATGCTCGTGGGCACCGACGCGCAGGTGCAAGCGGCGTTTGTCGCGGCCGGCTGGGATACACCGGCCCGCATGTCCACGCGCTCAGACTTCGAGACGTTCGTGCGCGCT
>NZ_DASWXE010000096.1:0-24749 GCF_036405635.1 Gemmatimonas sp. | reverse complement strand
CGGTGCTGGTGTTGATCGAGGATGGGTCCGGTACGTTTGTCGGTCGACTGCAGAAGGATGCCGTAGCTCATGTAGACCTGCGATATTGCCCGGTGGTCGGCTTGCAGTACTGACCTCGCGGAGCGGGGATGGTCCGACTTTGACCTAAGGTCCTTCTTGTTCCCTGCGATCGGCGGGGATCCTCTTGTCCCTCTTTTAAAACTCTTGACATTAACTAAAAAGACTTTAACCTATATTAACATCGCAATTTTACCTCAAATCACTGCCCAATGTATGATCTCAGAGCGGAGCCTTGGCTCCCATGGCGCCTCAGAAACGGCACCGTCGAGTGGGGCACGATCGCCCGTGTAGTGGATCGAATGGCCAGTGACGAGGCCGTTGTCGGTCTGGCTGCTCCACGTCCTGACTTCGAAACGGCAACGCTGGAGTTCCTCGCAGGTCTTCTCTCCGTAGCAATGCGCCCGGCGGATGATGAGGAATGGGAGCAGCAGTGGGATGCTCCCCCATCAATGGCTTCACTGCAGTCACAGCTTGACGCACTGCCACCGGCATTCGATCTCGACGAGCCCAGCGGTCCCGCATTCCTGCAGGATTTCGCACCTGCCGACGTACTCGGCAAGGGCACGATTCCCGTCGAGCGTCTGCTGATCGACACTCCCGGCGTGCAAAGCGACGAGCTGAATGCCACGCTTTTCGTGAAGCCGGGGCGGTTCGAGGCGTTCTCGCGACCCATGGCGGCGATGGCGCTCATCACCATGCAGAGCTATGCGCCCGCTGGTGGGGCCGGGCATCGTACCTCCATGCGCGGTGGAGGGCCGCTGACGACACTCGTTGAGCCGCGGTCAGATCCACTGACCGAACCACTCTGGCATCAGCTCTGGTTCAATGTGGAGACCGTCGCGCAATGGAAGCGACGCGCATCGCAGTGGTCCGATGCACCGGCGGCGCTGTTTCCGTGGCTCGCGCCATGTCGCACTTCCGAAAAGTCTTCTTCACCCGTGACACCGGAAGGCATTCACCCGGCCCAGGCCTATTTCGCGACGCCCCGTCGCATACGCCTGGTGTTCGGGACCGAAGTTGCGCCATGCGGATTGACGGGAAGGGTCGATGCACGCCCCGTCGTCGGCTTCGCGATGCGCAACTATGGCGTCAACTATGCGCAGTGGCGACATCCGTTCTCGCCGTACTATCTCACCAAGGGAGAGTGGTTGCCCATGCATCCCCAGCCCTCCGGCTTTCAGTGGAAGGATTGGGCCAACCTGGTGCTGGCGGCCACAGGACATGATCGGGAGCCCGCCACCATCGTCGTCGATGCACCGGATCGCGCGAGGGCGGTTGGGGTGACCACGCCCACCGTGCGACTCCTGGGCTATGACATGGACAAGATGAAAGCCCGTGGTTGGATGGATGCGCGTGTGCCTCTGTTTCCTCTCATCACGGCAGCCGAGCGGGAATTCATGCTGCTGCTGGCGCGCGAGCTGGCCAGTGCCGTTACGATCTCCTCGTCCGTGCTGGGCTACGCCATCTCCAGCGCGTTGTACGAACGCCCAGACGACGCCGGGAGTGCCGCTGATCCATACCGGCAGCAGCTATGGGCCCGTACGGAAGCCCTGTTCTTTCGCACGTTGCGTGATGCCTATCGTGCGGGCCTGGGAGTGGAAAGCGTGTCAGAAGCACGACGTCTGTTTCATGAGCCGCTTCAGGCGTGCGTGATGCACCTCTTCGACGAAGCGGCACCACTTGGACCAGCGCCAGTGATGGCGATACGCCGAATCGTCAGGTCCCGACAAGGCCTCACGCTGAGCATGGCCGGCTATGGAAAGGCTGGCAGTGGAATTGCCGAAGCTCTCAACCTGGTGCCCGTACCGTCTGCACGTCGCAAACCCAAAGCCGGAGTGAAAGCATGAATGACAACGATCGATCCGTGTCAGGAGCGCAAGTGTCGGCAGGCGCGGAGATAAAAAGTGAGTCGCGCCAATCATCGATCGTGGAATGGTTCAATCGTCTCCAGGAGTCGCGAAACGCGGGTGTGCGAGCGCGGTTGCGTCGAGCCCGGAATCGCGCCGAATCACTTGGTGAGCCCATGGCCATCGAACTGGCTCGCCGACTGAACGGGAAGAAAGAACTGCAGGCGAATGATGCCCGAACGCTGGCCGCTATCGATCTGTCCCGCGTACTGGCTCATGCCAGACAACATGAGGGGCGAAGACGGTTCATGCAGCAATTGGGCTGGCAGCAATTCCCTGGCTCGCAGTCCGAGAGTGACGCGGGAGCGATTCGACCCATTCTGGCAGAGATTCGGTTTCGCCGTGTCCTGCTCACCACCCCTGGCGAAGACATGGTGACGACCTTGATCCGACTGGTGCGCCAGCTCGACGGGACGGTGAACGTCGAATCTCTTGCCTGGGACATGATGGATTGGTACGACGAAAACCGCAGGGAAAAGGTGAAACAACGGTGGAGTTTCGACTACTTCGCAGCGAATCAACCCACGTCCACTGGCGCAACGACAAACTGAGGATCATGGAATGACCACGTTTCTGCAGATGCATGTGCTCACGGCCTACCCCACTGCCAATCTCAATCGCGATGACACCGGCCGGCCCAAAACGGTGGAGTATGGCGGAGCGCAACGCATTCGCATCTCGTCGCAGAGCCTCAAGCGAGCCTGGCGTACGTCGCCGGTGTTCGACACCCGGCTCAAGGGCCACATGGGCAAGCGCACCCAGCGCCTCGGCGAAGAGGTTCTGAAGCATCTGGTTGCCGGAGGCATGGACACGGACAAGGCGCTCGAAGGGGCGCGGAGCATCGCTCAGGTGTTCGGCAAGCTGGACGAAGACAAGGGAAAGGAACAGGCACTCATCCGGCAGCTCGCGTTTGTATCTCCGACGGAGCGCGTGCGGGCCATGGCGATGGCCGATCGTCTGCTGGCCGGTGAAGATTTCACCGTCGCGCCTGCGGACCTGTTGATGCAAGTGGATACGGCGGCCGACATCGCCATGTTCGGTCGAATGTTGGCCGATGAGCCGGGGTTCAACCGGGACGCGGCCGTTCAGGTAGCGCATGCTTTCACCACACATGCTGGTGTGACCGAGGACGACTACTACGTGGCGGTGGATGATCTCCAGCACCGGGAGAAGGACGAATCGGTTGGTACCTCCTTCATCGGCGTGCAGGAGTTCGGGGCGGGCCTGTTCTACATCTACGTCTGTGTTGATGTCGATCTCCTTGTTTCGAACCTTGATGGCAGCACCGGTGTGGCGCGCGATGCGCTGCAGGCGTTGGTCGAGGCAGCATCGACCGTTGCCCCCCGTGGCAAGCAGGCCAGTTTCGCGTCCAGAGCACGCGCCTCGTTCGTGATGCTCGAGCGTGGTACGCAGCAACCCCGCTCCTTGGCCGCAGCATTCCTCAAGCCCGTCTCAGGAACAGAGGTGCTGGGGGTCTCGTCCGAGCGTCTTTCAGCACTGTGCGGGCACTTCGATCAGGCTTACGGGGCCTGTGCCGACGCACGCGTGACCATGTCGGTCGCACCGGAAGCGGTGAGCGGATCGTTGGCGGAGTTACTGAGCTTTGCTGCGGAGTCGGTAGCGTGAACCAGTTTCTGGCGTTCACTGTTCATGCCCCGCTCTCCAGCTGGGGGGACATTGCTGTGGGCGAGCGGCGAGGCACGTGGGAAATGCCCAGTCGGTCAGCTACGATCGGATTGGTGGGGGCGGCACTTGGCGTGCGTCGCGAGGATCATGTGACACAACAGGAGCTCGCCACAGCATTCGGCATTGGGGTCCGTATGGATGTAGCAGGGACCACTATGGAAGACTTCCATACGGCCCAGTCGGTCTCTCGCTTGAATATGCGGAGAAGTGGGGCGCGGACCCGTGCGGCGATGATGGCTCACAAAGACCGCGTGACCATGCTGTCGCGGCGTGCCTATCGGTGCGATGCACTCTTCACGTCGATGCTTTGGCTGGAGCGCACGTCGTCCCCATGGAGCTTGTCGGACGTGAAGGCCGCATTGCAGGAACCGAAGTTTGCACTCTATGCTGGAAGGCGTGCCAATGTGCTTGCATGGCCGCTGTTTCCAGAACTGCTCGTTGCTGATTCATTGGCGGCGGCTTTTGCTCTGCGGCCTCCCGTGCCTCAGGAAACGGCAGCACTTCCTGTGTTGCGGCCAAAGAGCGGGTGGGGACGACTGGTGGCCTACGATGGCAATGCATCGATTCCGACGGGAATGCCAATGGGTGGTCATCGTGCGGTTCGGCGAGATCAGCCAGGCGACCGACGGACCTGGCTATTCAGCGACCGGAGCGTGGAGTTCAATGAATTGCCGGAGGTCACCCATCCATGAGTCGTTTGCTGACGAAGCTGGTATTGCGAGACGATCCGCCAGTGGCTGCGATCCGCGCACTGCTACGCCCTGATGGTGATGGTCCGCGCACCGCCGCCGGGCACCATCTCATGTGGTCTTTGTTCGCTGATAGTCCCGATCGCAAGAGGGACTTTTTGTGGAGGGAGCATCGGCCCGGCGAGTACTACGTGGTAGCGGATCGTGCGCCCGAGGACCGACTGGGGTTGTTCGATGTGTGGCCCGCTCGGCACTACGATCCAAGGCTTGTCGTGGGAGATCGACTCGAGTTCGAGCTTCGTGTCAATGCCACGGTCAGTCGATCGATGGGTCGGCAGCAGCGTGGGGTGCGAAGTGATGTCCTGATGCATGCCATTCATGGCCTGGACAAGGCTGGCCGTTCTGAAGCACGACGCGAACGTGTGCAGGATGTCGCACGGGTCTGGATGAGTGCTCAGGGAGATCGTGCCGGATACGAACTCGAGACCCTTGACGTGCAGTCCTACAATGTGTGGCACATGCCACGGCGAGAGGCCAAGGACGCAACGTTTGGTGTGTTGGATGTCCGCGGTGTTCTTCGGGTTCGCGACCCTGAGCCGATGCGGTCTGCGTTGTTCAACGGTCTGGGTCGGGCCAAGGCATTCGGCTGTGGACTGATGTTGGTTCGCCGAAGCTGACGACGCCATGTCGGAGTATGTACCCCTACGCCCGATTCCACTGAAGGATCGTGCCAGCATAGTCTTTCTGGAGTATGGACTTATTGATGTGATTGATGGGGCCTTTGTCCTCGTCGATCGGTCTGGTGTTCGAGTGCAGATTCCTGTGGGCGGCTTGGCCTGCTTGATGCTCGAGCCGGGTACTCGCATCTCCCATGCGGCGATCATGTTGGCTGCACGGGTCGGCTGTCTCGTCGTGTGGGTGGGCGAAGCGGGTGTCCGGCTGTACGCGGCGGGCCAGCCGGGTGGTGCTCGCGCCGACCGACTGTTGTATCAGGCTCAGGCCGCTCTGGATGAAACTGCGCGTCTCAAGGTGATTCGGCGCATGTATGCGATGCGCTTTCATGAAGAAGCACCCCTGCGGCGGTCGCCCGACCAGCTACGCGGAATAGAAGGCGCCAGAGTACGTGGGATGTACAAAGCACTCGCCGCCTCGGCTGGGGTTACTTGGAGCGGAAGGAAATATGATCCCGCCGCGTGGTCGGATGCGGATGTGGTGAACCGCTGTCTGTCCGCTGCCACATCGTGTTTGTACGGCCTGACCGAGGCGGCGGTCCTCGCAGCAGGGTATGCGCCAGCGATTGGGTTCCTGCACCGGGGGAAGCCGCTGAGCTTTGTCTACGACATAGCGGATCTGTTCAAGTTTGAAACGGTCGTGCCGGAAGCTTTCTCGGTCGCAGCACGCTGCGAGCGAGGAAACATTCCGGCGTCCGGTGTTGAACGAGAGGTCCGTATTCGATGTCGCGAGGCGTTTCGACGGACACGCTTGCTCGATCGCCTTATCCCAGCCATTGCCGATGTTCTCGAAGCCAGCGGGCTGACACCTCCGCAAGAGGCGCCAGAAGGGCAGGCGCCCGCCTTACCCGAGATCCGGAGCGCCGATGATGGTCATCGTGGTTGAGAACGCACCCCCGCGGCTCCGGGGGCGGCTGGCCGTATGGCTCGCCGAGATCCGCGCGGGTGTGTATGTGGGCGTATACAGCACGAGGACCCGTGAACGGATCTGGGTGGAAACACTTCAACTGCTCGGTGACGGCTCAGCGGCGTTGGCCTGGTCTTCTTCGACTGATTCCGGATTCGAATTTGAGACAGCCGGGCCCAATCGACGATTGCCCATAGATTTCGACGGGTTGACTCTCGTGAGGTTTGACGTTCCACCGGAATGAAGCGGCGGTTCTTGCAAGACCTTTCACGTCTGGAGGAGGCTACACTTGACCAGTCAACCCAACCAAGCCGCATTCGACTGGACCGGCCGCTCCGGCGAGGTCTGGCGCGACAATCAGTCGCGACTCGATCGCATGCTGGCCCCCTACGGCGCAGCCGCCATCGCGGCCGCATCACCGGTACCGGGCGAGCGCGTGCTCGACGTCGGCTGCGGCTCCGGTGCCACGACGCTCGAGCTGGCCGCGCGCGTGGGCGCATCCGGCTCCGTGCTCGGCCTCGATATCTCCGAGCCGCTGCTCTCACGGGCGCGCGAGCGCACACCACAGGGCGCTCCGGTGTCATTTGTGCTGGGAGATGCGTCCAGGCACGATCTGCCCACCGGCGCGTTTGATCTGCTCTTCTCGCGCTTCGGCGTGATGTTCTTTGACGATCCGGCTGCCGCATTCACTCATCTGCGCACGGCGCTCGCGCCGCGAGGCCGACTGGCGTTCGTGTGCTGGCGCCCGTTCGATGAGAACGACTGGGTGCGCCTGCCCATGCGGGCCGTGGCCGATATCCTGCCGCCATTGCCCACGCCGGCTCCCGATGCGCCCGGCCCATTCGCCTTTGGTGATGACGATCGTGTGCGGCGCACGCTGTCCACCGCCGGGTTCATCGACATCGCCATCACGCCGTTCGATAGCCCGCAGGTGTACGGCGAGGCGGCCACGCGCGATGAGGCCATCGGCGCGGCGCTCGAACTCGCCCTGCAGGTGGGACCGCTGGCCCGGGCCCTGGCCGATCAGCCTGACGTGCTTCGTGAGCGCGCTGCGGCTGCCGTACGCGCCGCCTTCGAAACCCGCGCCACCGATCAGGCGGTCAC
Organism: Gemmatimonas sp.; assembly: GCF_036405635.1. GTDB lineage: Bacteria > Gemmatimonadota > Gemmatimonadetes > Gemmatimonadales > Gemmatimonadaceae > Gemmatimonas. The sequence goes on along the minus strand of NZ_DASWXE010000096.1, from coordinate 17,665 downwards.
CATGGACGGCGCCGCCTGGATCGTCACCGCGCGCAACGGCGCCTAGGCCGTCGCGGTTCAATCAGAACCACCCAGAACAACTCAGAACTCTTCGTGATCGGCCGGATGAAACCCAAAAATCCGGCCGTTTTCGCGCGCCAGTGTGGCAATGCTTGCCATATCCGCATCAGTGAGCGTGAAGTCGAACAGTGCGAGATTCTCCTGCTGTCGTTCCGACGACGCCGACTTGGGGATCGCGATCGCACCCACCTGCGCATGCCAGCGTAATACCACCTGCGACACGGTGCGCTGCACACGCGTGGCAATGGCCTCGAGCACCGGCTCGGCCAGCAACTCTTTGCCACGGGCGATCGGACTCCATGATTCGGTCACGATACCGTGCTTCGCGTGATACGCACGCTGCTCGTCCTGCGGCAGGTACGGATGCAGCTCCACCTGATTCACCGACGGCACCACACCACTGTCGGCAATGATGCGATCGAGATGTTCTGGCAGGAAGTTGCTCACGCCGATGGAGCGCACCAAGCCACGCTTCTGCGCTTCCACCAAAGCCTGCCACGCTTCTACGTACAGTTCCTGGCGCGGATTGGGCCAGTGAATGATGTAGAGATCGAAGTAGTCGAGCTGGGTGCGAAACAGCGACTCCTCGATGGAGAGCAGCGCAGCCGCCTGACGATGGTGCCGCCCGGGCAGCTTCGACGTGATCCGCAAAGCGTCGCGCGGGATGCCCAGCTCCCGCGTCACGCGGCGCACGGCGGCGCCAACCGCTCCTTCGTTCTCGTAGTTCACCGCCGAATCGAGCAGGCGGTAGCCGTTTTGCACCGCCTGGATCATGGACTGCACTCCGGCGGCGCCCCTCAGGCCATACGTGCCGAGCCCGATGGCCGGCAGCGTGGTGCCGTCGTTCAGGCGGACGTCGGGGATGGCGGTCATGGCACACCCAACACGACGTCCATCTGCACGACCTTGGCGCCGGCCCCGCCCGCTTGCACCCCGGTGCGGTCGGCCGAGCCGGTGGCCGACGTGCTGGTGGCGATCAGGCGAATGCACCCACTGAACGCGACACCGAAGCCCACACTGAACCGGCCATCGACGCCAGCGCGTGCCGTCGAGGTCTGCCGAAGAGTGCCGGTGCCGCAGCCCCCCTCGTACAGTTGCCCGGTCACCACCGCGTAGGCGCCCGCGTTTGCCGTGGCCCCGGTGACCGTGCCCTCCACACGAAACTCGAAGGTGGGCTCCAGTGAGCCACCACACCCAACGGCGCCCATTCCAAGGCTCAGGCCGAGCATCGCCCGGCCAATGTGTCGTCCCAGGCACGCCCGGCGCCCTGTTTGTCCTGCAACCATCACTCCCCCAGCGTTGAACGGCGATCTGCTAATCGTAGTGAAGGGAGGGGGAGAGGGACATCCGAGCCGTCCCAGCAAGGGAAAATGCCCGTGTTCCGGCAAGCATTCCGGCTGGCACCCTTGATCGCGTGTGACAGTCATAGCCACCTCTGGAATGCCGACAAAGTAGACCCTGTTACAGGAATCGCACGTCCGGGTGCTCAAGTGCGGACAGTTGCCATCCGAAGCTCTGGAGTGACGACCTCACACCCCATCATGCTTCTCAAACGGCTCGACTCCCGCGTTCCTCGACTCCTCCTCGCTCTCGGCATCATTGTGGCCGTGGGTTCGGTGCTCATGGAACGCACGCTGTACGCCACCTCCATCGAAGCGGTCGTGAATGCGCCCCGCATCGAGATCGTGGCGCCCATGGAAGGCGTGGTGGACTCGGTGGGCGCCGATATCGGCGACCGCGTGGCGCGCGGCACCACGCTGGCCCGCCTCCGTCGCGATGGCTGGTCGCAGGACAATGCGCAGTCGCTCTCGACGCGCTCTTCGCTCCTCAACGGACGCGCCGACATCATCGGCCGCGAACTCGAGACGCTCATCGCCCTGCATGATTCGCTGGTGCTGCGCGAGAAGCGCTATCGCACGACGCTCGTCGAGCAGCTCGAATCGGATCTCCGCGCCGCCGAAGGACGGGTGGAAGAACGCAAGCTGGTGGCCGAACAGACGAATGCGCTGGTCGGCGTGAATGGCAGCAGCAAGCTGGATGTGACCCGCGCGCGCACGGCGCTCGTGGAGGCCGAAGCGGCGGCGACGCGCCTGCGCATCAGCATTCGTGCGGCTCGCAACAACGTGGTGAGTGAACAGAGTGGTCAGGACGTGCCCTACTCGCGGCAGCGTATGGACCAACTGACGGTGGACATTGCCCGTCTGCGCGCCGAGCGTGATGCGCTGCGTGGGGAAGCCACGACCATTTCTGAAGGGGCGCTGAACGTGGCGTCGGACAGCAGTGGTATTGTGCATGTGTCGGCCCCGACGGCCGGCGCCGTGTGGCAGATGACGGCGGTGCCGGGCGAGCGTGTACTGCGTGGTGCGCCCATCGCGACGGTGGTGGACTGTTCGCGGGTGTACCTCGAAGCCACGGTGTCGCCCCGCGATGCCGATAAGATCGATCTCGACAAGGCGGTGATCGTGCGCCTGGCCGGCACCACCTACGAAGCACGTGGTCGGGTGCGCTCGGTGCGCGGTGGTGGTCTTCGTCCCGAGATTGCGTCGGCAGCGGAACTCAAGTTGCAGGACCGGCGCGGTGACAGCCGCGTGATCGTGGATGTGGATGCGAAGTCGCTGCAGCAGTCATCGGCGAACTTCTGCCAGGTGGGTCGTCATGCGAAGGTGTTCTTCGATGACAAGGCACCGCTGCGTCCGCTGCAGCTCGCCAGCCGCCTGATGAAGTGATGGAGACTGCGCCGCTGATTGCGACGCTGTCCTCATTGCTGATTCGCCCATGATGGAACCCGGTATCATCCCGGCATGGATGCCCACGGCCCTGGCCGTGTTGGTGTTCATCTGTCTCGCGCCCCTGATGTCGATGCGCACACCCTGGGTGCGCGCGTCGGTGGCGGGTCTCGCCATTCTCCTGGCGGTGCGCTACGCCATCTGGCGTACGGTCGATACCGTATGGCCCGTGCCGCTCGATGGCACGCTGCAGTCCACCTGGGTGTGGCTGTTCTGGTTTGCCGAAATGATGCTGTTGGTGGAAGGGTTGGTGTACCTGCTCATGCTGAGCCGTCGTCGCGATCGCCATGCCGAGGCCGACGACAATCAGCGCTGGTACCACGAGCAGTCACCGGAGACGTTGCCTTCGGTGGACATCTTCATTGCGACCTACAATGAAGAGTGGGACGTGCTCGAGAAGACGGTGGTGGGCGCGCTGGCCCTCGACTATCCGAACATCATCGTACACGTGCTCGACGATGGAGCGCGCGACTGGCTGCGCACGTCGTGCGAGGAGCTGGGCGTCAACTACATCCGTCGCCCCGATCGCGCGCACGCCAAGGCCGGCAATATCAATCATGCACTGAGCATCACGCACAGTGACCTGGTGCTGGTGTTCGATGCCGACTTCGTCGCACAGCGCGACTTCCTGCAGCGCACCGTGGGCTTCTTCCGCGAAGAGCGCACGGGGCTGGTGCAGGTGCCGCATCACTTCTTCAACACCGACCCGGTGCAGGCCAATCTGGGTGTGTTCCAGAAGCATGCCGACGATCAGGAGTTCTTCTTCACCGACATCATGGCCTGCCGTGATGGGTGGGGCGTGGCCTTCTCGTGTGGCAGCAACAGCCTTGCTCGGCGCAGCGCGCTGCAAGCGATCGGCGGCATTCCCACCGACTCCATCACCGAAGACATTCTCACCAGCATCGTGCTGCTGCAGCGTGGCTGGAAGACGGTCTACCTGAACGAACGGCTCGCGCGTGGTCTCGCGCCGGAGGGGTTGGCCGCGATGTACACGCAGCGCGCGCGGTGGGCCCGCGGTGGCATCCAGCTGCTGTTCCTCAAGAACGGTCCGCTCACTGCGCCGGGGCTCAATTTCATTCAGCGGTTGTTCTTCCTGCCGCTGTCGTGGGTGGCCACGAATCTGTGCCTGCCCCTGATGATTCTCGCGCCGTTGCTGTTCCTGTGGCTCGGGCTCATCGGCGTACCATCGGCCACTGGCGACGACCTGCTGTTCCATCAGGTGCCGATGCTGCTGGGCATGTGGGGCGCCAATCGGGCGCTGGCCACGGTGCATCGCAACACGATCATCTCGCTGGCGAGTTCGGTGTTTGCCTCATTCCGCCTCACACCGGCGGTGGTGCACAGTCTCTTCAGGCCGTTTGCCGTGGGCTTCAAGGTGACGCCCAAGGGCAAGCTGGCGCAGGGCATGCAAGTGGACGCGCGTGCCGTGGGCATTTCGCTGTCCGTGATGTTCGGCATGGTGACGGGCATGGTGGTGAACCAGTTGCCGAGCTTCGAACGGGTGCCACCCGATGCCTTCCTGACGCCATCCATCTTCTGGGGCTGCTGCACGGTGCTGGTGATGTTCGCGTGTCTGCTCATGGCCTTCGAGTTCGACCGGCGTCGCGGCGAGGAGCGCTTCCTCATTCACGAGACACACGAGGCGAGCTGCGAGGGTGTGCGCCGCCGCATTGGTCTCGAAGACGTGAGCATCACGGGTGCGGCCATCGCGTGGGGCATCGAGCGGCCGGCCGTCGGCACAACCATCACGGTGCATGTGTCCGACGTGGGCGATATCCCGGCGGTGGTGACACGCTGGATCGGCGACGTGGGCATCGGCGCGCGGTTCGAGCAGGAAGATCCCATCGTGGCGCGTGTGCTCATGGCCAAGATCTTCACCCACGCCTACGAGAATCACGGCAAGGTGGTGAGTGGTACGGCCGATCGTCTGGGCATCTGGCGTCGTCTGGCGGGTGCACCGCGTCGCATGCAGGCTCCGGGATGGTCGGTATTGCCGTCGCGAGAGCCCGCCGACGCACCGGCGCCGATCGTCGGGTTGCGCCCCGACCTTACGATGCGCCCGGCCGCGGCCTACCCGCGTCTGATGCCAGCGCCCGAGTCCGAGTCTTCGGCCCGTCCACTGCGCGTCGCCTAGCGGTGTTGCACAATCGCGTGGCGTAATCGTGCTGCGGGTGTAAACTGCGCGGACGTTCTTCGACGTGCACCAACGTCACCGTTCGGCAGCGTGGTCGCACACGCGACCTGCCGTGCTCACCTCACCCCTTGGCGCCGTGGAAGGGTCATCCGCGAACTCGACGATCACGCGCTGGGCCCGTCAGCTACTGCGTGACGAGCCGCCGCGCACGACGTCGCTGGTGGTGACGGTGTTCGGTGATGCCATCGCGCCGCATGGTGGTGCGGCGTGGTTGCGCACACTGATCGACCTGATGGACACGTTCGGTATCAACGAACGCGCGGTGCGGACCAGTGTGTATCGCCTGGCCGAGGATGCCTGGCTACAGGCGGAGCGTCAGGGACGGCAAAGCCGTTATGCACTCACCGAGGCCGGTCGCCGCCGATTCGCGCTGGCGTCGCGTCGCATCTATCACCCGGGATCGCCGACCTGGGATGGGCAGTGGACGCTGGTGCTGATCCCGCGGGGTGCAGAGGTGATGGCCTCGCGCACCGACCTGCGGCGCGACCTGGCGTGGGAAGGCTTTGCGACGATCACGCCGGGACTGCTGGCGCATCCCCAGGCCGACGCCGAGCGTCTGCGTGAGCTCCTGGAGGAGCTTGGGGTCCGGGACGACGCCTTCGTGGTGCGCGCCCAGGACTTGCCGGGTGTCACGGAGCGTGAGCTGTCGGAATTGGCGGGCTATTGGCCGCTCGATGCGGTGGCGATGCAATACGAGGACTTCGTCTCGCGCTTCGCTCCTGTGGCGGAGGCTGTCGAGACCCGCTCCGGGTTCTCGCCACGGCAGGCGTTTCTCGTGCGAACCCTGCTGGTGCACTGGTACCGCCGGGTGGTGCTGCACGACCCGAGGCTGCCAGCGGCCATGCTGCCGCCCGACTGGCCCGGCGGGCCGGCGTATGCGCTCAGTCGGCGGGTCTATCGTGCGGTGACCCCGGGGGCTGAGGCGTATCTGACCGAGGCTTTGGGTAAGGACGGGGTTCCTGTGAGCGCGGAGTTTCGCGCCCGTTTCACGGAATTCGCGTGAAGTGGCTTGTTGCTGCGCCTTTTGTGGCTTTCTCAAGCGGTCCTGCATACTGCTTCCTCTCCATCTCCTCCCTGTTCACCTCTGGAAACCGAAGACGGGACTGCGACGGACTTTGGCGCCCCGGCGTCATTGGTTTCTAGAGGTGAACAGGATGGAGTTGGAAAGTGTGCGGGGAGCAGGACTGCTTCCTGCCACTGCCTCCTGCGGCTGATTCCAAAACATTTTGATGTGATACGAAAAGTTGACGTCAGGCGAAAAAATCGTATCATTAAAGAAGCTCATTCCCCGTCGTCCGCTCGCTGACGACGTTCCCGCCACGCCCAGCTCCCGGTCGCATGTACGCACAGATGGTCAACACCGGCGTCTCACGCGTTGAATCGCGCGAGGAGATGTCGCCCGAAGCGCGGCGCTTCCAGGAGCGCGTGGACGCGGACATCCGCATCGAGCCGCGTGAATGGATGCCCGAGGCATATCGCAAGACGCTGATCCGGCAGATCTCCCAGCACGCCCACTCCGAGATCGTCGGCATGCTGCCCGAGGGCAACTGGATCACGCGGGCGCCGAATCTCGAGCGCAAAGCGATCCTGCTGGCCAAGGTGCAGGACGAAGCCGGTCATGGCCTCTATCTGTACAGCGCCGCGGAAACACTTGGTGTCTCGCGCGAAGAGCTCACGCGTCAGCTCGTGACGGGCGAGGCGAAGTACTCGAGCATCTTCAACTATCCGACGCTCACGTGGGCGGATATCGGTGTGATCGGCTGGCTGGTGGATGGTGCCGCGATCATGAACCAGATCCCGCTGCAGCGTTGCTCGTACGGCCCGTATGCGCGCGCCATGATCCGCGTGTGCAAGGAAGAGAGCTTCCATCAGCGTCAGGGCTACGCCAGCCTGATGGTGCTCGCCAAGGGATCGGCGGAGCAGAAGGAGATGCTGCAGGACGCGCTCAATCGCTGGTGGTGGCCGTCGCTCATGATGTTCGGCCCGCCGGACGCGGAGTCGGTGCACAGCGCGCAGTCGGCCCGCTGGAAGATCAAGCTGTTCTCCAACGACGAACTGCGTCAGCGTTTTGTCGATCAGACCATACCGCAGGCCGAATATCTCGGCATCACGCTGCCCGATCCCGACCTGCGCTGGAACGAAGAGCGCGGGCACTACGACTACGGCAAGATCGACTGGGCCGAGTTCCAGGCGGTGGTGGCCGGCAATGGTCCGTGCAACCGGCAGCGCATGCAGTCCGTGAATTCGGCTTTCTACGACGGAGCCTGGGTGCGTGAAGCCGCGGCGGCGCATGCGACCAAGACCGCCGAGAGGGCTGCGCAGTCCAACGCCGAACAGAAGCGGGCGTCCTGATGAAAGAGTGGCCGTTGTTCGAGATTTTCATCCGCAGCTCGCACGGGCTCGCGCATCGTCATGTGGGCAGTCTGCATGCCGCCGATGAAAACATGGCGCTGCAGGCCGCACGTGACGTGTACACGCGTCGCGGCGAAGGCACGAGCATGTGGGTGGTGCGTTCGTCGCACATCGTCGCCAGTGCGCCCGAAGACAAGGAGCTCAACTTCGACGCCGCCGACACCAAGCCGTACCGGCACCCGACGTTCTTCGATGTGCCGGACGAAGTGGGGCACATGTGAGCATGCTGGTCGAGAGTCTCCTGCGGTTGGGCGACAACGGCTTGATTCTGTCGCACCGGCTGTCGGAAGCCGTCGGCAAGCAGCCCATCCTCGAGGAAGAACTGGCGTCGGCCAATGTGGCGCTCGATCTGCTCGGCCAGGCGCGGTTGTGGTTGACGCTGGCGGGCGAGATCGAGGGTGAAGGCCGGGATGCCGATGCGCTGGCGTTCTTCCGCGACGTGCGCGCGTTCCGCAACGCGTTGCTGGTGGAGCAGCCCAACGGCGACTTCGCCTTTCTGGTGGCGCGGCAGTTCTTCTTCGACGCATGGCACCACCTCGTGCTGCGTGGCCTGACGCGGGCCGCTGATCATCGCGTCCGCGAAATCGCCACCAAGGCGTCCAAGGAAGTGGCGTATCATGTGCGTCGCAGTGGTGACTGGGTCGTGCGTCTTGGCGACGGCACCGATGAAAGTCATCGCCGCATGCAGGCCGCGGTGAACGAGTTGTGGCCGTACGTCGACGAGCTGTTCATGGACGACGAGACCGACGTTGCGGCGCAGGCGGCGGGCATGGGCGTGCTGCACGCGCCATTGCGCGCGGCGTGGGACAGCATCGTGCACGAGACGCTCGTCGCCGCCACGCTGACGGTACCCGCCGCGTCCAAGTGGCCGCAGCGCGGTGGCAAGCAGGGGCGTCATGGCGAACATCTCGGATACGTGCTGGCCGATCTGCAGTACCTGCAGCGCGCGTATCCCGGTCAGGCTTGGTAAGACGGGCTACTGACCATGGTGTCGTTGCCGCCGCGCGATGGGAGCGCTTCCGCACAGACCACGTTGTCCTCCCGGCCATCGGTGGCCGAGGTGTGGACATGGCTCGGTGAGGTACCCGACCCCGAGATCCCCGTGATCTCGCTCGTGGATCTGGGCATCGTGCGTGGCGTGGAGTGGATGGGTGACGGTGATAACGCCACGCTGCTGGTGCGTATCACGCCGACCTACTCGGGCTGCCCCGCTACGCAGGTGATCGCCGGCGATATCAAGGACGCCCTTGCCGCGCGCGGTGTGCTCCGCGTGACGATCGAGACCAGTCTTTCGCCGGCGTGGACTACCGACTGGTTGTCGGATATCGGCCGCGAGCGACTGCGCGACTATGGCATTGCCCCGCCGGGCACGCGGGAAGAGGTGCTGGTGCCGCTCACGCGACGTGGAGCACCTGTGGCAACGATTGCCTGCCCGCGTTGCGGTTCCTCGCGCACCCGGCTGGTGAGCGAGTTCGGTTCGACACCGTGCAAGGCGCATTACGCCTGCATGGAGTGCCTCGAGCCGTTCGACTACTTCAAGCCGATCTGAGTTTTCTTCTCTCTACGAGTTCAGGGCGAGATGCGGGATTTTCATCGACTGCAGGTGCGGGACGTTCAGCACGACACACGTGAGTCCGTGGTGGTGTCGCTGGATGTGCCGGAAGAGATGCGCGAGCACTTCCAGTTCCAGCCGGGCCAGTACCTGACCTTCCGTCAGACGCTGGACGGCGAGGAGTGCCGCCGCTCGTACTCCATCTGCTCGGCGTTGCAGGATGGTCACCTGCGCGTGTCGGTGAAGCGCGTGCCACAGGGACTGTTCTCCACGTGGGCCAACCAGGCGCTCACCGCAGGCACAGAACTCGATGTGATGCGCCCGACGGGTCGCTTCACCGTGGCCATCAATCCCGACGCCTCGCACCACTACCTCGGTATCGCCAGCGGCAGCGGCATCACGCCGGTGCTCAGCATCCTCAAGTCGGTGCTGCTCGGTGAACCCAAGAGCCATTTCACGCTGGTGTACGGCAACCGCGCGACGGGCTCGATCATGTTCCGTGAAGAGCTGCACGATCTCAAGGATCGCTTCCCCGAGCGGTTCAGCATCGTGCACCTGCTGACGCGTGAAACGCAGGACATCGACCTGTTCAACGGCCGCATCGACGGCGACAAGCTCGAGCAGCTCTTCAAGACCTGGATCGACATCAAGACGGTGGACGGCGCATTCGTGTGCGGTCCCGAGTCGATGACGTTGAGCACGGTGGCCACGCTCAAGAATGCGGGGCTCACGTCGGAGCAGATCAAGTTCGAGCTGTTCACCACCGACGATAGCACGCCGCGTCGTGCGCGCACCGCGCAGGCCGAAGTGGCTGGTGTTGCCGATGCCCATTGCGAAACGACCATCGTGCTCGATGGCCGCCAGCAGACCTTCGAGATGCCGCGCACCGGCGAGACCGTGCTCGATGCCGGTCGTCGTGCGGGCGCCGAACTGCCGTATTCGTGCAAGGCCGGCGTGTGCTCAACCTGCCGCGCCAAGGTCATCGAAGGTGAAGTGGAAATGGACCGCTGCTACGGCCTCGAGGACTACGAGGTGGCACGCGGATACATTCTCACCTGCCAGAGCTACCCACTCACCGATCGATTGGTCGTCGACTACGACCAGTAGGTCCTGCTGTAGGCTCCTGTAGCAGGCGGTTGGTGCAACGCGCGGCGCCTCTCGCCAACGCCGCGCCATCGGGAATACATTGCGCCATGGCCGCTCCCCTCATCGATGCCCGTGCACTGAGTCGCCGTTTTGGCACCGTCATGGCGCTCGATGGGTTCACGGTATCCATCGCGTCGGGCATCACCGGACTGGTGGGCGCAAACGGGGCGGGCAAAAGCACTTTCATCCGCATCCTGCTTGGACTCGTGGAGCCGAGCAGTGGCGAAGTATCCCTACTGGGCCAGGATGTGCGTCGCTCGGCGGATGCCATTCGTGCGCTCGTGGGCTACATGCCCGAACACGACTGCCTGCCGCCCGACATGAGTGGTGCGGAGTTCACCACGTTCATGGGCCGCCTGAGTGGATTGCCGGCGCATGTGGCGCGTGAGCGGAGCGCCGAGGTGCTGCGGCATGTCGGCTTGTTCGAGGAGCGCTACCGACCCATCGGCACCTATTCCACCGGCATGGCCCAGCGCGTGAAGCTCGCGCAGGCGCTGGTACACGATCCGCGCGTGCTCATTCTCGATGAGCCCACCAACGGTCTCGATCCTGCCGGCCGCGAAGAGATGCTGGGGTTGATCCGTCGCACGGGTCGCGAATTTGGCTTGTCGGTGCTGCTGTCGTCCCACCTGCTGGGTGAACTCGAACGGATCTGCGATGGCATCGTGCAGATGGATCGTGGGCGTCTGGTGCGCGCTGAGTCGATGGACGAACTGACCGGAGAGACCGGCGACCTGCTGGTGGAAGTGGACGGCGATCTTCCGCGGTTCGTGACGGCGCTGCGTGCTCGCGTGCAAGGCGTCGCAGAGGTACAGGTGGAGCGACAGTGGGTGCGGGTGCAGATGGGCGACGCTCCCAAGTCCGTGAATGCGACGGAGCGCGTCCACGACGCGGTGCGCGACGCGGTGGTGGAAGCGGACGTGGGTTTGCTGCGCATGGAGCGGCGTCGCGCGCGACTGGATGACCTGTTTCGCGAATCCACACCTGCGACCGGTGCGGTGTCATGAGCAGCTCCACCATTCACAATCTCGGCTATCGTCGCTACGATGGCGTGCGGGAGGGCTGGACCGGTGCGTGGCAGGCGCTGGTCTGGCAGGGATTCCGCAGCATGTTTGGTCTGGGGCGCGGGCTGCGCGCCAAGGCCATCCCGGCATTTGTGATCGCGATGGTGCTGCTGCCCTGCCTGGGGACTGTGGTCGCAGTTGGCGCATCGAACGGACAGCAAGTCATTCCCTACGGATTGCTGATCGGTTCGCAGCTGTTGCTGTTGGCGCTGTTCACTGCGGCGCAGGTGCCCGAGGTGTTGTGCCGTGACCGACAGCATCGCGTGCTGCCGCTCTTACTCACGCGGGCGCTTTCGCCGCGACAGTATGCGCTGGCGCGCCTGTCTGCCGTATGGGCGGCGATGTGGCTGGTGGCGACGGTGCCGTTGCTGGTGCTCTATGTCGGCGAGCTGGCCATCGCCACCGATCCGGCTGCGCGCTTCGCCGAGATTGGTCCGCGACTCTGGCCGGTGCTGTTGTGCGGCACACTCACGGCATGGGTGATCGGCTCGCTGGCGGCGATGATGGCGAGCCTCACGGCGCGTCGGGGGTATGCGTCCATGCTGGTGGTGGGATTGTTCCTCGCCGCTGCGGCGGTGACCACGGGCGCCGATGACCTGGCAGCGATGCCTGATGTGGTGCGCGAGTTCCTCGATCCACTGCGCGCGCTGCGCACCATGGCCATGCTGCTGTTCGGTGAGACCACGCGGGCGATGGAAGTGAATCCGCCACCGCCAGTGATGGTGTTCGTGCTGGTGTTCTGCGGGCTCGGTGCGGTGGCCTCGCTGATTGCTGCACGCCGGCTCGAGCGGGTGGACGCATGAACACGACGGCGGTAGCCCCACTGGCGTTCGTGGGTGTCTCGCATTGGTATGGTGATGTGGTGGCCGTGAATGACGTGTCCACGGTAGTGGAGCCGGGCATCACGGGACTGCTGGGGCCAAACGGGGCAGGCAAGAGCACGCTGATGCAGTTGGCGGCAGGTGTGCAGACACCGTCTTCTGGCAAGGTGCTGGTGTTTGGTGAATCGCCTTTCGCACGTCCATCAGTGTTTGCGCGGCTCGGGATTGTTCCGGAGCGCGAGGCGCTCCCTGCAACGCTCAGTGCCCGCACATTTGTGGAAGCCCGTGCCACACTGCTTGGTGTGCCGGATGTTCGCACGGCGGCACGTGAAGTGTTGGCCGCCGTGGAGCTCGACACGGTGGCCGATCGCCCGGTGGATGGGTTCAGCAAGGGCATGCGGCAGCGCGTGAAGCTGGCCGCGGCGATGGTGCATGGCCCTGATGTGCTGTTGCTGGATGAACCATTCAATGGTCTCGACCCGCGTCAGCGCGCGCACATGATGCAGTTGCTGGAGCAGCAGGCGGCAGCGGGTGCGACGATCCTGCTCTCCAGCCACATCCTCGAGGAGATCGAGGGCGTGGCGTCGCGCATGCTCGTCATGGTGGCCGGACGGCTTGCGGCCAGTGGCGACCATCGCACACTGCGTCGGCTCATGACCGATCGTCCGCATACAGTACGCGTGCGGGCCAGCGATGTGCGTGTGCTCGCCTCGGCGCTGGTCGCTTTGCCCGATGTGCTCGGCGTGGAAATCACGGGCACACAGCTGCTCGTGCGCACGTCGGACTACGCCGCGTTTGCACGGCAGTTGGCGCGTGTGGCGCAGCAGGTCAGTGTGAGTCTGCAGTCGGTGCAACCGGCAGACGAATCACTCGAACACGTCTTCCGCTATCTGGTGGCGCGATGAGTGGACCATCTCGCTCCAGAGCATCGAGTGCACCGTCATGGATCGCCACAGCGCGTGTGCTGGCGCGGCTCGCGTGGGCGCGCACGATGTCGCCTGGGGTGATCGCGGCCGTACTGATGGTACTGTCGCTGCCGGTGGTGCTCGCACTGGGAATGGGCGGCGGCATGGCGATGGAAGACGCCACGCAGTTCTTGCTGCAGCGCTATGGGGCGTTGGTGAGCGGATTCGCCACGCCGGTCCTCGCGCTGCTGTTGGGCACGAGTGCGTTCACTGCCGAGTCGGAGGATGGCACGGTGTTGTATCTCGTGACGACCACCACGCCACGGTGGTGGATCGTGGCGTCGCGCATGCTGTTCGCGGCTATCCTCACGGCGTTGCTGTCGAGTCTTACGGTGGTGGCTACCGGTGTGATCGTGCTGGGTGCAGCCGATTCCGGTGGTGTGGTGCCGGCGTTTGCCGCAGGTGTGAGCGTGGGCGCCGCAGTATATGCCGCGCTCTTCACCCTGCTGTCCCTCTGGACTCGGCGCGCACTGATGATGGGTTTGCTCTACGTCATCGTCTGGGAAGGTGTGCTGTCATCCACCTTCCAGGCACTGCGCTACCTCTCGGTGCGGCAGTGGATTGTCACTGTGGCCGCGTCGCTCACCGATACGACGGCGTCGTCGGATGGCGGTGTGCCGTTGTCCTTCGTGTTACCGGCCGCGCTCTTTGTGCTTGTGGCTTCGGTGATTGCTGGTGCGCGACTGCTCGATCGGCCGCGGATCGCACGGACAGGAGCGTGAACAGCGGCGGGAACACAGATGACGCAGAAGAACAGAAAGGCACAGATACAGCATCTGAATAGTGAAATGGATCCTTGATCGTTGAAGAGATCAAAGATCCATTGTTTTGTAGTATCTGTGCCTTTCTGTTCTTCTGTGCTATCTGTGTTCGTCCCGTTTTTTAGAGGAACGAGGCGACACGATCGACGGTGTGGCGGTGCGAGACGAAGCCATCTTCGGCGCCGCGACCGATGGCGACGAGCGCGGTGATGGTCGCGTGTGCGGGGATGCCGAGTAGCGCCTTCACCTTGTCGGGCTCGAAACCGAGCATGGGTGACGTGTCGAGTCCTTCACTGCGTGCAATGAGCAGCAGGTAGCCGAGCGCGATGTTGGACTGACTGTTGGCCCATTGGCCGCGTGCCTCGGCGGTCATCTTGCCAAATCGGGTGCGCAGGCCGTCGATGGTGGAGGCACGCTTCTCGGCGTCGAGACCCGGGTGCACCACCTGGTCGAGCGACTCGAGGGTGTCCTCCATATCGGAATACATGGCGATCACCACCGGCGCGTCAGCCACCTGCTTCTGGTTGAAGGACGCCGCGCTGAGCTGGCTCTTGAGGGCCTGATCGCGCACCACGACAAAACGCCACGGCTGGAGGTTGTGCGCGGAAGGCGCCCGCCCGGTGAGCTCGAGGAGGCGGCGGACTTCGTCTTCGGTGACCGGGACGTCGCGGTAGGCGCGCACCGATCGGCGCGAGACGGCCGCATCGGCGGCCGAGAGGGCCGCACGCTGGACGGTGGACTTGGAGAGGTCCGCAGCGATCATCTCAGTGTTTTCCTGTTGGTGTGACGTTGTTCGTGAAAACAGATATCGAAGCGCAAGGAGACAATCGACGCGGCCTGGGCCGAGTCAGGTCAATCGATGGGGCAGTTCTGTCGGATGCGGCGGAGGAGTGCCGTGAGCTGCAAGCGCTCCGGGTCGCTCAGGCCAGCGAAGATCAGTTGCTCAGCTTCCGACGCCGCTGTGGCGACAGACTCCAGCAATTCGGTGGCTTTGTCGGTGAGGGCGGTGTGCACTACACGGCGGTCCGTAGTGTCCCTGTTACGGGACACCAAGCCAGCACTATCGAGCCTGTCGAGCATTCTGGTGATGTCCGGGCCAGGTGCCGCCAGGTGCCGACCCAGCTCACTGCAGCCTCCACCCTGACCGGCCCGCACCTGGATCACCTGCAGCAATTCGTACTGCGCGGCGGTGATGCCGAATGGCTCGAGCGCCCGTGCCATGGTGCGCTCCATGTGCGCCGTGGCGGCGCGGAGCGCATGGACCGAGGCTGCAGCGGAGCTGCAGGGTTCGGCCGGGGCGGCAGAGGGAGGTGTGAGCGTCTGTGTCATGGTGATGCCTGTGAAAGAAATATCTATGTTGCAACGAATATTGTCAATGCAATACCCGTGGACACGCACGCCCGTCACCGCTGCGGAGCTCAGAAATTGCCGGCTTCGCAGTATCGCCAGCGGGAGGCCTCGAATACATTGCCCAGTCCGCACCGGCTTGTGGCCGGAAGCGGGGTACGGCGCCGTCGCCAAGTGGTAAGGCAGGAGACTGCAAATCTCCCACCGTCGGTTCGATTCCGACCGGCGCCTCTAGGTACTGCAGTTCCGGGTTGGGGGCTGCGGGTTTGGAGATGCAAACGACAGCGGGGCGATCCTCTTCGAGGATCGCCCCGCTTCGTCATTACCGGTGCCGAACTCCCGGCTATCATCGGCTACCAGTAGATGTTCAGGTCATACAGCGACGCGCCACCACGCGGGTCGTGGATGCGGACGACCGCCGTGTAGTTGTTCCAGGCGGCCGGCTGCTGCACCACGTCGATGCTGCCGCGTCCCACCTGCGTCTCGGTCCGCACGGTCACTGCCCGTGACGGGAGGCCGTTGCCGCGCAGGTTGCTCGAGACGTCGCGCACTGGCTGACCGCTGCGGGCGAACGCGTCGACCCGACGACCGGAGATGCGCAGTTCGACTACGTCGTCCACCTGACCACTCCAGCGCAGGAAGCCCGATTCGTTGCCGCCGCGGTTGTCCCATCCACCGTTGCGGTCACGATCGTTGCGATCGTTTCGGTCATTGTCGCGGTCGCGGCGGTTGTCCCAGCGATCGTCGCGTCGATCGTCCCGGCGGTCGTCGCGACGATCCCACGGGTCGTTGCCCCGGTTGTCGTTGCGATTGTCGTTCCGGTTGTCATAGCGATCATCGCCCTGCCAGTACGCCGTCAATCGATAGTTGTCGGCACCGCCACGGGGGTCGCGCACGCGAATAGTTGTGGTATAGCCGTTTCGCGCCGACGGCTGCTCGATCACGTCCACGTTGCCACGGCCATCGTTCACGCGGATGTAGACGTCGCCGCGTCCACGCGGCAGCGCCGTGCTGACTCGCGCCCGGTTGGCCAGGCGGGCATCGGTGCCACTCACCCGCACGTCATTGCCACGCATGGTGAGGTAGACTTCACGATCCACACGACCGGTCCAGGTGAACAGCGTGCGATTGACGGTGGTCGCCTCTGCCGCGCCGGCGATGGTGGATGTGAGCAGAGCGACGGTGAATGAGCGGTTGAACAGACGATGCAGGGTCATGGACAGTCTCCGAAGGGGTTGCCTATCCACCACGCATCGGAGATGCCAGCGTATGGCACCTTGGTCGTAGTCCGGATGAGATAGATCGCCCAGGAGCGACAATGAATTCGCAAGTCGTTGTCAAATAGACGCTTTGGCCATCTTGTCCAACTGATGGTCGAGCACCTATCGTGGGATGAGGCGCCTTCTTCGGGCCTCCTGATGTACGGCAACTGTCATCGATTTCGGACAGTGCCTGTGAACGCCAGCGGACGGTAGCATGACGACACCCCTGATCCTGATCCTCGTGGCGGCACTGGCCTTCCTGGCCACGCATGTCGCGTACGAGTGGCTGGCGAAGCGGCTATTGATCGTCTCGGGCGCCGAGTACCTGGTGCTGGGCGTGTTGCTTGGGCCCCAGGTGACCGGGCTGCTCACCCCGTCGGCCATCGAGGCATTCCAGCCCATCGTGATTCTGGGCATTGGCTGGATGGGCATCACCGCCGCGATGCCACTCCGGCTGCAGCGGTTGGTTCGTGTGCCGTCCATGCATTACCGCCTGGCGCTGGTGGAAGCCGTGGCCACGCTGGCACTGGTGGCGGCGGGGGCCGTGTGGGCACTGCACGTCGCCTTCGAAGTGGATGTGGCGACCGCACTCGCACCGGCCCTGTGCCTGGGCGCCATTGCCGTGGCGTCCACGCCTGCGGGCCTGGACGTGGCCTATGGCGACCAGCGTCGCCGCGCGCCGGTGTTGCAGCAGATCGAAGTGGGCAATGGCATGGACGCGTTCGTGAGTGTGCTCGCCTTCGGCATCATGCTCGCGATGATGCACGTCGCCACTCCCGTTTCCATTCGCGCACTCACCACCACCGAATGGGTGGTGATCACGCTCGGTATCGGTGCGGTGGGTGGGACGCTCTTTCACCTGTTTCTGGGCGACGAGCAGAGTCCCGATCGACTGTTCATTTCGCTCGGTGGCGCCGTGATTCTCACCTCAGGGGCGGCGGCCTATCTCAATCTGTCGCCATCGCTGGCGGCGTTCGTGATGGGCGTGATTCTGGTGAATTCGCTGCGTCAGCCCGGCGCGGTGGCCGAGGTGCTGCGCAGCGGTGAACGCCCGTTGTACTACGTGTTGCTGTTGCTGGCTGGCGCGTCGTGGGCGCCGGATTCGAACGTGGTGTGGTGGTTGGTGATCATTCACTACGTGGTGCTGCGTACGCTGGCCAAGCTGTGGGGCACGGGCATCGTCACATGGCTCAATGGCGCCACATCGCAGGTGGGGCTCGACTGGGGGCGCGCGCTCATTGGACAAGGGCGACTGACCATCGCGCTCGCGCTCGACTACTCGCGGCGTGGGCTGC
>NZ_DASWXE010000095.1:0-39055 GCF_036405635.1 Gemmatimonas sp. | reverse complement strand
TCCCCTATCCCTACGGTCTTGGCTCTGTGCAGCATGACCTGGGCAAATCGTTCGGCAAGCATCTGGTCGTCCTGTTGGGAGCACTGGACAACAACGCTGAGCAAGGGCAACTCGACCAGACCAAACGTGCCATGAGGCAGGGCAATCATCGATTGGAGCGTGGGATGAACTTTTTCAGCTCCGCACAGGCGGCCGCCAATCAAAGTGGGATCGACTTCAACTGGAGTTTGCAGGTGGTCCCTGATGTCGGTCACGACTACAGGAAGATGTCCGAGGCAGCTGCAAGGCTGTATTGACAAGAGCGGCAGGTACTGACGGGCCGTACCTGTCGCCAAATGCATGAATGGGGGATCCGGAGCCCTTCGCACGACCGTTCTGTAGCCGATCTGCAAGGCAACGGTAAGCAAACTCTCCGGCTGGTTGTCGACGTGCCCAACGGCACGCACCATTGCCGCGCGCAGATGGACAGCTGACACGGTCATGATGGTCAACGATTGGCCAAAACGACGGTCGGCGCTGCGCTGCTCGATTCCCTCCATCCATCCCCCGCTGCACCCGCGTCTGGCGCGTGTGCCCACTGCCGTCGGGAGGCATCCAGATGCCGCGATCGTTCAGACCGGCGTTCACCGCAGGTGTACTCGTGATACTCACGGGTGCGTTCTCCGTGTTTCTTCCCGCGCGAAGTGAAGCCCAGGCGACGGAGACTCCATCCTCTGCTCGTCGTGCACGCATCACGGGCGTCGTCACCGACGCGGCGTCGGGCCAGCCCCTCGCAAACGCCAATGTGCAGATCGTCGGCACGGCGGTCGTTGCCACCACGGGAGCCGACGGGCGCTACGCGATCGCGAGTGCACCCATCGGCATCTTCCATGTCGAAGCCAAACGCCTCGGCTTCGGTCGAGTGGTGACCGAAAATGTCCGCCTCAGAGCAGACAGCGTGTCGACACTCGACTTCGCACTGCCGACCAACCCACTGCGTCTCACCGAGATGGTGGTTTCCGCTTCGGTCGATCCGACCTCCGGTCTCAAGACGCCGTACACGGTCGACAAGCTGACGAGCGAAGATGTGCCGGTGATGCCCGTCTCCTCGCCGGAAGCGGCCCTGGTCGGCAAGATCGCCGGCGCCACCGTGATCCGCACCAGCGGTGCGCCGGGATCCGGGGCCGTCGTCCAGTTGCGATCCCCGGTTTCGCAGTTCCGTTCAAACTCGCCGCTCTATGTCGTCGACGGGGTGTTCCTCAATGCGTCGCAGGCCTCCACGACCCTCGACATCGAGTCACTGGACATCGCGAGTTACGAAGTGATCAAAGGAGCCGCCGCCGCGTCGCTGTACGGCTCGCGTGCGGCGTCGGGCGTCATCTCGATCACCACGAATCGGGGACGCAGTCTGTCGCTCGGCACCACCGAACTGACCGTGCGGAACGAATACGGATTCGATCAGGTCGCCCGCACGATCCGGAAGCCGACCGGGCACCCGTATCTCATCAATGCACAGGGCCAATACGTGAATGCGGCCGGCGCGATCGTCACGCGGCAGAACCGGGTGGTGCAGCCGAGCGGGATCATGGAGAACAACTACATCGATCCGCTCTACGATCACGCCGCACAGTTCTTCGTTCCAGGTTCATTCAACAACCAGACGCTGACGCTGAGGCAGAACAGCGCCTCGACCAACTTCAGTCTGTCGTATACGCGCAATCATCAACCCGGCGTTATCGAGAACTCGCAGGGCTTCCTGCGTCAATCGTTCCGACTCAATGTGGACCATCGGTTGCGCGAAGCGCTGCAAATCGGGGTTTCGGCGTCGCACATGCGCGGCCTGGACGACCCCACCGTCGTTCAGTTCCCGGATCTGCTGCGACTGAATCCCGACGTCAATCTGCTGATCGCGGATACGCTTGGGCGCTCGCGCTATGTCCCACTGCCCGATCCCACGGAACCGCGCACCAACCCGCTGTACCGTCAGACTTTCAATGACAACCAGACCAATCGCCTCCGCACGCTGCTCAACCTCAACGCCACGTATCGGCCCCGCAACTGGGTCTCCTTTGACGGACTGTTGGGATACGACCGCGGCGACCGACAGGTCACCAACTATGTCGCGCGCGGCCAGACGAACCTGAACGGTGAAGGCACGGCGATCGGTTCGCTGACCATTCTCGACGACGACGTGGAGGGCATGAATGCACAGGGCGGCATCTCGTTTCTGAACGGACTCGGCCCGCTGACGACGCGTCTCGCGCTACGCGGCGAGATGCAGCGCGAAACCAATCCGTCGGTACAGACGACCGGGAGTGACTTCAGCATCTCCGGCGTCAAGAACATGGATGTCGCTCGGACCAAGTCGGTCACGTCGTCGCTGGTGGAGACGCGTTCGAACGCCGGATTTGCCACGCTCGCGCTGGACTATCGCGGCAAGTACGTCGGCGACTTCCTGGTTCGACGCGAAGGCAGTTCGCTGTTCGGCGCAGACCGTCGATGGAACACCTTCTATCGCGCATCGGCCGCGTGGCTGCTGAACGAGGAGTCGTGGTTTCCGCTCGAGCAATTCAACTTGTTCAAGCTGCGGTACAACATCGGAACGGCCGGTACACGCCCCGCGTTCTCGGATCAGTACACCGCCATCGATCTCGACGGCACCGGCGGCATCGTGCAGCAGGGACTGGGAAACCCGCTGCTACGTCCCGAGCTCTCCACGGAACGTGAGCTTGGCCTCGATATCCTCTACCGGAACCGGATCCAGGCGCAGTTCGCGTACGTGTCGGTGAAGACGGTGGACAATATCATCGCACTCCCTGTCTCCGGACTGACCGGTTTCCGCACGTACCAGAGCAACACCGGCGTGGTCACCGGCAATACGCTCGAAGCGACGCTGCAGGCTCGCATCCTGACCAACCCACGCGGGTTGCAGTGGGATGTGCTCGTCGTGGCCGACCGCTCGCGCAACTTCATCTCGCAGTTCAACCGATCCTGCTACGCCGACCAGCATTTCTATCGTTGCGGTGGCACGCGGCTCGGGAGTTTCTGGGGGAATCGCCTGGTTCGGACAAAAGAAGCCCTCCCCGGCGTGCACGCCGCGTCCGGCAGTGCATTCGATATCAACGATGAGGGTTTTGTTGTACCCGTGGGCGCGGGCAACTCGTGGCGGGATGGAAAGGCCAAGAATCTCTGGGGGACCACCGTCACGGTGGATGGCGTGAGTTATCCGTGGGGTCGTCCGCTGTGGGAGATGGACGAAACCACCGGCCAACGTTGGTATGGGCAAATCGGAGACGGCGCCCCCGCCATGAAGTTTGGTTTTGGCAACACCTTCCGTTGGCGCGGCTTCCGTGTGTACGGACTGCTCAATGGACAGTTGGGCGGCAGCATTTACAACAAGATTGCCCAATCGCTGTACGCCACGAATGACCATCCCGATGTAGACCAGCGCAACAAGCCGGACGAGCAGCGCAAGCCCACGCAGTACTACTCGGCCACGTTGGCGGACAACAATGCCAACTACAGCGACATCTTCATCGAAAACGGTTCCTATGCACGCCTGTCGGAGCTCAGTGTGGGCTACGGTTTCGACGCCACGAAGGTCTCGGCCCTTCGTGTACTCGGCGCACGTCGCATTCAACTGGATCTGATCGGACGCAACCTGCTCACGTTCACCGGCTACTCAGGCTTGAACCCAGAGTCGATCGGTGGAACGCCGCTCGGGCGCATCGACAACATCGTCTACCCCATGCTGCGGACGTGGACCGTCGCGGCCAGTATCACCTTCTGACCGGGGATCCACATCCATGACATCACATTCGCGCGGAACCGCTCGATACATCGGCACGCGTCGTTCCCTGCGATTCCTCGCCGTCGCTCTGCCGATCAGCGCCATCATCAGCTGTCAGTCACTCGAAGTCACGAACCCGAACACACCCGGTGTTGAAGTCGTGTACGGCAGCGGGGAGAATGTCGAGGCCGCGCTGGTTGGTGCATGGCGCGCATTCTGGGGCGTGGCGCAGGGTGCCCGCAGTGCGTCTGTGTACCCGGTGAAGCAGCTCAGCAACTTCGGCAACGAGTTGGCAAGCGCCGACGTTGACGTCCTGATCAGCGGCCCTGAACCGCGTGTGGCGATCGACAACCGCGATCAGGGAGGATCGCTGCAGGTCAAGCCATGGTACGATCTGAACGAAGCGATCGGTGTCGCGCGGGCGGCACACCAGGCTATTGCCATCGACGGCGTGCAGGTTGGTGCGGTCACGTCGGACGCACCGCAGGGCGTCGACTCACCGCGGGCCCGCATTTTCGCCAAGTTCACCCTCGGCATCGCCAATGTTCATCTTGGGCTGTTGTACGATCAGGCCTACACAGCGGACGAAACGACGGATATCACGCAGTTCCAATACGAACTGCGCCCGTACGGCGAGGTGTCCGCCAACGGGATCAGGATACTGCGCGAAGCGATCGCCGAGGCGGCGGCAGCGCCACCGTTCACGTTGCCAGCGACATGGATCAACGGGCAATCACTTTCACGCGATGCGCTGATCCGCATCATGCACTCGTACATCGTGCGCGCGCGCGTCTATACACCGCGCACACCAACAGAACGGGCGCAGTTGCCCTGGGGGGCGATCCTCGCGCAGCTCGACTCCGGGATCACCGCGAACTTCGCGCAGCAGGCCGACCTGTTGATTCCGCAGACCGCCTCGGCGTACTACCAGATGTCTTTCCAGGCGACCGCCGCTCGCGTCAACAATCGAATGGTTGGGCCCGCGGATACATCCGGTGCCTATCAGCGCTGGTTGGCCAATCCACTGGGGACCAGAAACCAGTTCACGGTCGTGACCCCGGACCGTCGTATTCATGGCAATACGCCCACGTCGGCCGGTCGCTATTACACCTACCTCGCCACGCAGACGATGTCCGCCCTGCGCGGCACGTACATGCACAGTCGCTATCGCAATACACGCTACCTCGTGGCACCGTCGAACAATTTTCATGCGACGGGACTGATCGTGACGATGTCCGTCGACGAGATGAAGTTCATCCGTGCGGAGGCCCTCTATCGCCTGGGACGCTTCAGCGAGGCGGCGGCCCTGATCAATACATCGCGGTTAGCCTCCAATCTGGCGGCGGTCACCGCGAGCGGCCCACCGTCTGGCGCTGCATGCGTGCCGCGCCGGGACGACGGAACCTGCGGCGACCTGTTCGATGCCATCCAATACGAGAAGCGGATCGAACTGTACCCGACGGAGGCGATCATTGCCTACGCCGATGCCAGAGGGTGGGGGAAGTTGCTCCCCGGCACACCACTGCATCTGCCGGTGCCCGGTCGCGAACTCGAGACGATGGGTTTTGCCTACTACACGTTCGGTGGTGGTGGGGTGGGTAGCGCTCCGTAGTCGGACGCGCATTTCGACTCAATCGAACAAAGGGGGCACTCCGCGAGGAGTGCCCCCTTCCTGTTCTTGTCATTCTACTCGCGGGTTCCGGGGCGCACCCTGACCGATAGCTGCCATGACCGACCATCACTCGGCCATACGCCCGGCCCGGGATAGAACTGCGGCCGCTTGGTGAAATACTGGGTGTTGAACACATTGTTCACCCCTCCGATCAACTGCCATCGCGCCGTGAGCGCATAGCTGCCATTCAGGTCCGTCACGGTGTAAGCCGGCACGCGGCCCACGGCGCCAGTCACACTCGGGACCACCGTGTTGAGCGCGTCGGCATACGTTCGACTGACGTGACTGAACTGCGCCGTGACATCACCCCGACGACCGCGCGCAGTAAGTCCGGCGCGGGCAATCAGTCGCGGCGCGGATTCCACTTCGTTGCCGCTGATGTCCGCATTCCGCCCCACACTGATCACGCTTCCCTGGGCGTAACGTGCATCCATCAGCGACGTCGCCGAAAACACCCGCCACGCCACGCTGGAGGTGATGGCGATCGGCAGCGACACGCGCGCTTCCAGCCCTGCGGTGCGAGTGGTCCCGACATTCGTTTTGTAGGTGTAGGGCGTGCCGGTTGTATCTGTCACCGTCAGCAGTCCAAAACGATTGGCGTAACGCATCACGAACGCGCCGACGTCGTAGTTGAGTCCACCGGCCACCGACCCACGCACGCCCGATTCGACGGTCCACCCTCGAGCATCCCGAAGCGAGCGGTCGGTGCGCTCGCTGGCCGTCTCGGGCAGGACGTCTTTGAGAATCATCGGCCGATAGGCCTGACTCCATCCGCCGTACCACTCTGCGCCGGCAGGCAGTACCCACGAGGAGCGCACCCCGAACAGGGGAAAGCGATGCGCGATATCGCGGGGTGTATCCGTAGGATCGTAGTAGGCCAAACGTCCCGACATGCGCGTGGTACCGCGCTCAACGCGCACACCGGGCACGATCGTCCACCGTGATGTGATTTGCATGGCGGATTCGAGATGAGCGGCGAGATTCCGCGTGCGATAGTGCACATCGCGTTTGAAGTTGCCGCCCGGTTCGAGCGCGAGGGAGAAATCGCTGCCGCGTGAGCCCACCCCCTGTTGGCGGCGATGCGTGTCGTTGTCGGACGCAGCCATTCCGCCGGAGAGCGTCATTGGCCAGGCTCCCAGCCGCGTGTCGTGCTGCAATCGCCATTCGGCGGTGCGCGAACTATACCGATCTACATCCACCTGTCGCGTGGTCCATACGCCCGTGCGACTCGCGGTATCGGCGGCGGTGGCGAATCCCCCGACTGCCACGCTGCTGCGCGAACCGAACACACCCGAGACGATCAACGTCGAACGCGTGCTCGCGTTTGGAGTCCAGCTGAGCGTGATGGACGGCACCGTGATGTCCGGACTGTACCAGTTACGCGAGCGGGTGGACTGCTGCGGGTTCACGGCGAACATCGCGTCGGTGAGCGGTCCTGGCTGTTGATAGCGATAGTAGGTTCGCCCCGCTTCGGCGCGTACCGAGAGCGTGGGGGTGAGTGGCAGTGAGGCACTCAGGTATTCGGCGTCGTAGATCGACGGCCCATTCTGTCGATAGCCGTCAGACCGCCGCAGTGATGCGTAGCCGTAGTACGACACGCGCCCAATACGTCCGCCGACTGCGTTCCACGTACTGCGCAATCCGAAACTACCGACACTGCTATGCGATTCGATCGTGGCGCGTCGCGTCGTGTCGGGCGCTTTGATGACGTAGTTGAGCAACCCACCGAACTGTGAGCCGTATTGCAGTGCCGCCGTGCCGCGAATCAATTCGATGCGCTCCACCGCTTCCATCGGCGCGCTGTAGTGACTGGCTGGATAGCCGTATACATCACTGGTGGTCAGCACGCCGTTCTGTCGCACATTGAATTCCCACGAACGATGAGCGTCGAGCCCGCGCGCCGAGATGTTCACTTGATTGCCAGAGCCATCCATGTCGTAGACAAAGATGCCCGGCACTTCCGCGAAGACCTGGCGCCCCGCCTTCTCCGACAGATTCGCTGAGAGCCCCGCCACACCAACGACCTCACTCCTGGCTCCTGTCGTGAGGATGCCGGCGGCCAATCACGGCGCTGGCCGAACGGTCCCCGCTGCGGCTGCAGCGGAGACGCGGACGGCAGACAGTACGCGTGCCACCGAGTCGCGGTGCGCGCGGGTCGTGGTATCGGGCGGCGGGGCCGACTGGGCGGTTGCACTCGACGTCACGAGCACGAGGAGCGGACACAGTAGCTGGATGTGTCGTGTCGACATGGTGAACGATGCGGTGGAGCCGCTACTTGCGAATCGCACTGGTGACCATCGAGACGAAGTCACCGTACTGCTGCATGCTTCCACCAAGGTTCTTGACGACGATCACGAGATCGTTTTCCGGATCCATCCACGTGTAGTAGCCACCGCCTCCCGCCATCGTGTATCCCTTGGGCGAACCTGTCTTGGCGAAGGGACGACGCGGGTCTGCGTTGAGCCAGAAGAGAAAGCCGTAGTTGTACCGGGTTTGTGGCGGTGTGGAGGTCACGCGCGCCGGTGTGGTGGCTTCGGCAATCCACGCCGGAGAGAGGATTTGCCGACCGTTCCATGACCCGTTGCGTGCGTAGAGCAGTCCCAGACGCGCGAGATCTTCGGCGTTGGACCAGAAGCCGCCGCCCCAGTGGGCGCCGCCACTGACCGATTGCACGCGCTTTCCGGCGATTTCGACGTACGAGTTGCGATAGCCATGCCACTCCCACGTGCTGCTGGCGCCGATTGGATCCATCACCTGCTCCTTGAGCACTTCAGGGAGCGGTCGGTTGAATACGCGGAGGAGTGACAACGCCAGTCGATTGACACGCACGTCGTTGTAGTCCCAGAAGGCACCCGGCGCACGCAACGGTTCTCCTCCGCGCCGTGTGCGACGGTCATACAGGTCCTTCTTGTCCCAGAGTGTCCCTTCCCATTCACTCGTCTGTTGAAGCATCTGTCGCCACGTGATGGCGGCATTGTGTGGCGAGTCGTAACCGCCATCCCGCACCACGTCTCCCACACGGGCATCCAGTGAAGGGATCAACTTGCGGTCGTAAGCGACGCCGGCGACGGTGGAGACGATGCTCTTGCTCAGGCTCGCGGTCAGATCCACATACTTGATATCCCCGAATTCGGCGACGATGTATCCGTTGCGCACGATGATGCCATTCACGTCCTTCGGCGCCTTCATCGGTCCGAGGATCTCGTTTCCTTCAGGAGGCTCGCCAAAGGTCTTGAGGAACGCGAGTTGGCTGCGCACGGCGTCTTCGGCGGTTTTCGATTCGAGCGTTTCCGACGGGTTCGCGCGTGCGTGGCTGATGGCCTCCTGGACACGTTGGGGATCCATGCCGACCTGCTCGGGCTTGCGACGTTCCCAGGTGGCTCCGGGGAAGTAGGGCGAGGTCGCCGACTGGGCCTCCACACGTTGGACCAAGGCGGTTGCAACCAGCACGGCGACCGACGCGCGCCGTCGCCACGGCGCATGTGAGGTGGTGTATTGCCGAGTTGTGTTCATCGGCCGGCCGGGATATAGCCGGTGGTCATGCGCTGCGGAATCTTGCCCACCTTGATGCGGGCGACTTCCTTGCGCGCCGCGATGTCGATCACCGATACCGTGTTGGCGCCCGGACCGCGATTGCTGGCGTACGCAAATCGTTCGTCCGGAGAGAGCGTGATCCAGCCGGGCAGCTTGTCTACCGGAATCCGCGCGACCTGCCGCATGGTGGTGGCATCGTACAGGTAGACTGCGTCCTCGAGAGAACCCGCCAGCACCAGCGTCTTGCCGTCACGTGTGAGAGCCATGCCGTGATTGACCGTGTGAGGCCACGGCAGCGGATCGGGAATCGCGACCTTGTTGTGGTTGACGGTGTGCGTGATCTGACCGGACTTCAGATTGACGACCTGAAATCCATGCAGTTTGGACAGTTGTACGTAGGCTTCCTTTTCGTCTGGTGACAGCTCGAACGGTCGGATGCCTTCGGAGAACTCGATGCCTCGGGTGACGCGCATCGTGACGAGATCCACGATGTTGATGCGATCACCCAGCAAGCTGCCGACGTAGGCTCGTTTGCCGTCGCGTGTGACGCGAATGGCGTGGGGGCCGGGGGCCGTCTCGACTCGTCCGACGATGCGCTTCTGATGCACATTGATGGCGACAATGGCGCTTTCACTGAACAGCGGAACGAGGAGAATGGAATCGCCGCGTGCCAGCGCGAGATGGTGCGGTTCTCCGGGTACTGGCAGCTCCCACAGCAGTTTTTCGTTCCCCGTGTCGATCGCTTGGATCACGCGACGGTCGAGGAGGTTCACAAACAGCGTTCGACCGTCCTTGGAGAGGATGACGTCGTCGGGGTGGCCCTTGAGCAGCGAAGCGGGGATCGTGCGCAACACCTTGTGATCCGGGATGCTGATCACCGTGATGTCGCCACTCTCGGTGTTTTCGACGTAGAGCCGGGGGGCACCTTGCCGCTGCTGTGGCAGCGGGGTGAAGGCGACGGTGAGGGCGAGGGCGCTGACCAAAACAATGGAGAGCGCGGTGGTGGGACGCGACAGCAGGCGCGTACGCTTCACCACAGATTCGGGGGGAAAGGTTGGTGGGGTCATGGCATACTGTTGCGACCAGCGCGATTGTCGCGCGACCACCTTTCGGTTCACGTCATGTCTGGAAGACGTATGGACCGCGGTGACGTCGAGCGAGCACGTCACCGCGGCATCATTGTCGCTTCACCATTTCACAAGCATTTCACATCGCGTCGATCCGCTGCTTGACCTGTTGCAGCGTGCTGTCCAGCGCCGCACGCGGTAGCCAACGTCCGCCGAGCATCGTTCCTGTCACACGCATCGTGTTGGCGATGTCCCGCAGCGGATTCCCGTCGAGCATGACGAGATCTGCGTCTCTCCCCGTGGCGACGATGCCGGCGCTTGTCCCGCGCCCCAGATATTCCGCAGGTGTTCTGGTGGCACTCAGCAAGGCTTCATATGGCGTCAGTCCCGCCTGGACCATTGCTTGCAACTCACGGTGCACACCGAAGCCGGCGACGAGGAAGAACTGCGGACTGTCCGAGCCGGCCAGCAGGGGTACGCCGAGCGCCTGAAACCGACGGACCATCTGATCGCGAACGGCCAGGTAGCGCTGCCGGATGGCGGGAGGAATCGGTTGCTGTGCCTGTTGCCGACGACTGAGAGACCACGCATCAAGCGCCGCTTTGGGGGTGTACAGCACGTCGGGAAGGGCGAGGAAGTACTCGGGAGGGAGCGTATCGGCGAGCACCCGGAACAGTGCCAGAGTTGGGCCATGGTAGATGCGCTTTGCGGCCATCACGCGCGCCAACGAGTCGATGCGTGCGCTGTCGACGGCGGCCAACGCCCGGTTGTCAAAAACAAACTGTCCGGGAGGCACGGGAGTTCCCGCAGGGACTGTGGCCGCGATCATCCCATCGAGGTGCTCGACCTGTTGGCCTGCATCGATCGCTGCGGCGAGGCCAAACTCTGGGGTGACGTGACCGGCGAGCGGCAGGCGGACGCGCCGAGCCGCCGCGACCAGTGTGTCGTAGTGTGAACGATCGTTCCACATGCCGTGCGTCTTGATGACATCGGCACCGCCGGCTGCGAGCGAGGCGACGTTGCGGGATATTGACGCCGCGTCGGGGGCGCTCTTCCCATTGATCGACTGTCCGGTGATCCACAGGCGCGGAGCAACGATCTCGCCTGTGGCCACACGACGCTTGAGCGCACCCGCACCGGGCGGTGCCGCCAGGGCCCGCACCGATGTCACACCCAGCGCCGTGTAGACGGCCAGCTGTCGACCGGCACCATCGGACAGATCACCGGCACCTTGCGCGAGGTGCGCGTGCATGTCGTGCAACCCCGGAATCAGAAACTTCCCACGTCCGTCCACCTGCTGTGCGCCGCGCGGCACGCTGACAGATGCGCGTGAACCCATCGCCACGATCTTGCCATCCCGTGTCACCACAGTCTGATCGCGCCGAAGGACTGTGTCCTGCATGGTGATGACATCGACGCCGACAAACGCCACAGACGTTGTGGGCGGTTGTTGCGCCATCGCACTCAATGGCCCAACCACCGTCGCCACGCTCGCGACGATGCGTAGCCCGACGCGAACACGAAGAAACATGAGCATTGAAAAGACCTCGGTCACGAAGTGAAGCTGGCGTGCACCATGTCGACGAATTGCGCGATTTCGTCAGGGCCACCGCCAAGCGCCTTGACGATCAGGACAAGATCCCGCTCGCGATCGACCCAGCAGTAGAAACCACCGCCGCCCGCCATGGTGTAAGCGCGAGGCGAAGCAGTCTTGCCGAACCGCCCCGTCGTGTTCAACCAGAAGAGAAAGCCGTAGCCGCGATTGAGTGGTGAAGGGGTGAGCGCCGCATCGAGGTACGCCTTTGACAGCACGGTCTTCCCATTCCATTGGCCGTGCCTTGCCAGCATGAGACCAATGCGCCCGAGATCGTAGGAGTTGACCCAAAAGCCTCCGCCCCAGTGGGTACCACCGCTCACCGATTGAATGGGACGACCATCGATGTCGGGGACCATGGTGCGATAGCCGAACCACCCCCACTTGTCGCTGGCACCGATGGGGCCCATGATCGCTTCCTGAAAGATTTCCGGCAACGGACGCTTGAACTGATGGAGGAGCGATAACGAGAGACGATTCACGCGCACATCGTTGTATTCGTAGAACGTGCCGGGCTTCTGATTCCTCCGATTCCGGTCTTGCCGTTTGTCGTTGGAGTCCGGCATGCCAAACAGCGACCCCTCCCACTCACTCGTCTGTTGCAGGTGCATGCGCCATGTAATCGGCGCATTCTGTGGGGAGTCATAGCCGCCA
Organism: Gemmatimonas sp.; assembly: GCF_036405635.1. Taxonomy (GTDB): domain Bacteria; phylum Gemmatimonadota; class Gemmatimonadetes; order Gemmatimonadales; family Gemmatimonadaceae; genus Gemmatimonas. The sequence goes on along the minus strand of NZ_DASWXE010000095.1, from coordinate 26,765 downwards.
TCCTTCACCGTGAGCGCGACGGGCTCATCGAGGTTCTTGACCAGTCCGCGGTCCACGGCAACGCCCGCAGCAAGAGCCAGGATCGACTTCGTGAGACTTGCGGTGACGTCCACCTGCTTCGTATTGCCGAATTCGGCGACGATGTATCCGTTCTTGATCACCATACCGTTGACCGGACCAGGCGCGCGGATCGGCCCGATGACGTGCGGGTGAGTTTCGCCACTTCGAACCCGCGAGGCCTCGATCGCCGCGATGAATTCACTGTCTGTCGGGAGTCGCGCCGGCGTGCGCGCCATGGCCCAGTTGATGGCGGCCTGCAACCGCGTCGAGTCCATCCCCACCTGCTGCGGACGACGACGTTCCCATGTCGCATCGTCTTTCGGGAAATAGCGTGCCTGGGGCGCCAGCGAATCCGGACCTGCTGCTCCAGGCTTCGCATTGATAGCGCCTGCAGGCGAGGGCCCGGCGGTCGACGCGAAGACCGCCAGCGAGAAGTAGAACCACAAGTGCCGTGGTGCGCCGACGGGCGAAGTCGAACGAGACATCATACGCATCTCCAGAGGCGTGTCGCGAAGAGGGAATGGCTACACGATGGAGTCTGCTGTTCGACTGTGACTTGGTCAGGCTGTGGTATGTACGGGTCGTGTGAGAAAGCGGTATGGAGTTAGCCGCGGGCCAGGCGGTATCCCGCTTTTCGTACCGTCAGCAGATAGCGGGGCGCCGATGGAGCCGGTTCGAGCTTACGACGCAACTCGGCCATGTGGATGTCGACGGTGCGTGTATGCGTGTCGACATGATAGCTCCACACTTCACGCAGGAGATTCGCACGGGAGACGACGGCTCCACGATGCCTCAGTAGCGCCACCAATAGTTCGTACTCCTTGGGCGTCAGCATGACGATCTCTCCATTGCGCAGTACCTCGTGTGTCGACGGATCCACGAGTACATCGCCAAAGCGCCACACCTCGCGCACCGACTGCTCGCTTCGGCGCAGCAGCGCTGTCACCCGCGCCTGCAATTCGGAGAGCGCAAATGGTTTCGTGACGTAGTCATCGGCTCCCAATGAGAATGCCTGTACCTTGTCCGACTCGGCGGAGCGGGCAGTGAGCACCAGCACCGGTCCGCGCCACTCGCGGCCCCGCAACGCCCGCAAGGTGGCGAACCCGTCGCGATGTGGCAGCATGAGGTCCAGAATGATCAAGTCGATCGGTACGTCGTGCACCCGTTCCAGCGCGGCGTCGCCGTCGTGCACGATGAGCACGCGATGCCCAGCGCCCGACAGTGCCTGCTCGAGTCCGAACGCCAGATCGGCATTGTCTTCCACTACCAGAAGCGTCGCGGCTGTCATCAGTTGTATCCGCGCGTGTCGAGAAGGGTGTCGTCCTTCACGTATGCGGGCATATCACGTGGCGTGTGAGGGACTGAATTCATCGCGGTGTCGGAGGACATGTCCTCGTGGGGCGATCGGTTCGGGTCGCTGCGTGAGGTGTGTGCTCGCTGCAGTTCGAGCACAGCGCGATTGCCGCCGCCCGGCGCCGTCTCCATCCAGACGGCGGCCTGATGGGCCTCTGCGAGTTGCCGTACTACGGCCAATCCAATGCCCGAACCGGGAACGCCGCTCGCACTCGCGGCTCGTGTTCGCACGAATGGCGCAAAAACGCGCTCACGTTCCGTTGGCGCGATCGCGGCCCCTTCATCATCCACGAGTACGCGGATGGTGTCTTCGTGTGACAGGATGGAAACCGTCACCGTCTGACCTGGGGGCCCGTACTTGAGCGCATTGTCCAGCAAGTTGTTCATGATCTGCCTAAGCGCCGTGTGATCGATCAACGCGTGCAGAGTGCCATCGACCGACGGTGACAGCGCAATGTGCGCCCGACGTTCCGCCGTGATCGGGGCAAAGGCGTCGACAGCGTGACGCACTTCGAGTTCCAGATCCACCCGTTGAACACGTCGCTCGTTGGAGTCTGAACGCGGCATCGCGAAGCCAAGCAGGTTCTCAACCAGCAGCCCGAGGCGTTGCGATTCTTTCGCAATGATGCCGAGCCCACGAGTCGCATCACGGGGTGTTGCCATCCGACCCGCAGCGAGCAATTCGGCGAACAGACGGATCTGGGCCAGCGGGGTTCGCAGTTCATGCGACATCAGCGAGACGAAGTCGGAACGGACGCGTGCCAGATCCCGTTCCTTCTGCGCATGCGCGGCACGCGACCGCTCGCGCGCGACGATCAGCAGCAGCATGATCAGGACGGATGTGCCTATCGCTTCGAGCAGCGCGCGATTGTGCATGTCCGAAATCATCGATGTCGGTTCGACCTCGCGAAACAGTACCATCCCGAGCGTGGGAATCGGATGCGCCGCCATGAGGACTTCCCCGTTGCCATCGAGCCCCACGCCAAGGGCGCTGGCCGGCCGAGCCGGTCCGGACCGGCCGAGCGCGATTCGCACGACCTCTGGCAGTTGTCCGACCTCATAGCGCCGCGCTGCGGGTTTGGTGTCCAGGTTGCCGCGGTGCGAAAACACCAGGACATGGTCTCCCAGTGGAAACAGCACGGTCGCCCGCTCTCTCCGGCTCGGATTCGAGGATGCGCGTCGAGCTGCGGCGTCGTCCAATCGCAGCAGGATGAGAATTCCGAAGTAGCCCGTGTCGCCGGCTGGTGTGACGATGCCTCCGATGCGTCCAGCAGGCACACTGGATTCGAGCGTGTCGACGACAAGCCGCGAATCAGTACTGACCGACGTCGGGCACGGTGAGGCAAGGAGTGCCAGAGCCGGACTGCTCTGTTGCCGGCGGCCTGGATCGCTGACGATGCGTTCGGGGGCCTTGAGCCAGCTTCCCATCGAGTCGACGGCGCCGAGGCAGATGACACTGGGGACGATCGGTATGGTCTCGGCTACGCGCTCGAACAGCGCGGCACTTGTCCCGCCCGGGACTCGCTCGACCATCGCCATGAGTACCATGAGGAGGGAACGTGGGCGCTCGGACCAGGCGACGAGGTCCTGCGCCATCGCCTGGGTACCACTCTGCAGGAGGTCCAGCGTCTCGGCGACGGAGCGACTGGTGCGCCAGTTGACCCAGGCGAAGGACAAGACGATCAGCAGGACGACTGCCACCAGGCCAACCAGAAGGTCTCTGACGAGCCGACTTGACAGTGAGGGCTCAGGCGGGACGACGGCCGACTGGCGGGAAGTTTCGGACGGCGGGGGCTGATGCATGCGCGCGGACGCGAGGAGGGCCGGACGGATGACCTCCTGAGTCTAGCTCATCGCGGGCTATGCGCAGGTCCAATTCACATTTCGGCAATGTTCGAAAGCTGTAAAGATGAGTGGCCACGCTAGGTGCGGTGTGCAGCTGCAGCTACGCGAAACTTGCGCTTCGACCCGTTGACAGCTGACTTAGTGGAGCCGTTGCAACGCCCCCGAGAGGTGCGTCGCGTGTCGCAATGGAAACCAAGGCGACGTAGGCCACAGCAGCCCCCACCGCGTGACCGGAGAGACGCATGGCAGGCGCACGATTGTTCAGCAGTACGGTGCAAGTACCGAGCCTCGTGTTCTATCCGGCGCTCGTGGGAGGGCTGCTGCTGATTGCATGGACGACAAGTCTGGTGCGCGATCGGAACCCTCTGCCTTTCCCCGACCGCGACTACCACGTGTTCTCCGCCAAATCCACACCGGCTTTGATTGCGCTCGAAGACCTGATGCAGTTGCATGGTCACGTGCCGCGATTCCGCGTTGACAGCGATGATGTCGAGCGCACCATCTTCAGCAATGGTACGATCGTCAACCATCCCCGCCAGGAGATGCTTGCGAAGCTTGGTGCCCCCAGCGCCGCGCTGGGCTTTGTGGTGGACGACCCGGAGCAGGCGGCCCGTGAAGCCGTCGAACTCTTTCGCCGGAATGGATTCACGGCCGAACTCATTCTCGATGCGGAGCCAGGCCTCCCGATCACCTTCGTCACGACCGACGCCTTGAGCGGCTCGGCGATCGTGTTCCGAAAGCACGTTCTTCAAATGGGGCAGAAGCCGCCGGCCTGGACGCCCCGCAATGCGAACTCGCAGCGCGCGCCATAAACGGATCGTCCTCTCACCCACGGTGGCACGATGCGCGTTCTGCTTGCAGCAATCTCATTGAGTTCTCTGATGCTCAGCGCCTGTGGTGAGCATACGGCCACGGCTTCACGGCCTTGGACAACGGCCGTGGACTCGACGGGCGATACGACACGGGTTCGCATCACTGGCGATGTACCGGACAGCCTGGTCAGCACGCTCGCAGTGGATCTTGCCGTGGGTGAGGCAGACGGTGCCGACGAGCTGACGTTCGGTCGCATTGGCGGCATCGTCGTCGGTCGCGATGGCGCGATGTTCGTCTACGATGCCGACCAGACAGTGGGGCTCATTCGCATGTACTCGGCGACGGGGAAGTATGTGCGCACCGTCGGCGCGAAGGGTGGAGGGCCCGGTGAGTATGGCCAGGTGAACGGCTTCGCACTCGCACACAATGGTGATCTGCTGGTTTGGGACGGTGCCGGTGCGCGTATCAACCGCTACGCATCGGACGGCAGTTTCAGGAGCTCCTTCCGGATTCCTGCCGGCCCCATGTTCACGACAAACGGTCTGCACCTGGCTACCGACGGAACCATCTCGCTGAACGCGGTGATCGGACACCAAGAGGCCGCGAACGGCCCTCCGATGCCTATTCCTGGATTCATTCGCTTCGATTCGCTCGGCACACTGCGCGATTCGGTCGCGTATCCGCGGTGGACGAGCGTTGAGCCGGCACCGTTGCGTGTGGATAGCCCTGACGGCTCCAGGAGATCCCTCCTCACCATCCCCTTTCAGCCGGGCATCACGACGACGCGGCTGAGTGATGGTGGTTTCGTGGGCGGGTATGCAGATCGCTACGTCTTCACGATCGTCGGTGTCGGCGTGAAGCCACGTCAGGTGATCCGCGACGAAGCCGCCGTACAGCAACATCCTGGTCAGTGATGACGGTCGCCTGTGGGTGCGCGTGGCGCAGTCCGCCGAGATCATCCCGGAGGACGAGCTTCCGCCGCTGCGCACCGATGTCGTGCCTACGCCGATACGCCTGACCACCCGCGACCCGATCGTGTACGACGTGTACGCCGCTGACGGAGCACTCCTCGGCCGCGTGAAGCTGCCGCCGCGGAGTAACATCTTTCGTGTGCGTGGGGATTCCGCCTGGGGTATCTCACGCAACAAGGATGACGTGGAGTTCGCGACACGATTTCGCGTGACACCAGGCATCAGGGAAGCCCGCTAGGTCAGAGCAGTTTACGGACACGACACGTTGCTCCACAGACGCCAGCTCACACTCTTTCTACCCCCCGCTCAAGGGGCCATCGTCGAGCCAATCCGGCAGCGACTCGATCCGCGCCAGCATGCCATTATCCCGGCGCATGTCACGCTCTGTCGAGATGATGAGCTGGCCCCCTGGGAAGTCCTTCACCAACGTCTGGCAAACCTCGAAGCGTTCGCTGTCATGCTGCAGTTTGGCGAGCCGCAGGTCCTTTCCGACGGCTGCGTTCTGTTGCGTCCAGTTCGTGGGGAAGAGCAGTATCAGCAGCTACGGCAGGCCATCCTCGGGCCATCAGCCAAAGTTCATGGCGCGCACATCACGCTGCTACATCCGCGCAATGCGGCGGGCGTCCTCTACGACGTGGCGGAGATAGCATCGGTTCTGGCGGGTCTCACGGTCACTTTTCGCACGATCGCACTCATTGAACAATCTGGTTCAGAACCATGGTCGGTCCAGCAAGAGTACGGGGCGACCATCTAGCGGACCGCTGCTATCGGCGGGGCTGGCCTTCTCGCGTCTTCGTTCAGTGACGTATTCTGTACCTTCGTCGAATACGCACACCTCATTCGCGGGAACACAGTATGGTCACAGGCGCCTGGCGTACAACAACGAAGCGAGGCATGGCCTGCGATGAGTGAACCCGCGCAGTCTCCTCGCTACAAGTTGCTCGTCGAGCACCTCGGTACCGGGCTGACCCTGAGCTACCTCGCCCTGGTGGCGATCGGCATGTTCCACAGCGTCCTCGGCTACCGGCACTTCGGGATCAACATTCTGGACTATGCCGAGGCCAGCGATTTTCTGCTCGCGCCGTTTCGGGATCCCATGGTGATGATCGTGACCGTGCTCCCCGCCGGCCTCGCGTGGGCGTATCTGCGCACGGTCGATCGGTATTCGACGCGCGCGCGGGCTCGGCGCCGCGCAGAAGGGAAGGCGGTTGCGTGGTGGGAGAGCAGCGACGCCACGCTCGCGAGAATGAAGCCGTTCACGCCGTTCCTGGCGGTCGCCATGGGGATGCTCTGGGTCTACGTGAGCGCGGACGGCTACCAACGCATTCTTGCCGTGCAGGCGATGCGGGGGGAGGGTCACAACGTCGTCGTCGAACTGACGAATGGGACAGTCGATGGCGGAACTCCGAGCCGACCACTGGTCATGGTCGGCGCCACGAGTCGCTACTTCATCTTCTTTCGTACCGCCGACTGGCGAACAGAGGTGATGCCAACCGACAACGTCCTGCGCATCTTCCCCGACGAATCGTTGCCCGAGGCCAGTGTGTCGCGCCGGGAGCGCAGTTGGAAGCGGCTCGATGCGCGTCCACTCCCTCGAGTTGGGGCGGATTCCACGCAGGGACGCTGACATCTCACCTCGCGTTGCTGCGGAACGCGAACGCCAGGCCCAAATACCCCCTTCGCAGGAATCGCAATGTCCATCAACTCCACTTCGCGGCAATGCTTGCTGCTCTGCACGGGAGTTGCCGTCGCGGCAGCGTTGGGATGCGCCCCCGCCGAAAGCGAGCGCGACGCCTCGGCCGCACCGTCAGGTGCGAGCGGAGACACCGCCGCCGTCGTCACGCTCACCTGGGCGACTGCGATCGATTCCACACGCGACACGGTGGTCGTACGAACCGACTCGGTGAGCGACGCCGAGACGGCGGTGCGGTTGGTGGAAGAGCTGCGCATCGGCGATGCCAACGACGACGATCCCCGCGTGCTCGGCGAGATACGGTTCGTGGTGCCAACACCACGGGGCGGCGTGTATGTGTGGGATCAGTCTGCCACTCAGCTGCGAGAGTACGATGACCGCGGCCGGTTTGCGCGCGATATCGGCCGGAGTGGCGCGGGCCCAGGCGAATACCGTTCCGCCAACGGGATCATGCCGCTGTCCGGAGGTCGCCTCGTGCTCTGGGATCCCCAGAACCTCCGCATGGCGCTCTTCGATTCGACCGGACACTCGCTCGGCCACTGGGGTCATCACAACACCTTGGGTGTCGCGAGACCGGGAGGACTGCTCGTCGACTCCACCGATGCGATCTATGTGGTCACCTGGTTTCGGAAGGAGCCCAAGCCCAAGGATTACTACAACGGCAAGTATGAAGGCTATGTCGTGCTCTCCGCCGACGGCGCGGTGCGCGATTCGATTCAGCGCCCATACTGGCTACCGGAGCCCGCCCTGGTGATCTCGCGTTTTTCCGTGGGGGCCATGATTGGGGACAACGTCCCCTTTGCCGCACAGCCGCGATGGACCGTCAGCCCGTTTGGGTACGTGGTGAGTGGTGTGGGCAATCGCTACGCGATCACGCTGCATCGCCCTGACCGGCCACTGCGCATCGAACGCGACGTCTCTCCGGTGCCGACAACACCGCAGGAGCGTACCGCGTCAGAGGCGGCGGTCACGGCGAACATGCGCACGGTCAACCCGCAGTGGACCTGGAACGGTCTGCCGATACCGCGCGTCAAAGCCTTCTTCTCGGACATTCGCGTGGCGGCTGACGGACGCATCTGGGTTGAACGACCGGTCGCCGGTGCACCGGTGGAATACGATTCTGCGGCCGTATCGCCCGACATTGTCCCGCCGATTGGCGCGGGCCCCGCGCCGGGCACGCGGGAGAAGCGCGAACAGCTGGCCTTCGACGTGTTCAGCAGAGACGGATACCTCCTGGGCAGCGTGCAGCCACCTCCGGAATCACGCATCACCTTCATGCGCGGCGACTATGTCTGGGGCGTTGTCAGCGACGATATGGGCAGATCGGTCGTGGTGCGGTGGCGTATCGAGCCGTCGCTGGCTGCGCGCGAGCGGGGGCATAGGGCGAAAGCGACAATGGCGAGCCCCATCGCTTCAGCTCGCTTGAACACTCATTGAGGTCGCGCTGAAACCGCCACGGGGAGGGTCCCGTACGTTCCTCTAGACAGCTAGATGAACCACGCCTCACCCCCCTCCGCATGTCCCCCCGCCCGCAAACCGACGTCCTCCGGGGCTCCCTCGACCTGCTGGTCCTCAAAACGCTCTCCCTCGAGCCCATGCACGGGTGGGGCATCGGACAGCGCATTCAGCAGATCTCCGACGGCGTCCTCGAGGTGAACCAGGGATCGCTCTATCCGGCGCTCCAGCGGCTCGAAAAAGAAGGGCTCATCACCAGCGACTGGCAGGTGACCGAGAATGGCCGCCGCGCCCGCTTCTACCAGCTCACCACCTCGGGGCACCGTGCGCTGGGCACGGAGCTCGACAACTGGCGGCGCTTCACGGCGGGACTCGAAGCCGTCCTGAGGACCACATGAGCGCGATCGACGGACTGCGCGCACGTCTGGCACTGCTCTTCTCCCGCACACACTCCGACGCGCGCTTCAACGAAGAGATTGCGTTTCACATCGAGATGGAGACTGCGCGGCTCGAGCGTGAGGAGGGGTTGCCGCACGCCGAGGCGCGGCGGCGGGCGCTGATCGCGTTTGGTGGTGTGGAGGTGCACAAGGAAGCGCTGCGCGATGGGCGAGGGCTGCGCTGGCTCGGGGGACTCACGCTCGACCTCAAGCTCGGCATTCGCATGCTCCTCAAGTATCCTGGGCTCACGCTGATCGGCGGACTCGCCTTCGCATTTGCCATCTGGGTGGCCGCCGGCGCGTTCGAGTTCGCGGGGCAGGCGCTCTTCCCGCGGCTTCCGCTCCCCGATGCCAACCGTGTCGTGGCGATCGAAAGCTGGGATGCGGCCGCAGGGCGCGCCGAGCCACGTGTGTTGCACGACTTCACCACATGGCGCACGGAGCTCAGGTCGGTCACGGAGCTCGGCGCCTATCGCGTGGCACAACGCAACCTCGTCACCAGCAACGGCGAATCGCAGCCCACCGAGGTCGCGGAGATAAGCGCCGCGGCGTTTCGTATCGCGCCCGATCGGCCGCTGTATGGTCGTGTGCTCACCGACGCCGATGAACTACCAGCTGCGCCGGCCGTGGCCGTGATCGGCTATGACGTGTGGCAGCACCGCTTCAATGGCGATCCGACTGTGGTGGGGCGCGTGGTGCAGCTCGGGCGCACACCAACCACCGTGGTGGGTGTCATGCCCGAAGGGTTCGGATTTCCGGTCGCGCAGAGCCTCTGGGTGCCGCTTCGGCTGTCGCCGCTCGACTACGCGCGTGGTGATGGGCCTTCGCTGCACGTCTTCGGGAAGCTTGCCACCGGCGTCACGTTGGCCGAGGCGCAGACAGAGCTGACGGCGCTGGGGCGTCGCGCCGCGGCCGACTTCCCGGTCACGCATCAGCATCTGCGTCCGCGTGTGATGCCGTATGCGGAGTCGGTCGCGCTCATCGACGGATCGGAGTTGTTCCTCGCTCGCTCCAGCTACGGCTTCTTCCTCATGCTGGTCCTCCTGGTGTGTGGCAATGTCGCGCTGCTGATGTTTGCACGGGCCGCGACGCGCGAGCGTGAGCTCGTCGTGCGCCACGCCTTGGGTGCAACGCGTGGGCGCATCCTGGCGCAGCTTTTCGCCGAAGCGCTTGTACTGTGCGGTGTCGCTGCGGCGGTGGGCCTCGGTGTAGCCCGTCTTGGTGTGCGCCTGCTGGTCAACGCCATCGAAACGAACACGGGGCAGCCGCTCCCTTTCTGGTTTCACGCCGAGCTGTCACCGTGGACCGTACTCTATGCGGTGGGGCTCACGGTGCTCGGCGCGGGTGTTGCCGGAGTGATCCCCGGACTCAAGGTCACGCGAGGTCTGGAGGCGCGACTCAGGCAGGCAGCCGCAGGAGCCGGAGGGCTCACGTTCGGCGGGATCTGGACGGCCGTGATCGTCGCGCAGATTGCGGTCACGCTGGGATTCCCTGTGGTCGCGTACAGTGTGGCGCGCGATGCGGCGGATACCCGCGCGATGGTCGCCGACTTCCCAGCGGCGGAGTATCTGTCCGCGCGCATCGCACTCGACCGCGATCTTCCGCCGGGCGCCGACACGTCGTTTGCCGCGTTCGCTGCACGTCGGCAGACGATACTGCGCGAACTCGAGCGACGGTTGCTCGCCGAGTCTGGCGTGGTGGGCGTGACGCTGGCCGACCGATTGCCGCGCATGGACCATCCGCCGCGCATGATCGACGTGGATGCCGGTGGCGCGGCGCCTGAGAATCCGGGATACCCGGGCGGCTATCGAACCAGTTCGGCGGAAGTCGACGTGGACTACTTCGATGTGTTGGGTGCCCGTGTACTCGCCGGTCGTGCGTTTCAGGAGAGCGACATGGTGGCCGGCACCGGCCCCGCCGGAGTCGATGGTGACCGCAGTCGCGTCGTGATGGTGAACGAGTCGTTCGTCCGGTTGGTACTCGGCGGACGCAATCCGATTGGCCGTCGTCTTCGCAATCGGTACGATGTGCAACGGCCGCGCTCAGGGGAGTGGGAGCCGGGCCCGTGGCACGAGATTGTCGGTGTGGTACCTGATCTCGGAATGTCCAAGGCATCGGATCCAAAGGTCGCGGGCATCTACCGCCCGCTTGCGACCGATGCCGATGTGCCGCTGTACGTGGCGGTGCACGTCCGCGGTGACGCGGCGGCGTTCGGCCCGCGACTGCGCGCTGTAGCCAGCGCGGTGGACCCCACGCTGCGTATCGACAACGTCGCGCGCATGGACACGCTCAGTGATCCCGCGATTCAGTTCATGACCTTCTGGGTCCGACTGGTTTCGGTTGTGAGTGTGGTGGCGTTGCTGCTCTCCATGGCGGGCATCTACGCCGTGATGTCGTTCACCGTCGCGCGACGCACGCGGGAGATTGGTATCCGCGTTGCACTGGGGGCGACCCCGCGACGTGTTGTGGCGGCCGTATTTGCACGGCCGCTCAAGCAGGTGGCGCTCGGTGTGGTTGCCGGCGGCGTACTCACCGCGATCACGAACGACGATGCGACGCCGCGTGCCCTCGCCGGGACCCTCCTGTACTCGGTGTTCATGCTCGCTGTGTGCCTGATCGCCTGCATCGTCCCCACATGGCGTGCGCTCAGGATTCAGCCGACCGAAGCACTGCGGGCGGACGGCTGATGGACATCATTCGCGCACCCAAGAAGAAGACGGGCCGCAACATCGCCATCGGTGCCGGTGTGCTCGCCTTCACGACGGTGGCGGTGTTGCTGGCGCGTCTCGATCCGGCGTCGCCGACGCTGGAGCGCTCAACGCTGCTCATCGACTCCGTATCGCGTGGTGACATCGTGCGTGATGTGCGCGCGCCAGGCACGCTCGTGTCAGAGCAGATCCGTTTCATCACCGCACAGGCGTCGGCGCGTGTGGAGCGGCTGGCAGCGGAATCCGGCAAGAACGTGCGGACAGGCGACCTGCTGCTCGGCCTCTCTAACCCCGATCTGCAAATCCAGACCATGCAGGCGGAGCAGCAGGTGCGGCAGGCGCAGATCGACCTGCTCAACCTGCGCACGAATCTCCGCAGTCAGATCCTCGCGCAGGAAGGGCTACTCGCGTCGATGAACACCCAGCTCGTGAACGCCACGCAGGTCGCGCGCGCCACCGATTCGCTGGCGGCGCAGAAGCTGGTGTCGCCGTTCGAGTCGAACAGCGCGAAAGCCGCGGTGGACGAAATGCGCACGCGCTATCGGGTGGAGCAGGAACGTCTCGCGCTCATGAAGCAGGCGATCGACGCGCAGGTCGAGATGCAGTCGTCGCAGGTGAAGCAGCTCGAAGCGATCGCCGCGAACCAACAGCGTCGTCTGTCGTCACTGCAGGTGCGCGCGCCGGAAGCCGGCGTGGTGCAGGATCTCACCCTGCAGCTCGGGCAATGGGTGCCCGAAGGCACCACGCTGGCCCGCGTTGTTCAGCCTGGAAGGCTCAAGGCGGTCCTGCGTGTGCCTGAGTCACAGGCGAAGGACATCCAGATCGGACAGCGCGCGTCGATCGACACACGAAATGGTCTGATCCCCGGGCATGTGAATCGCAAGGACCCGAGTGCTCAGGGCGGCACGGTCACCATCGACGTTGCACTCGACGGTGCGTTGCCCAGCGGTGCCGTGCCCGACCTGAGCGTCGATGGCACGGTGATCATCGAGAAGATCAGCAACGTGCTGCACACCGGCCGCCCTGCCTTCGGTGCAGGCGGGGGCACGGTCAGTCTGTTCAAGCTGGTGGACGACGGCCGCGCCGCGGTACGCGTGCAGGTGGAGCTGGGGCGCATCGCCGTGAACAGTGTGGAGGTCATCCGGGGGCTCGATGCCGGTGACCGCGTGATTCTCTCGGATATGACGCCGTACGTGAGTGTCGAGAAGGTCAAGATCAAATAGGAGCGAGCGATGGAAACGAAGGGAGATCCCCTGATCCGCATGCGCGGCATCAGGAAGGTGTTTCACACGGAAGAGGTGGAGACGCATGCGCTGGCCGATGTGCACTTCGAAATCCAAAAGGGCGAGTATGTCGCCATCTCCGGTCCGTCGGGGTGTGGCAAGACGACCTTGCTGTCGATTCTCGGACTGCTCGATACGGCGAACGGTGGCGAATACCTGCTCGCCGGCGAATCGGTGGCGACGCTGGGGCCGACCGACCGTGCCCGGGTACGCAATCGTCAGATCGGCTTCATATTTCAGGCGTTCAACCTGATTGGTGAGCTCACGGTGTACGAGAACATCGAGCTACCGCTCACGTATCGTGACATGGATGCGGCCGAGCGGAAGCAGCGCGTGACCCATGCCCTGGAGCGTGTTGGCATGTCACATCGCGCGAAACACTTTCCGGCCCAGCTTTCGGGTGGTCAGCAGCAGCGTGTGGCGGTGGCGCGCGCCGTCGCGGGCGATCCGGTCATCCTGCTCGCGGACGAGCCCACGGGCAACCTCGATTCGGCGAATGGTGAGGCAGTCATGGAACTGCTGCGCGAGCTCAATCGCAACGGCGCGACGATCTGCATGGTCACGCACGATCATCGCTATGCCGAACACGCCGACCGTACCGTGAACCTCTTCGATGGCAAGGTCGTGAACGAGACGAGTCAATGAGTGGAGCACGAACGAGAAGCGGTGGCGTGCGCCATCCGGTGAGAAACGCCGTGCTCTTGGCGCTCATCAGCTGTGTCCGATCGTCTTCGTCCACTACCAGCGCAAAGCAGGGGGTGTGGAAGTTATCTTCTCCGAGGATGATGTGTTGATTGGCGACGGCTATTTCCCGTTGTCGAAGACCAGGGGGAGACGCGTGCGGGACGTGCGCTACATCGCCTCCGATCCCCCATCGATCGAGTTCGCGACGGTGCTGACGACGGCCGTGCGCACGTCGAGCGCGACAATGAGTACTCAGCGCACAGCGGAGACGCTGCGTGTCCCGATTGCGACAGATGCGAGGAGGCAGGCGGGTGAGGTCGTGCAGCGATATCAGGCCATCATGGATCGCCGATGAACGCCCTTCTGCTTCTTGTCTTTGCCGTGGCGGTCGCGGCGTGTTCGGGAGCCCCGGGTGAGGACCCGGCAACCACACTACGCGCCCTCAATGCGGCCTACGATCGCGCGCTGCTCGACGCCGATTCCGTCGCGCTCGACTCCATCTATCACCAGGACTTCAAATACCTCGGACCAAGCGGTGAGCTGCGCTCACGTGCCGCACAGATCGCGGCGCTCACATCCGGCAAGGTCGATCTCGTCAAGGGGAAGAGTGACAGCGTGGACATCCACGTGTATGGCACCACCGCTATTGTCATCGGTCAGTTCAGTGGGCGCGCGCAGGTCGACGCGAATCGTTTTGCCTTTCGCGAACGGTACTCCACCACATGGCTTCGCGAGAACGGGCGATGGCGCCTGATTGTGGAACATGGCACGGTGTTGCGCGATCCCCCATTATGAACTGAGTTCTTGCTGGGCCGATTGGCTTTCCCGGCCGCTGTTTGGCGCCACGCCATTGATCACTGGACAGGAGGGCATATGCAAAAACGAATGATTCTGCGATGGTTGGCCACGACGTGTGTCGCACTGATATGCCTGGCTGCAGGGTGCAACAACGCACTCGAGAGTGATGCGCCAGCGCCCCCCAGTACAGTCGACCGCGAATTCGATCTGGGTTCGCGCCTCGAGGATCGGGAGCTTTCGTCGGCGCAGGTGGCGAATGTGGCCCTGCTGGCCAAGGTGTGGGGTTTTGCCAAGTACCATCATCCTGCGGTCGTCAATGGCACGGTCAATTGGGACTACGCGCTCTTCCGCGCGCTCCCGTCGGTGCTGGCAGCGCCGGATCGTGCGCGAGCCAGCGCGGCGATCGTCACCTGGCTCGATGCACTTGGCAGCGTGCCTGCCTGCAGCGTGTGTGCCACGATGCCCAATGGCGTGCAGTTGCCGGCGGACAACGCATGGATCGAGGATGCAACGAATCTCGGATCTGCTCTGAGTGACCGGCTCAGGAGCATCCATCGCAATCGGTTGGCCGCACCAACGCAACGCTATGTCGCGTTCGTGCCGAACGTGGAGAATCCCGACTTCTCGGCGGAACAGCGCTATGCGAACCTGTCTTCGCCGGACGCGGGATATCGCCTGCTCGCCCTCTTTCGCTTCTGGAACATCATCAAATACTGGTTCCCGTACCGCGATGTGATGAACGAGGACTGGGATGGTGTGCTCGTCGAGTTCATCCCGGTGATGATGCGTCCGCTGACTGGGGACCACTACCGGCTCGCCTTGATCCGGCTCATTGGTCGGGTCCACGATACCCATGCCAATCTCTGGAGCGACCTCCGGGTGCAACCGCCATCGGGTACCTCGGAGGCACCGCTCACACTGCGCTTCGTCGAAAACAGGCTGATCGTCACCGACTACTCTCATGCAACACTCGGGCCGGCCACCGGGATCAGCATTGGCGATGAGATTCAGCGTATCGACGAATTCTCGGTGGCCGCTCTGGTGGACTCCCTGCGGCCGTACTTCCCGGCGTCCAATGAACCCACGCGACTTCGCGATATCGCACGCGCGTTGACCAGGGGTACCGGACCAGTCACGCTTGCTGGTGTCGGACCTTCGGGCGCCTTCACCAAGTCCGTGAACCGCGTGGCCATTGCGTCACTCAACCGGTCTCGCGGCGTGGTGCATGACCTGCCGGGCCCGACGTTTCAGATGCTCACCGACAGTGTCGCGTACCTGAAGCTGTCGTCTGTCGTGGCGGCCAATGCCGCCAGCTATATCGAGCAGGCACAGCGGGCGTCCGTCCTGGTCATCGACATTCGCAACTATCCGAAC
This sequence comes from Gemmatimonas sp., assembly GCF_036405635.1. Taxonomy (GTDB): domain Bacteria; phylum Gemmatimonadota; class Gemmatimonadetes; order Gemmatimonadales; family Gemmatimonadaceae; genus Gemmatimonas. Next base: position 11,291 of record NZ_DASWXE010000095.1, on the reverse strand, counting down.
GAGTTCATGGTGTTCGCCCTCGGCGGACACCTGGTTGGCGGCGCGACCCCCTTCGCCCGTATCACGGCGGGCGACGCGGCCAATCCGGGCGCATTTCGCTGGACGGTCACGGTGTCGCACGCGCCGCGCACACCGCGCTTCACCGGCTCCGTGGTCATTCTGGTGGATGAAGTCTCGCAGAGCCAGGCGGAATACCGCCATGGCGTTCCGCGTCGCACCGGGAGCCATCGTGGTGGGCAGTACGACAGCTGGAGCGGATGGCAACGTGTCACGGATTCCCTTGCCGGGAGGCGCGGAAGGCATGATCAGCGGCATCGGTGTGTTCTATCCCGACGGAAAGCCCACCCAGCGCATTGGCATTGTGCCCGATCTGGTGGTGCGTCCCACGGTGGCGGGGATTCGCGCCGGACGAGACGAGGTGCTGGAGGCCGGGGTCAGTCGTGCGCTGGGCCGGGACTTCCGGCTACGGTCCGTGTCTGACCGATGATGGCCAAGCACCTGCTCAGCGGCTTCGCCTATGGGCTCTCCCTCTGCATGATCTCGTGGGTGGTCGGAATTCTGGGCGGCGCCCTGCTGCAAAAGACCAGTTACTTCGAAAAACTGTCTCACCTGAATTTCATTCCGAGCAAAGCCGTGAACAGCGTCCTCGGAATCGAACAGTTCAAGTGGATCGTCAAGAACAGCTTCTTCAGGTTCCTGAATCAGAGTATCAGGATGGAAGGCAAGCGCACCGATTGGGTTTCGGTCCGCCATCAAATGACCATCGCCGAGATCAACCACTTGATCGGGTTTCTCTTCGTGGCCGCCGCTGCATGGTATCAGAGCTTCAATGTCAGTCTCGTTTTTGGTCTCGGCATGATCATCCCGAATGTGATGCTCAATGCCTATCCCTCCCTTCTCCAGCAGGAGAACAAGAGACGGATCGATCAGCACCTGAGCCGCCAGCAGCTTCATTAGCGCGTAGTCGATGAAAGATGCTATTGCCGTTGGCGACAGGCCGGCCGCGCGCTCAGCAGATGTCGGTGACCACAACGCTTCCACGTTTTCGTCCGCTGTCCACGCGTGCGTGGGCCGCGGCGATCTTGTCGAAAGTGAAGCAGGAATCAATCAATGGTGTGAAGCGCCCATCCACTGCCATATCCACCAGGGTGCGCAGGTCGTCCACGCGCTCGGCCGCCGGGCCGGCAACAAGACGATGCCGCGACGTGATGTTCACCCATGGCGCACGGAGCATCTCTGGCAGCGTGGCCAGTACCAGCAGCAGGCGCCCGTGTGATGTGAGGACCTGGCGTACACGTGAGTACGGTGAGTTGCCCACGGTGTCGGCGATTACGTCATAGCGATTGCCTGCCCCTGCGAAGTCGACGCGTGTGTAGTCCACCACGTGTGCGGCGCCGAGCTGCTGCATCGCCTCGGCATTGGCGCCACTGCACACCGCCGTGACCTCCGCGCCGGCTTGGGCAGCGAGTTGCACCATCGCGGAGCCAACGGCACCCGACGCGCCATTGATCAGTATGCGTTCTCCGGCTCGCAGTGCACCGCGTCGGAAGAAATCCAGCGCCGTGGTGCCGCCAAAGGCGAGTGCTGTCGCCGTCTCATAGGACAGTGCCGGAGGTTTGCGCACGATCACGGCGTCGGCGCGCATGCAGCGGTACTCGGCGTGAGCGCCAAGCTTGGCACCAGAAAATGCCACGACCGCGTCGCCGACAGCGACGTTGCGAACGGCGGCACCAATTTCCACGACGTCACCAGCCAGTTCACTGCCAAGAATCGGCTGACGCGGTGCGGTGATACCAAACGCCAGTCGCCCGGCCACACCGAAGCCGCAGGGCATGCTGCAACTGCGAATTCTCCAGTCTGCCGACGACACGGTGCAGGCGCGCATGCGAATCAGTACGTCATTCGGACCCGGAACGGGCTTTGGCCAATTCTGGATGGTGACCACGTCCGCGGGGCCGTACTGGCGGTACACCGCTGCTTTCATGAGAGATGTCATCGTGTAGCAGTAGACGGACGAGGCTTTCGGCGGATCGCCGTGGTGAGGCCAATACGAATGGCGTACAGGTTGGCCTTCGAGCGCTGGATGTCGAAACCGAGTGACCCATCAGGTTGATCGGTCAGTCCACCCTTGAGGAGGTAGTCCCGTTCACCGTGGCGCTCATAGCCGATACCAATGTCGATGCTGGTGCTGCGGTGCACGGGCACCTGCAGGCCAACTCCGCCAGTCCATACCGCGCCGCCATCACCAAAGTTTTCGTCAGCGGCCACGAAATCCGGAACCAAGCCGCCGCCGAGTCCGCTGAGGGTCGCGAAACGACTCATGCCGACAAGTCCGTACCCATACAGCCGGACCCGTCCAAGAGGCACCGCGAACTGCGGCCCCAGTGCCAGCGAGAAGATCCCGTTGGCCGTGGTGAGGTTCACGGCCACGCGACAGTGCGGCGCGGTGCCCAGGCAACTGCGCTGGCTCTCGTGTCCGTAGTTCAGCCACCCGCCCTGCAACCGCAGTGACGCCTGGCCGGATCGGTCGAGCCGCAGCAACACGTGGCCTGTCGCCCCCGCCGCGTTGTTCACGTTCCGCTTGAAGTCACCAACCGGTTGACCGGCATCGGCGGTGAGACCGACGTGCCAGCGCGGAGTTTTCGCGGCATTGGTGTCTGCCAACGACGGTGCCGGCTGCCCGGAGGCGGGGGCGGCAAAAGACAGCACTCCGGCGAGCGCGGGAAGGAAAAGACGCATCAAAGGTGGCGGCAATGGGGGTTGGATAACATACGCTGTAAGTGCAAACGTACACTGTACGTTTATGACGGTCAACTGCGATCATTGCTTGCCCTGCATCGGGAGTGCTTTTAGCGTCTCTCGCATGTCCTCCCCCCGACGCGCGCCGCTGAGTCGCGAGCGCATACTTCGTGCCGCCATCAAGCTCGCCGATCGTCAGGGGCTCGAGGCGCTCTCCATGCGCAAGCTCGCCACGACGCTCAAGGTCGAAGCGATGTCGCTCTACAATCACGTTGCGAACAAGGACGAACTGCTCGACGGCATGGTCGATACCGTGATCGGAGAGATCACGCTGCCTACGCGGGATGGCGACTGGAAAGCCGCCCTGCGTGCGCGCGCGACATCGGCGCTGGCGGTGATGACGGTCCATCCATGGGCGCCCATGCTCATCCTGTCGCGCATCAGTGCTGGCCCCAACATGCTGGGCTACATCGAGGCAACGCTCGCCACGCTGCGCGAGGCCGGTTTTACCTGGTTCGAGACGGATCGCGCGTGGAATGCCATGGACAACTACATCTATGCGTTCACGCTGCAGCAGCAGAACTTTCCCGTGAACCCCGAAGAGTACGCGTCCGCGGCGGCGGGCTACCTGCCCATGTTACCCGCCCATGTGTACCCCTACATGCACGAGATGACGGCGCGCGTGGCAGATGGTTCGCACGACGGGACGCTGGACTTTTCGTTTGGGCTGGAACTGATTCTCGATGGATTGGAGCGACTGCGGAGTACACGCGAGTAGGCGTGTTCCGTGGCTATGGGGTCGCAGGCATCCACAACAGGAGTGTTGATGCGAAGGGTCGTCTGGTCAAACGCCACCTTGATCGCCGTCGCGGCAAGCTACGGCATTCAGATCGGCGCCGGAGTCTTTGCCCTCGCGGTCGTGGGTCGCGTGGTGAGTGCCGCGCCTCCCCGGTCGCTCGCTCTGTTGGAAGGGCCGTACCGATACGACAGCAGTGCGTTCTGGCAGATCATGCCAGCCATTACCGGGGCACTGTTCATCGCGACGTTGATCGCCAACTGGCGGACCCGACGGCGAGTCTTGCTGCTCAGTGCGTTTATCCTGTTTGCCCTGGGCGGCGTCGTGAGCACCACATGGCTCGGTTCACTCTACGCCGATTTTTCTTCCATTGGGTATCAGGACACAGTCGACCCGGCGTTACAGGGCAAAGCAGCCCTTTGGTACACGGCCGATTGGGCCGCGCGGTGTGGGGATGCCCTTGGTGGATTTCTTCTCCTGGTGGCGCTCACGCGTCCGCCACTCATCAACACCGGCGTTTCAACCGAAACCACACGTTGAACTGATATGGGACTGCTCACCTTCAGCATGAACGTCACCCTGGACGGCTGCGTCGACCACCAGGAAGGGATCGCCGATGACGAAACACACGCCTTCTTCACCAATCTCCTGGCCGAAAGCGGGGCGATGCTGTGGGGGCGCGTCACGTACGAAATGATGGAGGTCTACTGGCCACTGGTGGCCCGCGGCGAGGTGGAGGCGCCGCCTGCCATTCGCGATTGGGCGGTCACGCTGGAGGACAAACCGAAGTACGTGGTGTCCTCGACGCGCTCGGATTTTCCGTGGACCAATAGTCATCGCGTGGTCGGGGACCTTCGCGCGGGGGTGCAGCAGCTCAAGGATGCCACGCCAGCGGGTGTGCTGCTCGGTAGTTGCAAGCTTGCGGCCGAGCTGGACCGACTGGATCTGATCGACGAGTACAAGTTTCTCATCCATCCCCGTATCGCGGGTCACGGCCCCAAATTGCACGAGAGTGGGTTACCGAGCACACGGCGGCTCGAGTTGGTCTCGTCAGCACCGCTCAGCAATGGGGTGATCGCGGTGCACTACCGCCGTGTGCGCGACTGACGCGGACTTTGTAGTCGCTTTGCTCCGCGGTGGAACGTCGCGAAGCCGAGATGACGTGCGAACAGGTTCCTGGAGTATTGATCATGCTGTCCATAGATCTCGTACGCGACAACCTGAACAAGAGCCGAGATCGCGTGCTGGCTCGCGTCGAAGAGATGCGCGATCATTGCGTGACGTTCCCCACCCGGAACGGAGGCTGCCACACCTTGTGGACACTCGGCCATCTGGCCTACGTCGAGGCGTTGGTCGTCCAAACATTCATGCTGGGGAAAAAGAACCCTCTATCTCAATGGGAGGAACGCTTCGACGGCGTGGAGGTGAGTGGAGACATCGGTCAGTTTCCGCCCTTCGACGACGTTCTTGCCACCTGTCGTGAGATGCGTGAGTCGACCCTGTCGCTTTTGAACTCGCTGTCGGAAGACGATCTCGACAAGACGAGCGCGAGAGTGCCGGAAGGCTTCGAGGATACGTTCGGCACCTATCGTCTGTGCCTGCAGTATGTTGCCGACCACTGGCATATGCACCGTGGACACCTGGCCGACGCACGCCGCGCGGCAGGGCTGGAACGAATGTGGGTGTAATGCGTGAGCGGCGGTCATGAATACACTCCTCCAACTCACCCGCATTGGTCAGTCGGTGCACGATTGCACCGCCGGGTGCGCTGGTGTGCGCTGCGACCCCGACGCGGGGGTCCGGCGTTTCGCCGCCTCTTTGAAGGGACGTAGCCGTTGCGGAATGCCATTGCGATTCAGCTTCCGGCCAACCCGGAGACTGCAGGCCCAACAGTGCGATGTGGCTCACGGCGGCCGGACCCGAGGGAAGAAATCCTGAGATCGCACGGGGAACACGGAGGCGCCCGATGACCATTCTCTGCTCTCGAATGCAACGGTTATTGTCGCTCGGCGGCGCATTGGTGTTGTTCGCCAGCGGCTGTGGAAAGCCCATCGAGCCGAATCCGTTCGATGGCGTCTTCGTTCTGCGCACTGTCGGCGGGAGCCATGTTCCGGCTGTGACACACGTGGCCTTCGCAACGGAATATTGGACGCTGGCGGACACCATCGTGCTTCGTGGTGATGGTTCTGGCGAGTGGAAATCCAGGTATTCACGACATGATCTCAGCACTGGACTGCGCGATACCACTCGCACGAATAGTCAGTTCAGCTACTACCTCAGCGATTCCATGGTGCGCGCATCGGACATCACCTGCGAGCCGATGTGTCAACGGGTCCCCGATGAGCGCGACTTCACCGTCGATGGTGAATGGTTGACGCTGGGCTCTGGCTCCTCACTGCATCGATACGAACGCATCACATCGAGTGTCACGCGCTAGCGATGCGCATTGCTGACAACCATCTTGTCGGTTGGAGGTCTCTATGGAAACAATCCGATTTCAATCACGAATTGATCTCTGGCTGGTCGTCGTGGTGATGGTGCCTCTTGTTGCTGCCCTTGCCGCGCTCGGTACCAGAATGCAGCAGGGTATCACCAAGGGCCTGGTACTGTCGACACTCATGATGCTCCTCGCGCTGCTCGGCTCGATGTGGCTGTTCGTCGATACCTCCTATGCGGCCACCGCAGACGAACTGCGCATCCGGAGCGGACCGTTCCGCGAATCGGTGCCTCTCGCGTTGCTTCAGCGCATCCGGCCGACGAATCGACTGGACGCGGCGCCCGCGCTCTCACTGCACCGTCTCGAGCTTCAGTATGGTGCAGGCAGGGTGGCCATCATCTCACCCCGTCAACGCGACGAATTCATAGCGACGCTGACGAGAATGGCACCGCACGTTGTCGTCGAGTCGGTTTGATGATCTGCCACTGCAGAGTTCACTATGTGGGTCGTGGCATATTGTCTATGCTGTACGCCGCCATTCTTGGCTGCGCACCGATGCATTCGCCGAAGGCATCAGAACCGTCTCGCTCGTCCGTAGAGTTGGTCCGACGAAGTTGGGCTGTCGTCGACACTGCGCTCTTCGCGGGCGCGCAGGGCCAGTTGACCGTCATTGTTCGATCTGCTGATCGCCCCATGCAATTGGTCCCGCAAGGACTGGTGCAAATAGCCGCGCCGAATGGTGCAGGTGTGCTGGAGGCTACTCGACAGGATTCGCTGGGAATCTTCTATTTCGACGCATTGGCGGTTGGTACCTATGGCGTCACCGTGAGACGCACCGGCTACTCTCGCATTGTCGTGGACGTTCCTGTAGAACGAGGGTGCCGCACGGAGCTGGAGGTGTTTCTCGGTATAGAGTTCCTCGGACTGGCACCGCCGCCGCCTACATATCGGCGGGCCGTTGCCACACTTTGTCCGAAGCGGGATGCACGCTCGCCATAACACACTGGTTGTTGGCTGTGGTGTGGAACTTTGGTCGGCTTACTGAAGTAGCGCGAAGCAATGGTTGCCCGCAGGTCTTGTTCCTCCCGCCCCGCAACTGCCATGCTTCGATTGCGATCCGCGCTTCGCCGTATTCCCGTCGTGTTTGCCGCCGCAGGAGTCCTCGCGGCCTGTGGTGATGACAAGACCACCGAGAACACCACGCTCGCCGGCACCTATCGCGCCACCACCTTCCGTGTCACTCCCACCGGGCAATCTGCCATCGACGCGCTGGCGCAAGGTGGTACCATGACACTGGCCATCGCGGCGGACAACTCGACGAACGGCTTGCTCACGCTGCCGGCCAGCGTCACCGGCGGCTCGGCGTTCACAGCGAGTATGGCTGGTTCAGCGGTGCGTACCGACAATACCGTACGGTTCCAGCAGACGGCGGACTCATTTGTGCGAGACCTGAGCTGGACAGTGAGTGGCAGTGCACTCACTGTCGTTGATCAGACTGCGGGCAGCGCGCGCTTCACGATTACACTGACTCGGCAGTAGCCTCTCCCTGCTGTTCCGCCACCAGCGCGTCGAGACGTGCGTAGCTGATCTCCATGCCGTCGGTCATGCCGGTGGAGATGGCCGCATCGCGTTCGTCCTTTGTGCCGTACGTGATCACCACGACCAATGTCGTGATGCCATTCTGCTCCGTGAACTTGGTGCTGGTGACTGTCGGTGTGGTGGGCATGGCGCCGCCAAAGGTGCCCGGATCGTAGAACTCCGCCTGCACCATCTTGTCAGGGGCATCGACCTCACGGAATTCACCGTAGAAGCCGAACTCGTTGCCATCTTCTGAGCGCCAGCGCCAGCGATACTTGCCGCCGGGACGGACATCCATTTCGCAGACGGGCATCGTCCAGCCCGGGTAGCCGCCAATCCAGCGTTGGAAGAGTGCGGGATCGGTGTGCGCTTGCCAGACCAGCGCACGCGGCGCCTTGAAGTCGCGCGTGACGTGCACCTCGGTATCGCTGGGCAGCGAAACCTGCGTGGTGGTGTTGCTGGGGGTGGTCACCGGGTTCTCCTGGGAGGACGTTTGGATTTGGCGGGCTTGGTGGGAGACTTGGCCTGCAGTTCGCTGAGCAGTTCATCGAGCGCGCTGTAGCGGCTCTCCCAGAACTGCCGGTATTCCTCGAGCCAGGCCGTCGCCTCGCCGAGTCTGGCGCCTTCGATTTTGCGCGGCCGGCGCTGCGCGTCTTGCACGGTGGAGATGAGGCCGGCATGCTCCAGTACCTTCAAATGCTTGGAAATCGCCGGCTGGCTCATGGCGAAAGGCTCCGCGAGTTCTGCCACCGACGCGCCTCCCTGGGCGAGCCGGGCGAGGATCGCGCGGCGCGTGGAGTCCGCCAGGGCGGCGAAGGTGGCGTCGAGACGTTCGGCCGCCGTCATCATGATCTGTCCATAGCCATATGGTTATGATAACCAGATGGTTATTGACGTCAAGTGTCCCGTTTCCCTGCAGGGATGTCCATGTCCTTTGTCGAACCCGTCGTTCTCACATCGCACGACGTTCAGCTCGTGCCGCTCACTCTCGATCACGAAGCGGGCCTTCGTGCCGCGGCCACGGATGGCGAGTTGTGGAACCTGCGCATTACTTCGGTGCCGGCGCCCGACGAGACGAGGACCTACATCGAGACGGCATTGAAAGGGCGCGAGCAGGGACATCGCTTTCCTTTCGCCGTGGTGGAGAAAGCCAGCGGCATCGTGCTGGGCTCCACGAGCTATCACGACATCCTGCCCGACGTGAAGCGCGTGGAGATCGGCTACACGTGGTATGCCAAGCGCACGCAGCGCACGCATGTGAACACCACCTGCAAGCTGCTCATGCTCACGCACGCCTTCGATACGCTCGGCTGCAATGTGGTGGGATGGCGCACGGACAACTTCAATATCGAAAGCCAGCGTGCGATCGAGCGGCTGGGTGCGAAGAAGGACGGTGTGATTCGTGGCAATGTGCTGCGGCGCGACGGCACCATTCGCGACACAGTGATGTACAGTCTCTCCCGTGGTGAGTGGCCCGAAGTGCGGGCGCATCTCAACTATCTGTTGGTCAAGCCACGCACGACTTGAAGGAATGTCTTGAACCCTGCATCCGGAATGCATCCATGAACGCTGCTCGGACTCGAACCACTGGACTGTTGCTCGCTGTCTCTGCAATGCTCGTCTTTGCTTCGGACGCACGAGGGCAGGTCACCGCGAATCTCCACACTGGCGCAAAGCCGCAGGTGGTGCGTCCGGACGAAGGCGAGCGGCGCATCCTGCCCGATGGGCGTGCGATGCGTCTCAAGGTGGGGCCGTCGACGACCGGTGCAGGCTACCTGTTTGTTGGCGCAGAAGAACTGCCGCCGGGCAGCCGGGTGCCGCGCCATCGTCACGAGCTCGACGAGGAAGTGCTCATCGTGCAGCAGGGCGAGGTCACGTTTTTCCTGAACGACACGGCGCATGTCGCACCGGCTGGGAGTGTTGTCTACTTGCCTCCGCGGAACTGGATCACGGTGGAGAACCGGAGCACAGTGCTGGCGCGGATCATGTTCGTGTTTCCACGCGGTGCGGTGGAACGGTGCTTCCAGTTCATCGGGCGCTCAGTTGCGGACAGCGCTGCCGGGCGCTCGCCGATGCGGTCGCCAGGAACCGAGGCTGAAGAGCAGCATAGTTGTCAGATGACCTACCGCAGCCCGCCGTGATCGGCGAGTGGTCGACTCACTACCGGTGTTCGCTCACCTGGTGTACAAGCCACTCCACGATCGCATCGAACCGCTCCTGATCGAGCGCGTGGCCACGATCGACACGGAGCTGGGTGATGAAGTGGCCGGCGACTTTGGCGACAACCTGGTCTGCGTCCCGTGAGTATTTGTCCTCGGTGCCTGAGACCACGAAGGTCGGCCGAGGACCGATGGCGGAGAGGATGTCGTGGGTCTCGAGGTCGCGCGCGAGACCTGGTACGGTTTCGAACAGCGTGATGCCGGTGCCTTCACGGCGTCGCGTTTCGAAGCTGCACACCGCACCGCTGATGCATACGAACCGGCATCGTGCGTCGACGGCGGCGTGATAGAGCGAGGTGTAGCCGCCATATGAGTGACCGGCGATGCCCACGCATCGCTCGTCCACTCCGGTGGCGTCGATGAGCACACTCAATGCGCGCTGCGCGTCATCCAGGCACTTTCGCATCAGGGTGTCGCCGTCGAGCACCCGGTAGGCCAACGCGCTGTAGTGTCGCAGCCAATCGTAGTGTTCCGGCTCGACGCCCTGCACAGCCCCCCGTCGGTCCTCGAAAGTGATGGAATCGGGAGCCAGGACGGCGAGACCTCGTCGCGCGAGCGCGGGTGCAAAGGCCTGATACGGGTCACCGACATCACCGGCGACCTCGCTCTTCCCGAAATGGAATTGTCCGTTGTGCTGGTGGAAGACGACCACGGCGCCGAGCACTGGGCGATCGGTCGGCGTGAACAGGAACGCCGGGATGACATCGCCTTCGAGACCATGGTACTCGATCCGCTCGCGGCGGACTCCGTTGGTCTCGCCGAGGTCGCTTCGATGGAACGCCACCGGTGCGGGGTCGGCCAGCGCCAGGCGAGACCGAAAAGTCGAAGCTAGATTGATTGTCATCTGAAAGAATAGTTGGGATTCAGAGACGTTGCACAATGATTTTTTCGTTTGGTCACCCCTTTACGGAGATGCGCAACATGTCCATGCGAATCGGAATGGTGGTACTCGGTATGAGTGGTTTGGTTGGGGCCGCAACGCGCCCTGCTGTCCCCCCTGTTGGCTCAGGGGTGGAGGCGATCATCACCATCGACTCGGTTGGGTCACGTGGCGTCATGCTTGGCGCCATCGACAACGATGCGCGGGTGCTCGTATACGCGGATGGCCCCGCGCGAGTCGGTGTTGGCGTTGCTCCACCGGCCGACCTGCAGGACACGCTCCGACTCGACCGGATGAGTGCGTTGACCGTCGACGTGACGGAGAGCGATGTGCACGTGGAGTTGGTGGGCGAACAACTGCCCGCCACGGCGACTATCGCGATTGGTGGATCGGTGACTGGCGGCCCGGCCAGCCGTGTCAGTGCCACTGGCCGTCACCTGCTGCTGTTGAAAGGCGGGCAGGGCATTCGTTTGCTCGCGCCAGCTGTGGCTCGATGAGCATCGTGTGAGAGCTGTCGATGGCCGATTCAGCGCTGTCTATCGGTCAGTATCAGCAGAGGTCCGGCCCAATGTGATACTTGCTGACTTCGGCCACGACGCTGTCACCGTCCACGAAATGATCCAACACAAAGAGCGTGTCGGC
>NZ_DASWXE010000094.1:0-31866 GCF_036405635.1 Gemmatimonas sp. | reverse complement strand
GCATCTCGTGACCGAAGCCTCGATCGAGAACGGCCGGAAGTACTACCAGATCAACTGCGCGGTCTGCCATGGCATGGCCGGCGACGGCAACGGTGGCCTCAAGAAGGTCAACGCCGCCTACGGCTTCAGCCCCAGCCTGCTCACGCCGCAGGCACAGGGCCGTACCGATGGCTACCTGTATGGCATGATCCGGAACGGCCGTGGTCTGATGCCGAGCTACAACCGCATCGAAGACCAGGACCGCTGGGATGTGGTGAATTACGTCCGTGCGCTGCAGGGCAAGAGCACGATCGCTGCTGACACCACGCTGATCGGGTATCCCGGCCAGAACGGCACCACGGTGCCGCGTGCCTCGGCCACCGCGCCCACGCTGCCGTCGCCGTACGTTCGCCCCACGCAGGCTCCCACGCCCGGTTCACCGAACATCAATTCGGCCACCTTCAAGGGCAACAACGAGTTCGACACCATGCGCAAGCTGCACGTCGGTCCGCCGGCACCGCATGGCACGGCCAAGGAGAAGCACTAGTGAGCCAGCACTATCACTATCCGACGCGCCAGGAGTTTGCGACGCGTCTGGCGGCCAAGCCGGTGCCGGCGAGCCTCAAGACGATCAGCCTCGTCGCAGCACTGGTGGGCGTGGCGGTCTTCGCGTTCGGTCTGTTCACCAACCCGGATCGGGCGTGGCAGGCACTGCACTTCAACTGGATGTACTTCGCGGTGATCTCCACCGCGGGTACGACGTTCGCCGCCGTGCAGCGTATCGTGACGGCGCGCTGGTCGCGCCCGATGATCCGCTTCACCGAAGGCTTCGTCGCCTTCGTGCCGGTGGCGTTCATCATCCTGCTCGGCATCCTGCTGTTCAGCGGTGACCACATTTTCACGTGGGCCGGCCGCGAAGCCGTGCCGACGATTGAAAAGGCGCAGTATCTCGATCCGACGTTCTTCCTGCTCCGTGGCATCTTCTTCTTCGGCCTCATCACTGTTCTCCAGCTGATCTTCGTCTGGAACTCGGTGAAGATGGACGTGGCGGTGCTGCCGGAATACGGCGCCAAGTGGGCAGCGGGTCTGCGCGCCAAGATGCGTGCCTCGTGGACGGGTGACGAGCGTCGCGAACTGCACTCGCAGCACTCGCTGCAGGGCAAGATCGCGGTCGCGGTGTGCATTGCGTTCCCGATCGGCTGGTGCTTCATGGCATGGGATTACTCCATGACCATCTCGCTGCACTTCCAGCAGACGATGTATGCCTGGATCGTGTTCATGAGCGGCTGGCTCAACATGATCATGCTCACCTCACTGTTGACCATGTGGTGGCGCAAGCATCTGCAGGCGCCGGACATCGTCACCATGGACCAGCTGTGGGACCTCGGCAAGCTCGGCTTCGCGTTCACGGCATTTGTCGGCTACATCAGCTTCAGCCAGTATCTGGTGATCTGGTACGGCAACATGCCGGAAGAGACGCACTTCTACCGTCTGCGCCTGTCGGGCGTGTGGAAGACGATGACGACGCTGATCCCGATCTTCGGATTCGTGCTGCCGTTCTTCGGTCTGATCTCCAAGGCCGCCAAGATGTACCTGCCCACGTTCGTGCTGTTCGCCGTGTGCAGCCTGATCGGTGTGTATCTCCACCGCTACATCGAGATCTATCCGAGCATCTACGGTGAGGCGACCAGCCTGCCGTTTGGCCTTCAGGAGATTGGCACCACCATCGGCTTCATCGGCCTGTGGGCGTTCAGCTACTTCTCGTTCATGGATGCCTTCCCGGTGATGCGCGTGTTCATGATGACCACGCCCTTCAAGGATGAAGTCCAGGTGCCGGTTGACCCGCGCACGATGGAACCGCTGCCCGCGCACGAGTAACGCTCGGGTTCAGCAGCAAAAAACCACGCGGGGCGAACGATCACTCGTTCGCCCCGCGTTTCGTTTGTCCTGCTCCCCGCCACCTCTCCATCTCCTTCCTGTTTCCTCTTGATATCATGACGCCGAGGAACAGGGAGTCTACTTCGCCGCACTCCACAGCTTCCGCGTCACCTGCAGCAATACCACGCCGCTCACGACAAAGATCGCGCCGAGCGTCCAGGCATTCGTGGCGCGAGTCGGATCACCCGGCAGGTAGAGGAAGTTGCCGATCGCAAAGAGCGACGACCAGATCACCACGCAGCCCGCCACCCAGCCAAGGAAGGACGTGCCCAGCTGATTCTCTCGGGACACCTCAATGTCTGACAGCCCTGCCGCCGCGCGCTGCGCCGTCCAACCCGGACCCGCTGGCTTCACCTTTCGTACGAAGGCCACCAGCGTCTCCTGCTGGGTGACAGGGCCAACGAACGCCGTGATCAACCAGGCCAGCGTCGTCAGACCAACCTGCACAATCGTGGTCACGGCAAAGCCGGCATCGGGCATGAGGCGCGGTACCGCGAGCGACGTAATGAGCGAAACGGCCATCGCGACGATCTCACACCACGCCGACACGCGCCACCACACCCATCGTGCGATGTACAGCAAGCCCGTGCCCGCACCGATGGAGAGCAATACCTGAAACGCCTGCTGCGCGGAGCTCATGCCCAGGCTGAGCAGGGCGGAGAACGCAAACAGGAACACCGTGGTGAGGCGGCCGGCCGCCACGTAGTGCGCATCGGGAGCATCGCGCCGGATGAAACGACGATAGAAATCGTGCACCAGGTACGACGATCCCCAGTTGAGATGCGTGAGGATGGTCGAAGAATTGGCCGCGAGCAGGCCGCCGATCATCAGTCCCACGAAGCCCACCGGCAGGAACTTGAGCATCGCCGGAAATGCCGAATCATGTCCGATGAGGGAGGCGTCGGCCGTGGGGAAGGCCGCCTTGATGCTCGCCAGATCGGGATAGACGATGATCGAGCACAGCGCCGTGATGATCCACGGCCACGGTCGCAGCACGTAGTGCGCGAGGTTGAAGAACAGCGTGCCGCCCAGTGAGTCCTTCTCCGACTTGGACGCCAGCATGCGCTGGGCGATGTAGGAGCCGCCACCCGGCTCAGCGCCCGGATACCAATTGGCCCACCAGCTGATCGCGATCGGCAGGATGAAGATCATCAACGCCAGATCGGACATCGCGAAGTTCGGCATCATGTCGAGAATCGGCTGCCCCGATCCATCCTTCATCGACATCACGGGCTGCGCATCGCCGGCTCCTTGCACCACCTGCTGCGTGGCGAGCGTGCCGATCAGCGCCTTGAGGCCGAGCCAGGCATCCGGTGCGCCGGCGAGACGACGACCCACTTCCACCAGCGAGAACCACGCCGCGGCAAACACCGCCGTCATCTTGATGAAGAACTGAATCATGTCGATGACCAGCACGCCCCACAGGCCGGAATGCGCCGCGAACACCACATTCAGCACACCGGTGAGCAGGATGGTCTGCCACGGCGCCAGCCCAAAGAGGATATTCGCGATCTTGCACGCCGCGAGTGTCACCATCCCCATGATGAAGCAATTGAAGAACAAGCCGAGATACACGGCGCGAAATCCGCGTACCCACGATGCTTCTTTGCCCGAGTAACGCAGCTCGTAGAACTCGAGGTCCGTGAGCACGCCGGATCGTCGCCACATACGGGCAAAGAAGAACACGGTCGCGATACCCGTGAGCACAAACGCCCACCACTGCCAGTTACCTGCCACACCGTAGCGACGGACCTGCTCGGTCACCCAGTTCGGGGTGTCGGAGGAGAAGGTGGTGGCGACCATCGAGAGGCCGGCCAGCCACCAGGGCACCGAACGACCGGATGCAAAAAATTCGGTGGTACTCGACGCCGAGCGTTTGGCCAGGAACAGGGCCGGGACGAAGCACACCAGAATGGTGAGCGCCACGATGGCCCAGTCGATCCAGGAGACGATCATGCAGGGGTGGGGTAGGGAGGTGATTCCCGAGGGCAGCCGGGATCGCGAGAATGTGCGGGATGGCGACCCCCACGGCAACGCGACACCGGTCTTTGCTCCGGTTCCTGCAGAGGCTTGGGGCATGCCTTTGCCAGCCGTAGTCACCGTGCTAAGTTGTACAGCTCGGGGCGTTAGCTCAGCTGGGAGAGCGCGCGCTTTGCAAGCGTGAGGTCATCGGTTCGATCCCGATACGCTCCATAGGTTCAATAGAAAGACAAACACAAAGAGGGCGGAGATCACGATCTCCGCCCTCTTTGTGTTTTCAACGCACCGCTCGCGAATCAGGGCGCGATCGCAATCCCACGCAGCGGTGCTGCGTTTGCCACGCCGCCGATCGGGAAGATCGTTCCCGACGCCAGGTTCACCTGATACAAGGTCGAGCCGGAAAAGCCCCCGCCAACAGTGAGCGTGGCGTATGCCGAACCATTGTTACCGGCGATGTCGAAGCCCACGTCACCCGTCGTGTTCACCCCGAGTGGCCCGACGGTGGTCATCACGCCGCTGTTCGGATCCGCCATGGTGGTGAGCACATCGCGTCCATAGTCGATTGCATAGATCGTCGTGGTGGTCGCACCACTGACGCTGTTCGTATAGGCCGTGCCACCGATCAGTGGTGCGACGGAGGCGCCGCCATCGCCGGGCGCATAGACGAGTGCGCCATCCGTGGCCGCGACTGAACCATCGGTCGCACCCCCGAGGCGGGGAACCAGTCGCAGATTCTGCGCCGCACTGCTGTGCACGCGAATTCGATTAGGCACCGGATTGAAGTCGAAACCGAACGACGTCCCGGTGAGTGCCGGCGTGAAGGCGGTCGTGCCGACGATCGTGGCCGCACCGGTCAACGTGTCGAGAGTGTACAGCCTGCTGGTGGAACCCAGCGCATACAGGCGCCCATCCACCGGGCCGAAGTCGATCCCCATCACCGATTCACCGGTCTGCAATCCGGCGATCGTCACGCGGCGCAGGATCAGATCCGGACGCGCCGCTCCAAACATCATGAGCGCGTTGTTGCCGTCCACCGCATAGATGCCTCGGCCATTGGCCGTGCCGGACGGACCTTGTGGACCAGCCGGGCCACTCGGGCCCGTCGGACCGGCGGGGCCAGCAGGCCCCTGCGCGCCATTTGCTCCCTGCGGACCCGTTGGTCCCGCATCACCTTGGCACGCCACCAATACGCACAACGCCAGCGCGCTCAATCCGCGTCCCATCAAAGCCTTGTGTTGCATCGTCGCACTCCCGGCTTCACAGCCCTGTGTTTCTGGTGATCCCCATTCAGTCGAAATCCTCCGGGACTACGCCGGCCAGCTGTTTCTGGATTGGATTTCCACGAGGAGGATTCACGGGCGTGTCTGGCATCACGCCGTGCAGGGGGGCTTATTTCCTCCCGTTGACGGATCCCACGGAACCGGGAGCTCTGCTATGTGGTGGGTATTTGTGGCCGCGCTGTTGTTTGGCGGCGCGCTGATCGCGATGAGTCTGTTCGGCAGCGATGGCGACGACCTCGGAGCGCATGCAGGACATGCGCACCATGACGTCGGCGACGCGGGCCTCTTTGCAGTGTTCTCGCTTCGCAACCTGACATGGGCGTCGTTCGCCTTTGGCGGCATCGGTTTGCTCGCTGTCCTGACGCACCGCGGGCCGGCGACCACATGGATCAGCGCGGGCGTGGCTGGGATCGGCACACTCCTCGGCGTGCACTACCTGTTCAAGGCGCTGCAACGAGGCGAGGCCTCCTCCGAGGCGCGTGACGCACTGGCAGTGGGCACCACTGCAGAGCTCGTGCTGCCTTTCAATGAAGACGGGGTGGGCGTGATCAGCTTTCGCGCCAACGGGCAACTGCATGAAATGCCCGCGCGTCGTGCCGTCGAAGTGGCGGACATGCCCAGCGAGTACTTCGCGGAGTGCCGCATCGGCTGGATCGAGAACGGGGTGGCTGTCGTGCAACCCACGGCCACCTGAAAACGCCCACCGCAGCAAGGGCCAGTCTTACCACAACGGAGTGATGCGATGAATCAGGTGCTCGACGGAGTCGGCGGCACCGCCCTGTTCTCCCTGGGCGGCGTAGTCTTTGTGATCATCATGATCATGTTGCTCATCGCCTCGGTGAAGCAGCTGCTGCTGATCGTGCCGCCCAACATGGTGGCCGTCATCACGGGCCGGAAACGCGCCCTCAGCGATGGTACTGCCGTCGGATATCGGGTAGTCCGCGGTGGGCGCACCTTCCGCATCCCGATTCTCGAGCAGGCGCAGTGGATGACGCTCAACACCATCCCACTGACCATCAGTGTGCGCAACGCCATCGCTCGTGGCGGTATCCCGATCGACGTGCAGGCGGTCGCCAACGTGAAGATCGCGTCCATGCCCGAGGAAGTGTTCAACAACGCCGTCGAGCGCATTCTCGGCAGCGAGCGGCAGGTGGCCGACCTGGCGCAGGAAACACTGGCCGCCAACCTGCGCGGCGTGCTCTCCACGCTGACGCCCGAAGAAGCCAACGAAGACCGCGTGAAGTTCGAGACCGAGCTGATGAAGGAGGTCACCCGCGACCTGCAGAAGCTCGGCCTCCAGCTCGACATGCTGAAAATCCAGAACATCAGCGACGACGCTGGTTACCTGCGCGCGTACGGCCGTATCCGCACAGCCGAGGTGCTCCGTGATGCCCAGATCGCGGAAGCACGCACCAAGGCGGAGACCGAGCGCGAGCAGGCCAGGGCCTCACAGGAAGCCGATGTGGCCCGCGCCCAGTCGCAGGTGATCATCGCGGCGGCGCAGAATGAGCTGCGTGTGAAGCAGGCGGAGCTCGACCGTCAGGCGCAGATCGCCGAACGCACGGCACGTGCCGCGGCCGACGAGGCGCAGGCCCGCGCGGAAAAGGCAGTGGAAGAAGCGCGCGTCGAAGTGACCCGCGTGCGCCTGCAGGTGGAGCAGGTCGAACCGGCGCGCGCCCGCGCCGAAGCGGCCCGGGCCGACGCCGAAGCCGCCGCCGCGCCGGTCATCGCGCAGGGTGAGGCACAGGCGAAGGCACTTCAGGCCATCCAGCAGCAGCTGTTGGCGGCCGGTGATCGTGGGCTGTCGTTGCTGTACCTGCAGCAGCTGCCGGACATGATCGACCGTCTGGCCGAAGCGGCCAGCGATGTGAAGATCGATCGCCTGGTCGTGCTCGACAGCGGCGACGGATCAGGCGCGGCCAATGCCACCCAGCAGAAGCTGGGCGTGATGATGAAGCTGCTCGAAGCGGCGAGCGCTCAGTACGGCGTGAACCCCGATGACTTCATCAAGGGGCTCAGCCAGCGGCTGGGCGGCGGGGCAACACCGAAGGCCGACGAGCGCTGATCGGCTCCGCGGGCGGGTTGCTGCCAACACGGTTGTGCAGCAACCCGCGCATCTGTTCGATGGGCAGGGCATCGCTGAAATGCCGCCCCTGCTGTGTGAAGCACTGCAATCGGGCGAGTCGCTGCGACTGTTCGGCGCTCTCCACACCCTCGGCGATCACTTCCATTCCGAGGCCGCGGGCCAGACGCACCATGCCCGAAACAATGGCCAGATCGCGCTGATCGACCATCAGCTGGCTGACGAAACGCCGGTCGATCTTGATGCCATCCACCGGTGCGTCGCGAAGAAATGTCAGTGACGCGTGCCCAACGCCAAAGTCATCGACGACCAGCCGCAGCCCCAGCGCCTTGAGCGCGCGCAGGGTTTCCATGGCCGTTTCGCCGTCCACCATGGTGCTGCTCTCGGTGAGTTCCAACGTGAGAGCATCGGGCGGACATCCTGTATTGGCAAGCACTTGCGCCACTCGACGTTCGAAACCGTGTTCGCGGAGTTGTACCGCCGACAGGTTCACGCACACCCGCAAGGACGAGAGCGAAGGGTGGGTGGCGCGCCAATGGACGATGGCGCGGCACGCCCCCTCGAGCACCATTTCGCCGATCGGGACAATGAGCCCCGTGTCTTCGGCGAGGGGGAGAAAGCCGGCCGGTGCAATCAATCCGCGATCGGGATCGCGCCAGCGCAGCAGCGCCTCGGCGGCCACGATGCGATCCCCGATGACATCGAGGATGGGCTGAAAGTGTACCTCGAACTCGCCGCGACCAACCGCCGCGCGCAATCGAGCTTCCCGGCGCCGCGAGACCGTTTCCGCGGCCGAAGGCAAGGGCTCGAGCTCCGCGTTGATCGCCAACACGCCCAGCGTGGGGGTGTGCATGCGGCCGCGACGGCGTTGGTACTTCTCGCGATACATGTCGGCGTCGGCCGCGTCGATCAGGTCCTGCGCGACCGCACCATCCAGGGGCGACATGGCGCACCCGATGCTGGCCTCGATCGTGAGCGATTCGCTGTCCGACACCGGGATGGGAGTGCGGAGGGAGTCCGTGATGCTGTCCTTGACGAAGGCCACGTCGCGCCGGCTGGTGACATCGGGCAGGAGGACGACGAACTCATCGCCACCCAATCGTGCGACGGCATCTGACCGGCGCACGCTTTCCAGCAACCGGCCGGCCACCGCCTTGAGGAGCACATCGCCCAGCGCGTGCCCGCGTGTGTCATTGATGGCCTTGAAGCCGTCCAGATCGACAAAAATCAGTCCGGTCTTGCGGTTGTACCGGCTGCCGAAGGCGAGGGCGCGCTCGAGTTGATCCTGGAATAGTTCGCGGTTGGCCAGCCCAGTCAGCGGATCATGGGTGGCCCGGTGGGCCGCGTCTACGCGGGCGGCCTCCAGCATGGCGAGGCGGCGCTGGCGTTCGATCGCAAAGCCCAGCATGCGCACCAGCGTCTCTGGAGCCATGCCCTTCTCCGTGCACTCCTGCGCGCCGGCCCGAAGCGCGCGCAGGGCCATCATGTCGTCCAGTGCCGCCGTGTGTACCACGATCGGCAGCAGCGGCGCCGCACCGCGTACACCCACCACAGTGGCAATGCCACCCGCGTCCGGGAGCCCGAGCTCCAACAGCACGGCGTCGGGTGGGTTGTCCATCAGCGCACGGATGGTCTGCGCCATGGTTCCGCTGCGCACGAATTCGGCGCCGGTACCAAGGCGGCGTCGAAGGGCGGCCTCTGTATGCATCGCCGTGACCGCATCATGGTCGGCGATCAGGATACGAAGCCGCTTGGGAGCAGCGGGCACGCCGGTGTCGGCAGACACTAGTGGCAGGCTGGGGCGGGGGCGCGCAACGCGGACATCGTACTACGTTATCTTGGGTTTCCACAACCGCCAGTACCACGAGAGAATGTGACTCGATTGGCGGTGTGGCTTGTGACACCTCCTCCCAGCCGACGACTACATGACCTCGACGACCCAAGCGCCACTCACCAGCGGCGCGAGCGCTCCCGACTTCACAGTGGCCTCCACTTCAGGCCAGAACGTCACGCTCTCCAGCTATCGCGGGGAGAAGAATGTCCTGCTGGCATTCTTCCCACTCGCCTTCACCAGCGTCTGTACGAGCGAACTGTGTGGGTTCAGCGACGACTTCGATGCGTTCGCCGCCGGTAACGTCGAAGTGCTTCCCATGTCGGTTGATGCAGTGCCTTCCCTCAAGGAGTTTCGCAACAAGCACGAGATGAAGGTTGAACTGCTCTCCGACTTCCGTCGTGAGGTGTCTGCGGCGTACGGCGTTCTGCGCGAGGACACGGGCTTCTCCAATCGCGCTTACTTTCTGATCGACAAGGACGGCGTGATCCGCTGGTCGCATGTGGAAGAGACGCCTGGGCAGAAGCGCGAGAATGCGGAAATTCTCACAGCAATCAAGAACGTGATTGGTTGATCGCTGTTGAAAAGAGCACCACGCCTATCTGTGTGATGCGACGAAAAACGGGGGCCCACGCGGGCCCCCGTTTTCACGATGTGCCAGAACCGCTCAGCTGGGCAGGATGGCGCGTCAAACGCTCGCCTGCGCCACGTTCACCGGCACACGAACCGGCTGAATGGGCTCGGCTTTCAACACCTGGATCGTCAGCACCCCCAGCGCGTAGGAAGCGCTGATCTTCTGCAGGTCGGCGGTCTTGGGGAGACGGAATTTCCGCACGAACTGCCCGGTGGTGCGTTCTGTCTGCAATGTCCGCTCACCTTCCACCGTCTCGCGGGCGGCGCGGTGTCCCTTCACGGTCAGCACGCCGTCGGCGGCCAGCACCTCCACCGCGTCAGGATTCACGCCGGGCAGGTCCAGCGCGAACGTGAACTGCTGCGCTGATTCCCGCGCCTCGACCGCCGGCTGCCAGGTCACCGCCTCGGGGCTCCCAGCGGTGTCATCGCTGGAGGCGTTTGCCTGCTGCGACGCGGCAAACGGGTGCCCCTGAAAGGCTTGATCGAAGATGCGGTGCAGGTCTCGGCGCACGGCACGGCGAGAAAACGGGGAGGCGGTATATCCGATGAACATATGATCTCCAATTGGGAGCGAGGTTGCTTCTTGGTGCTGCGATGGCACTAGTGATTGCACCCTGCATACCAGCCAGAATGCGCCATCTGGACCGAAAGTCGATTCTGATGGAGCGGTCGTTGTGTCATTTCGGCGCGTAGTCTGTCGAACTGGCTTGCTGTGGCGAATTGACGTTCATTCGGTCAGCTTGTCCGATCGCGCCGCGGGTCGTAGCTTTACGCCATGACCGCGAACGCGCTCGCTTCTTCCGCCATCTTTGGCCTCGTCCGACGATTGGCGGTCGCCACGCCGGGCCCCGACGGCATCCGCGAGATTTTGGCCGGTACCGGTGAAGCCTTGAGCGCCGACCGCGTATCCTTTGAACCGCTGGCGCCAGGGATGTCGCCGGTGGTGTGGTGGGCCAAGGGAGTAGCTGAGGTGCCGTTTCCAGCGTGGCAGTGCACCGTGCGTACCGGCGAGGGCGTGCTGGGAACGCTGGTGGTGCATCGCGAGCGACCGATGAGCGACGACGATGAGACACTGCTCAACGGGACGTGCGACCTGTTGGGCGTGGCGGTCTCACGGGACGTGCATCAGCGCGAGCTCGAGCGTCAGATATCCGAGCGCATCCGGGAGCTGGCCGACCAACGGGCGTTCATGGAATGCATCGTCGACTCGCTGCCCACGGGCCTCTATGTCGTGGATCGCGAATACCGCATTCACGCCTGGAACCACAAGCGGGAGACCGGCCTGCAGGGTGTGTCCCGCACCGACGCTGTGGGGCGCTCCATCTTCGACGTGCTGCACCGGCAGCCCGCGGCCATGCTCAAGCGCGAGTTCGACGAGGTCTTTTCCTCGGGTCGCCTGCAGCAGTTCCAGATGGAAAGCAACGCCTACGGCGACACGCGCACGTTCCGGATCTCCAAGATCCCGATGCGCATGGGCGGGGCGGAGCGACCGGTGACTCACGTGATCACCATCGGTGAGGACATCACCGACTGGAAGGCCGCCATCGATCGCACAGCCCAGGCGGAGAAGCTGGCGGCGCTCGGGCAATTGGCGGCCGGCGTGATGCACGAGATCAACAATCCGCTGGCCACCATCGCGGCGTGCGCCGAATCCATGTCGCTGCAGCAGGAACTGGGGCCCGGTGCGGCGCCGCCCACGGAGCTGCTGCGCATCATCGATCTCGAAGTCCAGCGGTGCAAGAAGATCGTGAACGGTCTGCTCGACTTCTCCCGTCCCAAGACGGCCGGCCGCGAACGTGTCGACCTCAACACGGTGGTGCAGCAGGGCCTGTTCCTGCTTCAGCACCATCCGCGATTCAAGCGCGTGAAGCTGGTGACCGAACTCGAAGAGCGCTCGCCCATGATCGTCGATGCCGACACCGATCAGCTGGTCCAGGTGCTCATCGCGCTCGCGATGAACGCGCTCGATGCCACACCCGAAGGTGGTCGTGTCACCATCCGCACACGGCCCCTTCCGTCGGGAACGGACACCCATCCCGAGTTGGGAGCGGCGTTCGAGGTCGCTGACGAAGGCCCCGGAATTCCCCGCGCGCTGCAGGCCAAGGTGTTCGAGCCGTTCTTCACCACCAAGCCGCCAGGGCAGGGCACCGGCTTGGGCCTCGCGATCTGCTACGGCATCGTGCGCGATCATGGCGGCGCCCTTGAACTCGTATCCCCCGAAGGCACGGGAGCCGTCTTCCGTGTTGCGCTGCCGGTGGCCATGACGGTGCAATCGTAGTGGCGTACCGACAGTCGAACCCCGCGGTCATTCGATGAGCCAGCCGATTCCCACACCCATGCGGGGCGCTGATGCCCTGACCCCGATCCGCGTCCTCATTGCCGAGGACGAGGCCCACCTTGGCGCCATTCTCGAGCAGTTCATGACGGCCCGCGGGTTCGCCGTGCGCATCGTGCGCGACGGCAAGTCGGCGCTCGAGTTGCTGCGCAGCGAAGCGTTCGACGTGGCCCTGCTCGACGTGGTCATGCCGGAGCTCGATGGGCTGGAGGTGCTGCGGCTCGTGCGCGAGGAGCCGTTGCCGCCGGAGATCATTGTGATCACTGGCAATGGCACCATTGAAACGGCCATCGCCGCGCTCAAGCTGGGTGCCTACGACTTCCTGTCCAAGCCGTATCGCATGGCGGAGATCGAGGTGCTGGTGCGTCGCGCCTGGGAAAAGCGCATGCTGGCGCGCGACAATCATCACATGCAGTCACGACTGCGCCGCTCGGCGCCCTCACTCGCCTTCGTGACGCAGTTCGCGCCGCTCCGGGCCGTTCTATCGATGGTGGAGAAGGTGGCCCCCAGCTCCTCGCCGGTACTGGTCACGGGCGAATCGGGAACCGGCAAGGATCTCATTGCGCGGCTTCTGCACGCGCATGGCAGCAACCCGGACGGCCCGTTCATCGACCTGAACTGCGCGGCGCTCGCCGAATCGCTGCTCGAGATGGAGCTGTTCGGGGTGGAGAAGGGGGCCTTCCCTGGGGCGGACCAGCGCAAGGTGGGGCTGTTTGAACTGGCGGCCGGTGGCACGCTCTACCTCGATAACATTGGAGAGCTCGACCTCCGTCTGCAGGCCAAGCTGCTGCGCGCGCTCGAGACCGGGAGCTTCTTCCGGGTGGGGGGCACGCAGAAGGTGGAGGTCAACGTGCGTGTCATCGCGTCCACCACGCGCGACCTGTCGCGCATGGTGCAGGCGGAGGCGTTCCGCGACGACCTGCTGCATCGCATCAATACGATTCGTATCGCGCTGCCGCCGCTGCGGGATCGGGCTGTGGACGTCCCGCTTTTGGCGCAGCATTTCCTGGAGCAGTTCGGGCCACCGGTGCCGCGTTTGAGCGACGACGCGGTGGCCGCGCTCGAACGTTATCGCTGGCCCGGCAATGCGCGTGAGCTGCGCAATGTCATGGAGCGTGCGGCCCTGCTGGCGGTCGATGGTGTGGTGTCGGCGTCGGACCTGCCCCTCGGGGCTGAGGTTGGGGCCGGCGCCCGTCCGACGCCGGCGATGACCCTCTCGCTCGCCGAATTGGAACGCCAGCACATCTCGGAGATTCTGGACCGGTGCCAATGGCATCAGGGCCGGGCCGCAGACATGCTGGGCATCTCACCGAAGACGCTGTATCGCAAGATCCGCGAGTACGGCTTCAAGCGCCCCAGCGGGCGTGGAGACAAGGCATGAAGATCCTGGTGATCGAGGACGATCCCACAGTCGGTGAATTCGTTCGGCGTGGTCTGGAAGAGCAGCGGTGGCAGACGGACCTGTGCAACAACGGGCTGGAAGGGGAACGCATGGCGCTGTCGCAGCCGTACGATCTCGTCATTCTCGACATGCGCTTACCAGGGCGGAACGGGCTGGACGTGTTGCGCACGCTGCGCTCGAGCGGGTTCGAGCGCCCGGTGCTGGTGCTGACCGCGCAGGACGCGGTGGATGCCAAGGTCGAGACGTTGCGGGCGGGCGCCGATGACTATGTCACCAAGCCCTTTGCCTTTGAAGAGTTGCTGGCACGGGCCGAGGCGCTGCTGCGCCGTCCGCGGGCGCTGGCGTCGCCGCAGCTGCGTGTGGGCGACCTCGAGCTCGATCAGGGCACGCGCGAAGTGCGACGTGATGGCGAGCTGATCGAGCTGACGCCCAAGGAGTTCGCCGTGCTCGAGTATCTCATGCGACATGCGGGGCGTGTCATGAGCCGCACGCTGATCACCGAGTACGCATGGGGGTATCACTTCGATCCCGGCACCAACATCGTCGACGTAGTGATCAATCACCTGCGCAAGAAGATCGATGCCCGTTTCGAGAAGAAGCTCATCACGACCGTGCGCGGGGTCGGCTACATGATCCGGAGCTGAGGCGCCGGTGAGTTCGATCCGTGCCCGACTCACGCGCGCGTGGACGGCGGCCTTTCTGCTGACGTTGTGCGTCTTTTCGCTCACGCTGCTCTCCGTGCGGCGTGAGACGCTGTACAACGAGCTCGAGGCCCGGGTGCAGCTGGAGGCCGATCAGGCGGTACGGGCGATCAACGTGGCCCGCAATACGGGCACCGAACCCGTGATGGCCCAGAAGGACCGCCTCGCCGGTCCGTCGATCGGTATGCGCATGAGTGCCTTCCTGTCGTTGCTGGAGGGCTATGTGCTGGTGCAGGACAGCACGGGATACGACATCTACGCCTCACCCGCGGTGCAGGCCCTGTCGGCGGCTGACCGCGATGCCTTCAGTACGGCGGCGCGCCGATCGGAGCCGGACCAGAAGCTGCGTGAGGTCAAGTTGTACAATGACGTGGTGCTCCTCGCGACGCGTGTGGTGCCACTCAGCGACAACGCGCGGTACCGCGTGTATGCCGGACTCTCGACTGGACGGATCAGCCTCACGCCACCGGAGCTCGTGGGGCCGATGTTCGTGATCACGCCATTGCTGCTGGCGCTCTCGGTGACGTTCGCGTACCTGATCGCCGGTCGTGCGTTTCGGCCAATCGATGAACTCATCGACCAGGTGGAGGCGATCACCGATGGTCGGTCGCTGCATTCCCGGCTTGGCGTCACGGCGGCCGGCGACGAACTGACCCGCCTGTCCGAGACGCTGAATGCCTTCATCGGAAGGCTCGAGAAGTCCTTCGGCGCGCTGCGACGGTTCACCGCGGATGCGAGCCATGAACTCAAGACACCACTGGCCGTCATCCGGGCGGACGTGGAGCGAGCCATCTCGCCCACCACCAACGAAACCGATCAGGCCATCGCGCTGGAGGAGGCGCTCCAGCAGGTGACGCGCATGGCCGATCTCGTGGACTCGCTGCTCACGTTGGCGCGTGCCGACGAGGGACGGTTCGACCTGTTCCGTGAACCGGTGGAGCTGATGCCGCTGGCGCGCGAGGTGCTCGAGACTGCGCGCCTGCTGGGCGAGGATCAGGATCTCGAGATCGAGGCGCCGGTGCTGGAGAATGCGGAGGTGCTGGGCGATCTCACGCGCCTGCGGCAGCTCTTCCTCAACCTCGTCACCAATGCCATCAAGTACACACCGCGCGGCGGACGGGTGGAGATCTCACTGGCCCGGGAAGAGGATGTGGTACGGTTCATTGTGAAGGATTCTGGCATCGGCATCGCGGCCGCCGACTTGCCGCATGTCTTCGAGCGCTTCTGGCGCGCCGACCTGGCGCGATCGCGCGCCTCGGAGCGGGGCGGATGGGGACTGGGGCTGGCTATCTCGCAATGGATCGCCCAGGCACATGGTGGCACGCTGGAAGTGCAATCGCGTCTGACCCGTGGCAGCACCTTCACGGTCACCTTGCCGCTGGCCGGCGCGCCGGGGTCGGGGATGACGGGCGAGTTCCAGTCGGTGGTGAACGTGCCCATCGAGTCTCCCGATGACGCGCCGCTCGCTGTGCCGGAGAAGGCGTCGAGCCTCTGAGCGACGACTGGGTCGTGATGGTGTTGGTGTTGTCACGAGCCCGTCGCGACCCTGCAAAGCCTGTGTGTTTGTCAATGCCGAAAAGAGCATCTCCGTGATCATCGGAATGCTAACGTCGGGTTAATCCGATCCTAATGTTTCCTCCATTGCCTCATCATTTCTCCTGCGTAGAATCGCCAAGTCGGTCTTCGGTCACTCTGATCGGGATCTGCGTAGCCCTACCCCGGACCAGCGAGATGTTCAACAACCTGATTGAGTCTCAGGCCAAGAAGCAGAAGCGCGCCGGTGGGTCCTTCATGTCCATTGTTGCTCACGTTGCCATCGTTGCCGCGCTCATCGCGGTCACGAAGGGCGCTGGTGCGGCGATGGAGGAAGAGAAGGTCGAGAAGCTCGAGTTCGTCGAGGTGAAGAAAGACGAGCCCAAGCCGCCCGAGCCGGAAAAGCCGCCCCCACCGCCGCCTGACGCTGTCGCCGCCCCGCCACCGCCCAAGGGATTCCAGGTGCTTTCTGCGCCTGTCGAAATCCCGAACATCATCCCCGAAATCGACCTCTCGAAGAGCGTGACCAACGAGGCCGACTTCTCTGGTAAGGGTGTCGCTGGTGGTATCGCGAAGGGTGTCGAAGGTGGCAAGGGTCCAGTTCCGCAGCAGGGTGACCAGCCGTACTTCGACTTCCAGGTAGAAAAGCCCGTCGTCATGGCGCCGGGTGCCCAGGGTCCGTCCTATCCTGACATGCTCCGTTCGGCGGGCATCGAAGGAACCGTGCTTGCCCAGTTTGTTGTCGACACCACAGGCCGCGCCGAAATGGCGACGTTCAAGGCCCTGAAGTCCGACAACGACCTGTTCACGACCTCCGTGAAGAACGCGCTGCAGCGTATGCGCTTCCTCCCGGCCGAAGTCGGTGGCCGCAAGGTGAAGCAGCTCGTGCAGCAGCCGTTCCAGTTCTCGCTTAACCGCTAAGCGGTTCCGCCACCAACGCACATCGAGGAGAGAGCAAGATGGGTATGGATATCATGGAACTTTGGCATGAGATGGGTTGGTTTGCCAAAGGTATCGTCTGGACGCTGTTGATCATGTCGGCCTACTCGACCGGTATCATGATCCAGAAGTGGTGGCAGATGCGGAAGGCGCAGGGTGAGACGCGTAAGTTCGCCCCCGAATTCTCGCAGTTCCTCGAAGAAGACAACCTCACGGAAGCCATCAACCTGGCCGAAGGCTACAAGAAGTCGCATGTGGCCCGCGTGCTCGGTGGTGCGCTTGGTGAAATCCGTCCGCTGATCCAGGACGGCTCGGTGACGGTCGCCGACATCAACTCGGCCGAGCGTGCGGTCGAGCGCGAAATGCTGATGACGGTCGTGGACATGAAGCGTGGTCTGGGCGTGCTCGCGACGGTTGGTGCCACGGCGCCGTTCGTCGGTCTCGTCGGCACGACGATGGGTATCGTGAATTCCTTCACGGCCATGTCGACGTCCGGCGCGGGTGGTATCTCCTCGATGGCGGCCGGCATCGCCGAAGCCCTCATCACGACGGCCATCGGTATCGGCGTCGCCATTCCCGCGGTGTGGGGTTTCAACTACTTCCAGACGAAGATTGACAACCTCACGGCCGAGATGACGTACACGTCGAAGGAAATGATCGACTACCTGATCAAGGGTGTGTCGGGTGAGTTCGGTCGCTCGCGCTTCACGCGTGAGTTCAACACGGCCGGCCAGACGCCGATCGCGAAGTAATCCCAGTCGATCCGGGGTCGCGCTCCCACTTCCGGGAGCGCGCCTTCCGGGTGTCATGCAAGGAGCAACACCATGGGTATGAGTGCAGGCGGCGGGGCCGGTGTAAAAGCCGATCCCAACGTCACGCCCATGATCGACGTGATGCTGGTGCTCCTCATCATCTTCATGATCACGATCCCGCAGATCAACGCGGGCTTCACGGCGGTTCCGCCCGAAGGGCAGAATCTCAAGCCGCATCCGGAAGAAGATGGGGATCAGGTGCTTGGCATCGACGATCAGGGCCAGTATTACCTGAACAAGCAGCCCGTGCGCAACGAGGACCTCGAAACCCTCGTTCGCGAGATCTACGGCAAGGAACGCGATGACTACATCATGTACGTGAAGGCCCACAAGGACCTTCAGTACCTCAAGGTCATCGATGCCATCGATATCCTTTCGCGCGGTGGTGTGCGTGTGGCCGCTCTCATCACTGAGCAGCAGTCCGGCACGGAGTCACTGGTCGAAAGCGACCGTCTGCGTCCGGGAGGGAACTGACCATGGGTATGTCCGCAGGCGGTGGTAGCGGCGGTCTGACGAACGACATCAACGTCACGCCCATGATCGACGTGCTCCTCGTGCTCCTGGTGATCTTCATGATCATCGTGCCGATGAGCCGCAAGGCGATCGATACGCAGTTGCCTGATCCGAACCCGCAGCCGGCCCAGCCGAATGTGAGCCCGGACCAGATCGTCCTGGAAATTCTCCCGGACAACAAGTACGCGATCAACAAGGAAGACGTGCCGAAGGATCAGCTCTTCACGCGTCTGAAGTCGCTGTACGATCCCCGTCCGGAGAAGATCATCTTCGTGAAGGGTGATACGATGGTGAACTACTCCGATGTGATCTTTGCGATGGACCAGGCGCGTGGTGCCGGCGTCAAGGTCATCGGTATCGCGCCGAAGTAACCGGAATCTCCGCGTTCGGGCACTCGTGGTCCGGCGAGGTGTTTCATACGGCGGGTGAACCCATTGGGCTCGCCCGCCGTATTTCGTTGGTATCGCTCACAGCCACCACATGGACGCTCAGTCTCCAATCCCCGGCGCCGGGGAGCCCCAGTCCGAACGCCCTCGGTATCGACCGCCGATCGGTGTGCCGGTCGACAATCAACGGCGGACGCGCAGCATGGTCATCGCCGTGCTGGTGCATGCGCTCATCATCCTGTTGCTGATCGTCCCATTCGCGGCCCCTGAAGCCTTCCGCGCCGCCCTCGGCGCAGGTGGACTCGGTCCCGCTGGTGGCGGCGGTGGAGGGAGCAGGGGAACCGGAGGCCTGCCGAAGCAGGAACGCATCCAGTTCGTGCGGGTGCCGGAAGCACCCAAGCCGGTAGTGCAACGGCCAACCGTGACGCCGCCCGTCATCAAGCCGCCGGTTGTGCCGCCTCCGCCCCAACCCACTCCTCCCCAGCCCACGCCGCCACCGACTCCTGCACCGGCAGCCGCCGCCAGCAGCACAGGAGCGTCGTCGGTGACCGCCGGCACGGGTGGCGGCTCCGGTGCCGATGGTAGCGCGGGTAACGGACCTGGTAGTGGCGGTGGGGTCGGGGCGGGTGTCGGCACGGGGCGGGGCAGCAGTGTTGGTCCCGGCACGGGTGGTGGCACGGGCACGGCCTATCCACCGGCGCCCACCGAACTGTTCCTGCCGCCACTGCCCGTGCCCAGCAAAGCGCGTGGAACCATCGTCGTCGTCTTCGATGTCGACTCCACGGGCAAGGTGCTCGATCTGCAGTTCGAGCCCACGAAGGATGGTAATTACAACAAGAAATTGCGTGAGGCGTTGGCCGCGATCCGATTCCGGCCCGCCGTGAGTGCACAAGGGATCCCCATTCGGGCCAGGACCGAGATCACCTACTCGCTGTGACCGGTGCGTGGCGATAGGTTGCAGGGCGTTTACCTCCTGCGAACATACCGGGATTGCCCGGGTCGCTCCCACCTCATAGCAACAGACGTCATGGGTCTGTTCGATCGGAAACCGATCGTAGCCGCCGACAATGGCGAGCATGGTATGCGCCGCACGCTGGGTGCCGGCGATCTCGTCATGCTGGCGATCGGCGCCGTCATCGGTGCCGGCATCTTCTCCTCGCTCGGAACTGCTGCCGCTGGTGAGACTCTCGCCGACGGTACTGTGGTGCGATACGGAGCAGGACCTGCGTTGGTGCTCTCCTTTATCCTGCTCGGCGCCGTATGTGGTCTCGCGGCACTGTGTTACGCCGAGTTGGCTTCGATGATTCCTCAAGCGGGCAGCGCGTATGCGTACTCCTACGCCACGCTCGGTGAGATCGTCGCCTGGGTGGTGGGATGGGCGCTGATCCTCGAATACGCCGTCGGCAATGTGGCTGTCGCCATCGGTTGGAGCGGATACTTCACGTCACTGCTCTCCGGATTCGGCATCGACTTGCCGGGTTGGCTCACGCACGGCTACTGGAACGTGAAGGCCAGTAGCGATCCCGCCATTCACGGACTGCTCGAGACCGCACCGCGCATTGCCGGCGTGCCGATCCTGGTGAACCTGCCAGCGTTTGGCATCGTCGTCGCCATCACCATGCTGCTGATGCAGGGCGTGAAGGAAAGCACGCGCGCCAACAACATCATGGTGATCGTGAAGCTGCTGGTGCTGGGGTTGTTCGTGATTGTCGGTGCGATGCACATCGACCCGGCGAACTACAAGCCGTTCGCACCGAACGGATTCCGCGGCATCCACCAGGGTGCGGCGATCGTCTTCTTCGCCTACATCGGCTTTGATGCGATCTCCACGGCTGCCGAAGAAACCAAGAATCCGCAGCGCAATCTGCCACTCGGCATTCTGGGTGGACTCGCCGTGTGTACCGTCATCTATGTGATAGTGGGTGCGGTGGCGACAGGATTGGTACCGTACGATCAGCTCCGCAGTTCGGACCCGCTGGCCAAGGCGCTGTCGTTGGCGGGACTGTCCACGGCGAGCTGGATCGTAGCGGCAGGTGCCACCGTATCCATGGCGGCCGTCCTCCTCGTCTTTCAGTACGGTCAGCCGCGTATCTTTTACGCGATGGCGCGTGACGGCCTGCTGCCCAAGTTTGCGGCCAAGCTGCACCCCAAGACCCGCACGCCGCACATCACCACGCTGATCACCGGCGTGGCCGTGGCGCTGGGTTCGCTGGTGGCGGACGATGCAGCCACGTATGACCTGACCAACATCGGCACGCTCGCCGCCTTTGCCGTCGTGTGCATTGGTGTGCTCGTGCTGCGCATTCGTGAGCCGGAGCGGCATCGTCCATTCCGCGTTCCGTTCTTCTGGGGCGTCACGCTGCTGGGCGCTGGCGCCTGTGTGTTCGTGATGAAAGGCCTCCCCAGCAGTGCATGGATGGCATTCGGAGTCTGGATGGCCATCGGTCTCGCGATCTATTTCGCGTACGGCTTCCGTCACTCGGTGCTGCGCAATCCCACCGACAACCGCTGATACCTGATTTCATGGCACAAATCTCCGTCTCCACCGCCCCGACGCCGCAGGGCAAAAAAGGCTTCCTCGGCATCGGCTTTTCGCAGTGGATCCTGATCTCCATGGTGGTGGGCATCCTGATCGGTTGGCTCGCCCCCGATTTTGCGCCGAACCTCAAGCCGCTGGCGAACATCTTCCTGCGCATGATCAAGTCATTGATCGTGCCACTGCTGTTCAGCACCCTCGTGGTGGGCATCGCGGGACATGGCGATGACATGAAGAAGGTGGGCAAGCTCGCGCTGCGGTCGATCATCTACTTCGAAATCGTGACCACTTTGGCGCTGGCGATCGGCCTGGTGGCGGTGAACCTGGTGAAGCCCGGTGTGGGGCTGCAGATCGCGCCCGATGTGGGAAGCGGTGAGGAGTTCCAGGCACTGGCCGCCAAGACGCCCACGTTTGCGTCGGTGCTCGAGCACACAGTGCCGCAGAGCTTCTTCGAGGCAGCCGCGCAGAACGAGGTCCTGCAGATCGTGTTCTTTGCCATTCTCTTCGCCGTGGCGCTCGCCCGTGTGGAAGGAGAATCGAAGACCGTGATGCTGAATTGGCTGCAGTCGTTGAGCGACATCATGTTCAAGTTCGTCGGCATCGTGATGGCGTACGCGCCCATCGGCATCGGTGCCGCGATCGGTGTGACGGTGGGCAAGAGCGGTCTCGAGGTGATGCTCAACCTCGCCAAGCTCGTCGGCACACTCTACGTGTCGCTGGTGGTGTTCATTCTCGTGGTGCTGCTGCCGGTGGCGCTCATTGCCCGCATCAACATCAGGCGCTTCTGGGCGCTGGTGAAGGAGCCGTGGCTGATCGCATTCTCCACGGCGTCCAGCGAAGCCGCGTTCCCGCAGGCGATGCAGGCGATGGAGAAGTTCGGCGTTCCACGCCGTATCGTGTCATTCGTGCTGCCCACCGGCTACTCGTTCAATCTCGACGGCAGCACGCTGTATCTCGCCATCGCGTCCGTGTTCGTGGCCCAGGCTGCCGGTATCGATATGCCGATCGGCCAGCAGCTGCTGATGATGCTCACGCTGATGCTCACGTCGAAGGGCGTGGCCGCCGTGCCGCGTGCGTCGCTGGTGATTCTCTCCGGCGCGCTGGCGCAGTTCGGCCTGCCGCTCGAAGGCATCGCGGTCATTCTGGGCGTGGACGCCATCATGGACATGGCGCGCACCTCCGTGAACCTGCTCGGCAACTGCCTCGCCACGGCCGTGATGGCGCGGTGGGAAGGGGTGCTGGGAGAGCCGGAGCCGGAGACGGCAACGGCGTGAACGACGGCGGCTGGAGTAACGGAAGCTGGGACGACGGGAGCTGAAGTTACGGAAGCTGTAAAAACGGGAGCTGGAAGAACGGTGAGGACACGACCGTTTCTCCAGCTCCCGTTTTTTCTCCGTGGTTCCAGCACCCGTAGGCCCAGCTACCGTACCACCAGCTCCCGTCGTTCCAGCTTCCGTGGTCCCAGCACCCGCGGTTCCCGCTTCTTTGGTTCCCGCTTCCCCGGTTGCTCCGTCAGACTTCCACTCCGAGCAGCCTGCGTGCCCGTCTCACTGCTCCCCGCGCCGCATCGACTTCTTCTGCGCGGATCATCGCCCCCGGCACCGCGCTCTTGAGTCGCTGCTCGAGACGCTTGCGCACCAGCGACCCGCGCGAGAGCAGGCCGCCATTGAACGCCACGGGAATCGCCGCACGCTCGTCCTGAAAGCAGCGACGGGCCAGCGTGCGCACATGCAGCGCGAGCTCCTCCACGCAGAAGCTGATCAGCGCATTGGCACGCAGGTCACCCGTGGATGCAACCTGCGCCACTACTGGGGCCAACTGCGCATAGGTGCCCGGTGTGGCCTTCGCAGCCCACGGAATGATGTCTTCCAGCGACTCGAGCTCCAGCGCCGTCAGCAGAGCACCTGTGAGCGCCGTCTCCGGCTCCCGGCCGTCGTGGGCCGCCGACACCACGCTCAGCGCTCGCTTGCCGAGCCACGCGGCACTGCCTTCATCACCCACATAGGGCCCCCAGCCGCCGCAGCGTTCGAGGCGACCATCGGGTGCCCGTGAGAACGCCACCGAGCCCGTACCCGACACCAGCAACACTCCGGCGGAGTCGCCGAAAGCGTCGTCCATGGCGATCGTGGCATCGGCTTGCACCGACACATCGTCGGCGACGCGACGCTGCGCCAACGCAGCCCAGAGGGCCTGCGCAGCCCGCTCCTGTCCCGCACCGGCCACACCCGCCACACACACAGCCGGACGTGTCTCGGGGCGCTCAGCGACCGCCAGCGCCTCCGTGATCAGCGCCTTGATGATGTCCGCGGCCACAGACTCCGGCACCGTCTGGAGAGCACTCGCGGCACCCTCCACACGGGCCAGTACTGCGCCCGTCGCGTCGCACAACAGCACGCGCGTCCGGGTGCCACCGCCATCGACACCCACCACCAATGGTGTCGGGTCCAGTGGTCCAGCACTCATGAACGAATCTCCGCAGTCGAGCCGCCACCGCCTGTCGGCGCAGCGTGGGTGAATGAAGACAACACGCCGGTGGCAAACGTCAACGACGTGCCGATCAGCACGTACCACGGCCATGCGATGGACGCCACACCGCCCAGTGTGGGCTCGAGCGCCGGAAAAGCGGCAATGAGCTGCTTGGCAAACACGATGAAGGCCATCGCGCCAATGCCGACGCTCATGCCGAGAATGGCATCACGCTGAATGGCCCGATCCCAGAACATTCCCAGGAAGAACCCGCCCAGCAAACCACCCTGCGTGAATGACGCGATGGACAGGGCGATCACCACCACCGGCGTACCCTGTTCCTTGAAGAGCAGGGCTCCGAAGGTCAGTACCAGACCCCAGCCCAGCGCGAACATCTTGCCCACCTTGAGCGTGCGCGGATCGTCCGGCGCACGGCCCGTGAGTGGCAGGTAGATGTCGTGCGTGGACGACGCGGCCAGCGCGTTGATCGCGCCAGAGTGCGTGCTCATCGTCGCCGCCACGATAGCCGCCACAATAAGGCCGATCAGCCCGTGTGGCATCTGCTCGATGATGTACGTGGGGAAGATCGAGTCGGCTGTCGCAAATGGGCGTCCATCGTACAACACCCACAATCCCAGACCCACGAACAGGAACAGGGTCATTTGCGCGAACACGGCGAACCCGCTGCCGATGATGGCCACCTGTGCATCACGCAGCGATCGGCTCGACAGCAGACGCTGCACGATGAGCTGGTCCGCGCCATGCGAGGCCATCGCGAGGAAGCCACCACCAATCAGACCCGCAAACATCGTGTGTGGACGATCGAAGCCCGTGTACCAGTCGATCACCTGTAGCTTGCCAGCGGCGCCGGCCTGCGCGACGATCGTGCTCCATCCACCATCCACCGACTTGCCGATCAGCACGATTGCCGAAATGCCGCCGAGCAGATAGATGCTCGCCTGCAGCAACTCGGTCCACACCACAGCCTTCATGCCGCCGCGGTAGGTGTAGATCACCGTGAGCAGACCCAGCACCAGAATGGCGGTGGGCATGGCATACTGCTTGGGCAACGCGGGGCCAATGATGAGTGCCACGGGAATCGCCGTGGCGAACACACGCACGGCATCGGCCATCGCGCGGGTCACCATGAACACAATGCTCGTGAATCGACGCGCGCCCAGACCGAATCGTGTCTCGAGCAGCGCGTATGCCGTGACGAGATTGCCCTCGAAGTAGCGTGGCAACAACGTGCGCGCCACCACGATGCGGCCGAGAATGTATCCGGCCACCACCTCGAGAAACCCAAGATTGCCGATGTAAGCCAAGCCCGGGATGCTGATGAAGGTCAGCGCCGAGGTCTCACTGGCCACGATCGAGAACAGCACCGCCCACCACGGGATGGCCCGCTCGGCGACGAAATAGTCGGTCGCCGAGCGCTGTTCACGTCCGATCCAGAGGCCCAGTGCCGTCGTGCCGCCCAGATACACCAGCAGCACGAACAAATCGAGCAGGTCGAAGCGCCCCGTCATGCGAGGCGCTCCCACGACGAGCCATGTGTGGCCCGGTCAGACGATGACATATGCCTCCATCGCGAAGTACTCCGCGAGACCGAGTTCGTCGAGGATGGTGGCCGTCGACTTGTTGCGCTGCTCCACACGCTGCCAAAACTCGCGTTCGTCCTGACCAGGGAAGGGCGCCGAATCCTTCTGTGACTGATGCTTGAAGATCGCCTGGATCTTGATCGTCAGCTCTTCCTGCGACAGCGGCACCAGCACGGTGGCTTCGGTGATAGGCCACTCCTGCCAGGCGCCACGATACAGCCACACTTCGGGACGCTTCGTATTGCCGGGGTACACTTCTTCGAGCGCCAGATCGATCGCTTCCTTGCACATGCGGTGCGTGCCATGCGGATCGGAGAGGTCGCCGGCCACGAAGATCAGTTCAGGCTGCAGTTCGCGCAGCAGGTCGGCCACGATCGCCACGTCGGCTGGTCCGATCGGATCCTTGCGCACCTTGCCCGTCTGGTAGAACGGCAGGTTGAGGAAGCGCGCGTTCGCCTTGCTCAGTCCCATCACTTCGATGCCGCTCACCGCCTCGGCTTCGCGGATGATGCGCTTGATGTCCTGCACCTCACGGATGTCCACCTCGCCAGGCTGCTTGCGCGCCAGGAAGCTGTGCACCGTATCGGCCAGCGCACGTACACCCTCGCCCGACGCGTGCAGCTCCTCGGCACCCGTGCGTTCGAGGAAGTCCATGTAGCGGCGCACATCATGATCGAACACGGCGATGTTGCCGCTCGTCATGTACGCCACCGTCATGTCGTTGCCGTTCTCCACGAACTTGCGGAGAATGCCGCCCATGGAGATGACATCGTCATCGGGGTGGGGCGAGAAGCAGATCGTCTTGAGTGCGCGCGGCAGCTTGCTTTTGCCGCGGATCTTGGCGCCCAGAATGTTGAACACCAGGCCATTCACCGCACCGGGTGAACCGTGTTGTGCCATCAGCGACGTCAGCCCGTTCTCGGCGTAGTCGTGCTGCGTGAGCTTGAGGATCGCCTTCTTGGAGCGTGCGGCAAGCCACGTCACGGCACGCACGGTCAGGGCTTCGGCCCATACCACTTCGTCGACGAGCCACGGCGTCGCGACGCGCGTGAGGTCGGCTGCTGCGGCGTCGTCCACATAGAACGTGGTGTTGGCATGTCGCTGCAGGAACGTCGCCGCGACGGCCCGATCGATCTCGCCCTCCACGGCACGACGCACCACGCCGGCCTTGTGTTCGCCCGTGGCGAGAATGGCGATCTCGCGCGCGCCGAGAATCGTCGCGATACCCATCGTGATCGCTTCGCGCGGCACATTCTCTTCACCGAAGAAGTCGGCCGCCGCGTCACGACGCGTGATGGAGTCGAGGTGTACGAGGCGCGTGCGGCTCGATTCACCGGATCCCGGCTCGTTGAAACCGATGTGACCCGTCTTGCCGATACCAAGCAGCTGGAAGTCGATACCACCCGCGGCGGCGATGGCCTCTTCATACGCGGCGCATGCACTTTCGACATCCGCGCGCGCCAACGCGCCGTCCGGGATATGCACATTGGCCGGATCGATGTTCACGTGCGAGAAGAGATTCTCCCACATGAAGCGATGATACGAGTGGATGCTCGTCGCCGGCATCGGGTAGTACTCGTCGAGATTGAACGAGACCACATGCGCGAAATCGAGCCCTTCCTCCCGGTGCATGCGGATCAACTCGCGATACACGCCAATTGGCGTCGAACCCGTGGCCAGTCCGAGTACGATCTTGCGCCCAGCGGCCTGCCGCTCGCGCATCAGCGTGCTGATGCGGCCAGCGACCAGACGGGCCAGTTCATCGTGCGTGTCGACGATGATCGTCGGAATACGCTCGCGTGCTGTGCCGGTCACGCCGGCATGCAGAAAAGGAGAGCCACTGACGCGCGCAGGCCCGCCACTCGCCTGGAGTGTGCGGGCCTGGGAACCGTCAGAGGCCGCCGGTGTGCCGGAAGCCAGAGACATAGCGTAGGTCGGTAAAAGGGCGGGGGCGCACCGACTGGTGCGCCAGCCGGGACCCTCAGAGAATCACGCCGAGAACGAGCTGCCGCAACCGCAGCCGCCGGTGCTATTGGGATTCTTGAAAGTAAAACCCGAACCCTGCATCGACGAGACGTAATCGATCGTCGTGCCGCTGAGATACTGCGCCGAGAATGGATCGACGAAGATCTTGATGCCTTCCACTTCGACCGAAATGTCGTCTTCCGCCTGGGCATCTTCGATGACAAGGCCGTACTTGAAGCCGCTGCAGCCACCGGGCATCACGGAAACGCGCAGGCCGCCCTTCTCGGCAGTCACGCCTTCGGCTTCCATGAACTTCACCACTTCACCCGCAGCGACTGGGGTGAGCACCACCATGACATCAGGCTGTTGCATCGTGCTCATCGTGTCCTCCGAATACGGCCGGCGCACACCCGGCCAGATGGACCGCATGGAAATCCACCGTCGCATTCGCGATCGGCGCCTTCTCCATGTCATGTCTTGCTACTGAGAAAATAGCGAGAGTAGTGCTCCCCTTGCAAGAAACCCTGCAACGGGGCTGGAGATCCCCGGCCCGGACGGCTAGTGCAGCGCCCCCACCACCGCGTCGGCGAGGCCCGTCCGCACGTTGCCGATCTTCCGGTTCTCCCGGGTCGGGTTCACCCGATTGGTCAATAGCAGCACGAACAGGTTTTGCTCCGGATCCATCCAGATGGATGTCCCGGTGAACCCGGTATGCCCGAAAGCGGACGGCGACATGTTCTTTCCGGCCGAGTTGGTGCCATTGGGCTTCTCCCAACCCAGCGCACGATGCGAGATGGCCGGATTCTGCAGGCGGGTGAAGGTCACCACCGTCGCCGAGTCGAACACTCGGGCGCCGTCGAGCTGCCCGTAGTTGAGGTACATGCGCGCGAACCGGCTCAAGTCCCGCGCCGAGGAGAACAGTCCGGCATGTCCCACCACGCCTCCCATGCGATGGGCGTTTTCATCGTGGACCTCGCCACGCACCTTCCGCCCGCGCCATGGATCCTGTTCGGTGGGTGCAATGCGCGGCAGCCACGAAGTGGGCGGCAGGTATCGCGTATCGCGCATGCCCAACGGCCCAAAGATGTGCGCGGCATCGTACGCGTCGAGCTTTTCGCCACTCACGCGCGCCACCAGACGTCCAAGCAGCAGAAAGCCGATGTCCGAATAGGTATAGCGCACACCGGGGGCGGTGTCGGGCGCGGTCGCGAAGAGCTGCTGGAACGCCTCGTCTGCGGTGGCGGCTTCCTTGTAGAACAACCGGCCGGCCTGCAGCCCACTGTTGTGGGAGAGCAATTGGCGCACGCTCACCTTGTCGGCACCCCGGCCCGTCCACTCGGGGAGATACCGGACCACCGGGCTGTCCAGCACCACCTTGCCAGAGCCCACCAGCTGCAGCATGGCGCTGGTGGTGCCGATCACCTTGGTCAGCGATGCCAGATCCCAGATGGTCTCGCTGGTGGGGCGGGTGGCATCGTCGGCGTCGAGGCGTCCCGCGCCATACTCGGCAATGATCCCCTCGCGGGTCCCCACCACGGCATACGCGCCCGGGAACGCACTGTCGGCGATAGCC
This sequence comes from Gemmatimonas sp., assembly GCF_036405635.1. GTDB lineage: Bacteria > Gemmatimonadota > Gemmatimonadetes > Gemmatimonadales > Gemmatimonadaceae > Gemmatimonas. The sequence continues at coordinate 3,380 of NZ_DASWXE010000094.1, read as the reverse complement.
CGGTCGATCACCGCGCGCACGCTGTCGGACACCGCACGGGAGACGGCGGGAGCCACGGTCGCGACGGGGGCCGCCATAGTGGCTGATTGGCCGGTGGAAATCGAACTGGCGCATCCGGCGAGCCATGACACACCGAGCGCACCGGCCGCGACAAGCACCCTGGATGAGAGACCCACGTCACGAAGTCGGTCAGGCTGCTTGAGAAAGCCCGGCCGTGGTGCGTTCATCAGGGTACCCATGGCGACCGGAGCAGGACGTCCCTTGCGACGCACTTCGGGGTAGTCCTCTGTGTGGGGGCGCAGTCGATTCATGTGTTGGCCAGGGTAGGGAAGGCGCGACATGCGCGCCACGGACCTTCGGAGAGGATGCGCGTGAAGGCGATCAAGACGCTGCTTGTACTGTCGGCAGTGCTGACCGGCATGATGGTGAGTGGGTGCGCGGGACGCGGGCCGCAAGACGACGGACCGTATCCCGAGGACGGGAATTCCCCTGAGGCGATGCGGGGAAGGATCATGGACCGTCGTGTCCGTCCCGGCATCACCGTGCTGCTGGACGATAGCATCAAGCTGGTGGCCGGCAAGCGCGTGGCGCTGGTGACCAATCAGACGGGGGTCGACGAGCAGGGGCGTCGTAGTGCGGACCTGCTGTACAGTGATCCGCGTGCCCAGCGCGCCGGCATCAAGCTGGTGAAGCTCTTTGCGCCCGAACATGGCGCGCGCGGCGTGGAGGAGCGGGAGCATCTTGGCGATGAACGCGATGAGAAAACCGGCCTGCCGGTCTACTCCTTGTATCAGGCCACGACCATTGGGCCGCCGGATAGCCTGCTGCAGGATATCGATATGCTCATCGTCGACCTGCAGGACATCGGCACGCGCACCTGGACGTATGTGGGCGTGATGCTCTACACCATGCAGGCCGGCGAGAGACGGGGCATCCCCGTTGTCGTGCTCGATCGCCCCAATCCGCTCTCCGGCGCCGTAGCGGAGGGAGCGTTGCTCGATTCCTCCATTGCCGATGCGTCACCGCCGACGCCCGGTGGCAAGACGAATGGCTTCGCCCTGTATCCCATGCCACTGCGGCACGGGCTGACGATGGGGGAGATGGCCCGCCTGTTTCAGGCGCAGCTCAAGATGGGCACGCGCCTCAGCGTGGTCCCGGTGCGCAATCTCCGCCGGACCATGTGGTTCGACGACACCAGGCTGCCGTGGGTGCGTCCCTCGCCGAATATCCCCAACCTGACGTCGGCGCTCGTCTACCCCGCACTCGTGCCGTTCGAGTCCAGCAACGTGTCGGTAGGTCGGGGAACCAACGATGCGTTCCAGCGCTTCGGTGCACCGTGGCTCCGCGCCGATTCCGTGGCTCGCCTGCTCGAGGACCTCTCGTTGACGGGGGTGAAGTTCCGTGCCGAGCGGTTCACGCCATCCAGACCGGGAGACGGCAAGTACGATGGACGCGCCATCCCCGGTGTGCGGATCGAGGTGACGGACCGGGAGCGTATCCAGCCCTCCCGTGTGGGCGCGGCGATTCTATGGGCGCTCAACCGGGTGCACCGCGACTCCCTGCAGCTGCGCCCCGCCGGGTTCGACGAGCGGATGGGATCGGCCAGGCTGCGTGAAGCCCTCTTGGGCGGAGCGGATCCCGATGCCGTGCTTGACCGCGTGCTGCCATCGGTCATTGCCTTTGAGAAGGACGTCAGGCGTTTCCATCTCTACCGTTGACCTCAAGGGGCCTCTAGCTTTCCACGGCTGGATATAAGACCGATCCCGTTCGTCCCCGGGACCGCCCCGTCGTCAACGTCTGCCTGATGCAAGCACTCTGGAGCGCCATCGTTCGTGGCTACCTCGCCGTCATTGCCCCCGTGGCTGACTGGCTGGTGGCCAAGCGGGTGCGTCCGAATACCATTACAACCGTCGGCACGATCTGCACCTGCATTGCAGGGGCGATCTTTGCCAGGGGACACATCAGCATCGGCGGCTGGTTTCTCGGCCTGACGGCGCTGTTTGACGTGCTCGATGGCACGGTCGCGCGGCGCACAGGTCAGAGTTCCACCTTCGGGGCTTTCTACGATTCCACGCTCGACCGGGTCGCTGACGGCTTCCTGCTTGGCGGTTTGGTCGTGTTCTATGCGACCCATCCCGTGCACGCCAATCAGGGCATGGTGATCGTGGCCGTACTGGCACTCATCGCGACCTTCCTGACGTCCTATACCAACGCCCGAGCCGAAGGGCTCGGATTCACCGCGCGCGTGGGCGTGTTGCAACGCCCCGAGCGTATCACCCTGCTGTCGGCACCTCAGGCGTTCTTTGGCCTGGCGTTCCACGGCTGGGTTCTTGCCGGCATCGTGTCGCTGTTGGCGGTGACCGCATGGATCACCTTCTTCCAGCGCATGGCGTACGTACATCGCATCACCACCGCGACGCCGACTTCTACCTCTCCCGGAGAATAAACGCAGTGTCCGATACGACCCGCGGCAATCCCGCGACCATCGCCCCGGCGACGGGAAAGCTTGCCATCTTCACGCCGGGCCTCGGCGCCGTGGCGACGACGTTCATTGCCGGTGTCGAGCGCGTGCGCCGCGGCCTTTCGGCGCCCATCGGCTCGCTCACGCAGATGGCCACGATCCGCCTCGGCAAGCGCACGGACAATCGCAGCCCGCTGATCAAGGACTTCGCGCCCCTCGCGTCGCTGAACGACATCGTGTTCGCCGCCTGGGATCCCATTCCGGATGATGCCTACACCGCTGCGGTGAAGGCCGGCGTGCTGGTGAAGGACGATCTCGAGCCGGTGGCCGAATTCCTCAAGGGCATCAAGCCGATGCCGGCCGTGTTCGAGAACAAGTACGTCACGCGCATCACCGGCGCGACGAACGTAAAGGCCGGCAAGACGAAGCGCGATCTCGCCGAGCAGTTGCGTGCCGACATCCGCAACTTCATGAAGGCGAATGGTGCGGATCGTGGTGCGATGGTGTGGACCGGCTCGACCGAGATCTTCATCAAGGCCGGCCCGCAGCACCAGACGATCGAGGCGTTCGAGAAGGCGATGGAGGAGAACGACGAGGCCATCGCGCCCAGCATGCTCTACGCCTACGCGGCGATCATGGAAGGGATCCCGTACTGCAACGGCGCGCCCAACCTCTCGGCCGATTTCCCGGCGCTGCTCGACCTCGCGATCGAGCGCGGCGTCCCGGTGTCCGGCAAGGACTTCAAGACCGGCCAGACGTGGATGAAGACCGTCATCGCGCCGGGGCTCAAGGCGCGCATGCTCGGCCTCGAAGGGTGGTACAGCACGAACATCCTCGGCAATCGCGACGGCGAGGTGCTCGACGACCCGGCGTCGTTCAAGACGAAGGAGGAGAGCAAGCTCTCGGTGCTGCACACGAT
>NZ_DASWXE010000093.1:0-26986 GCF_036405635.1 Gemmatimonas sp. | reverse complement strand
CCGTGCGGCAGCAGGAATGCGGCGGAGAGCAGTGCGGTGCGGGAGAGTGTGCACGACACGGTACGCGCCAGAATTGGGCGGGGCATGGAGATGCGTCCGACGAAGGGCGGGAGGTGGGACATTGCAGCGCCAGGAAGGAGGGAGCGCAACGGAAAGGCGATCACGAAAAACCCACGCGTGAAACTGGCGCGGCTGTGCGGAAAGACGCAACGTCGTGAGGTCGGCGATTCATCTGCCGCGTCCCACCTCGTCTCCTCTCCCCACCGGTACGCCCAGCATGCCTCTCCCCATTAATACGCGATCCTCGCGTACTTCGCTCGCCACCACCTTTCGGTCCGCGTTGACCACCGCGGCGGTGATGGTGACGACCGCCACCATGCTCGCCGGCAGCGCCCAGGCGCAGCCCGGCGCGCCGCGCGATCCGCGCTCGATGGGTGGTGGCAACTGCCCGCAGAACCCCTACAACTGCGCCGACACGCCCAATCCGCTCCCCGCACCCAACACGGTGTGGCTGGAAGAGATGACGTGGATGGACATCCGTGACGCGCTCAAGGCCGGCAAGACGACGGTGATCATCACCACCGGTGGCATGGAGCCCAACGGACCGTGGCTGGTGACGGGCAAGCACAACTACGTGCTGCACACCAACTGCGAAGCCATCGCCCGCAAGATGGGCAATGCGCTGTGCGCGCCGATTGTGAAGTTCGTGCCCGAAGGCAACCTCGAGCCGCCTTCCGGCCACATGACGTCGCCCGGTACGATGTCCGTGCGCGAAGGCACGTTCCGCAACCTGCTGACAGATCTCGTGCACAGCCTCAAAGTGCACGGCTTCAAGAACATCATCCTGATTGGCGACAGCGGCGGCAACCAGGGCGGTCAGCGTGCTGTGGCCGATTCGCTCACGACGATCTGGAAGGGTTCACCCGTGGTCGCGCATGTGCAGGAGTACTACGACTACGCCAGCGTGACGGAGTACATGAAGACACGCGGCATCGCGGAAGGCGCGTCCGACAACCTGCACGATGATGCGATCATCACGCTCAACATGTTCATCGACGATCCAAAGAGCGTGCGCTACGACGAGCGCGTGAAGGCCGGCAAGGCCACGATCAACGGTGTGTCGGTGGCGGATCGCAAGAAGAACACCGAGCTCGCACGTCAGATCGTGGACTATCGCGCCAGGATGACCATCGAGGCGATCAACAAGGCCATTGCAAACAAGGGCACGCTGCCCGCACCGCCGCGTCGCGCGCCGGGCGGGACAGACTGACAACAGATCGCAGAGTTCAGTTTCGCCGCGGATGGCGCGGAGAATCGCGGAAACAACACGGATCAGACAATTTCAATGTTTGATCCGTGTTGTTTCCGTAGCCGTTGCCGTGTGATCCGCGGTAAATCTGAATTCTCAGACGCTTGCTGCGAAAGGCTATTGAACGGACGGCCATGTTCATGTGCTCAGCGAGCGCGCCACCACGCTGAAGTCGCGGTGCGCATGTCCGTGTGCATATCGAGTGACAGCGCCTCGCCGGGGCGCGGTGTGAGTAACGGAGTGTCGCGCAACACGCGCGAGCCGGCATGCGCGGTCTGCAACCGCTCGATGGGATCGTCCCACGAATGGTACGCGAGGTTGAACAAGCCCCAATGCACCGGCAGGATCGCCTGCGCCCGCAATGCTTCCTGCGCGAGGATGGCTTGTTCCGGCGCGAGATGCCAGTCGGGCCAGCCACGGTCGTAGGCACCGATCTGCATGAGCGTGACATCGAAGGGCCCGAGGCGCTCACCAATGTCGTGAAACATCGACGTCATGCCGCTGTCGCCCGAGTAGAACACGCGATGTGTGGCGGTGGTGATGGCCCAGCTCCCCCACAGGGTCGCATCGCGATCGAGCAGTGAACGCCCCGACGCATGACGCGCCGGCGCCAGCGTGAAGGTCACGCCACCCACCTGCTGGGATTCCCACCAGTCACACTCGGTGATCTGCTCAGGAGCGATGCCCCAGTGTTCGAGATGGGCACCCACGCCCAGCGGCACGAGGAAGCGCAGCATGCGACGGCCCGGCTGCACGGCGCGCGCGGCTGCGTGTCGTGCTGCGAGTGCGACGATGGTGCCTTGATCGAGGTGGTCGTAGTGGTCGTGTGAAATGACGATCACATCGGGCAACGGCAGTGCGTCGAGTGCGACAGGCGCGGCATACCAGCGACGCGGCCCAGCCCAGCTCACGGGTGACGCGCGCTCGCCCCACACCGGATCGATGAGCACGTCGAGGCCACCGATCTCGAGACGCATCGACGAATGTCCGAACCAGGTCACGCGCGGCGCGGTGGTGGATGTGGCGCTCCAACTACCGAGACTGTTGCCGACGGCGGACGCATCGATGGTGTGCACCACCGGCAGCGGGTGGGACGGCACCGACTGACGGCTGCGCGTGAACAGCCCTTGCATCATGGCGCCGACCTTGATCACCATCGGCTCGACATTGATGAAACGCCCATCGCGTGACTGCGGTGAGCTCGCAATACGTGCGGCGCGGAGCTGCGCGCTGGGCGTGGAGCCGATGCGCGGACCAAGGCGATGCGCGCCAATGGCGTCGCAGGGAGATAGCGTGGCGGTGCTCATGGAATTTTCGGAGAGGACTACGCGGTACGTGCAGCGTTTGCCGTGTGCAGCAAGAGCGGGGCGCACATCATGCGCACCGCATCACCGATGAGGGTGCGGAATTGCTCGCGGGACGTGGCGCTGTGTTTGTGACCGCGAGCCACGGCGTGCAGCGTCACCGCAAGCTGCGTGGGGGAGAGCGACAGCGGTTCGAGCAGCGACGCCAGCGGCGACGCTGCGATACGCCGCGCGAGCGCCTGCTGGAACTGGGCATCGCAGTCGGCGGCAATGGGGCCGATGAGCGTGGGGCCCACCTCGCGGAGATCGGACGCCACGGCGCTGCCCAGCCCGACGAACTCGCCCATCCAGGCGTCGAAGGCATTCACCAGCGCCGACTCCAGGTCCGGGTCTTCCATCGCCAGCTCAGCGGCCGCCTGCGCGCGGGTCATGAACTGCATGACCACGGCGCGAAAGAGCTGCTCCTTGGCGGCAAAATGCAGATACAGACCCTGTCGGGAGATCTGGGCGGCATCGGCCACGTCCTGCATGGACGTCTTCCGGTAGCCGTAGCGCATGAACACGCCCAATGCGGCGTCGAGCAGGCTTTCGAGACGACCGGAATCCGGCGCGGCGACGATTTCGTCGGATGTACTCATGCGTCATACTAGACACATTAGGCCTATTGTGTCAAGTGATGCACGCTTGGAGTCCGGGTATCTTTGAGAATGCCTACGTCCACTGGCTCCATCGGCCCGGCGTTCCCACTCCCCGCTCGAAGGGCTGTCGCTGCCCTGCTGCTGGCGGGAGCCTCGGCAGCATGTACAAAGCCCTCCGACGCCGCCCAGTCGCCTGATTCCACCGCCACCGCCGGCGGCCTGCTGGGATCGGCCATGAACGGTGTTCGCCCCGACGGCCGGGACGCCGCGCTGAATGACTCCGGCCCGAACGTGCGCCTGGAGTACCAGGCCGACTCTGTGAGGCTGGTCATGGACGCCACCCCCGGCGATCAGATCAATGCCCTGCAGCCACCCGTGCTGGAGCTGCGCGATGGCCGTCGTCTGTCATTCGCGGGGTCGGAGATCACGTCCGACAGCGCCTACTTCGTGGGCGACGTGGCCCTGATGTTACCGCGAGCCATCGCCCCGACGCAGGCCACACTGCACACCAGCTACTGCCGTGCCGGCGAGCGGTTGTGCCGCAGTGTCTCCCGCACCGTGCAGATAGCCGAACGCGCGGGCAACTGATCGAAACGTTCGATCGGTCACCTGCGCGTTCAACACCGGTGTGTGAACAGCGAACGGATTACTTCACCACGCGCGCCCGCTCGATGCGGAAGGCCCCGCTGTCCCGCACCGCCATGAACACCACGCCGCCCGGCGCGAAGCCGATGATGGTGCGGTTCTCCGGCACCAGCACACGATCGACCGCTTCGCCCTTGTCATTGATCACGTCGTAGACTGATCCGGCCGGCTGAGGCTTGGTGGGAATGGTGCGCACCCAGATGTTGCCATCGGCATCGGGACGTGCGCTCGTTGCAAAAAACGGCGGCTGATAGTCCGGCAGGTCACTCGGCGACACATAATTGATCTGCGGCGGGGCCACCTGCGGCGACTGTGTCGGACCACCCGCACCACCGCCACGCATTTCAAAGCGCATCACGACCTGCGGCGCACCACCGCCTCCGGCGGCACCACCACCCATGGCTGAGCTGAAGGCTTGCGCCATCTGCTGTCCCTGGCCGGGATTGGCGGCTGCCTGACGATCGCGGATGGCTTTCACCGAGTCGATGAGCTTCACCTTGTCGTCATCGGTGAGGCGCTTCCAGTCGAACGGAATCTTGGGGGAGCTGCGCCACTGCTTGGCGGGGTTCATCCAATCCACGTGGTAGTCGCGGCCGCGAATGAGCGCGACATCACCCTTCGAGGTGACTGCCCACTCGTCCACCACCGGCAACGGATTGACCTCGATGGACACGCTGATCATGCCGTCATCGGAGCGCGACATGTTGGTGTTGGTCTTCGGAATCTTCACGAAGCCCACCGTGTCGAGCTGACGTGACTGCAGATTCACGCGCACAATGGCCATGGTGTCCGGCTGCTGGGGCAACTGCGGCACACCACCACCGCCACCGCTCGGAGGTCCCATGCGCATCTGCATCTGCGGCATGCCACGATAGATGAGATGTCCATCGTGATAGTACGCGCCGCCCAGTCCACCGGCCGCCAGCATCATGGCGTCTTGTGAACGGGGCACTGACATCACGCGTGCAATCTTGCCGGCCGGATCGATGACGAGCATGGACAGCGACGCGGCGTCCACGAACAACGTGGAATCACCGCGATAAGCAATGAGACTCCCCGTGCGCGGGCCGTACGCGTTGGCCGTACTCGGCGTGGAGTCGGCCACCACCGACAGCACCTTCATGGCGGAATCGACGAGCAGTACTCGACGACTGGCCACGTCGTTGATGAGCAATCGGCCATCGGACAATGCGCGCACATTGGCGACCTGACCCAACGATTCGGTGGTCGTGGCTTGCACGGGTCCAAGCTGACGAATGGCCGGGCGTTCCTGCGCGTGCAGCGTGCGGGGCACGCCAAACGCGAGCCCGGAGACGGCGAGACCCGTCGCGAGGATGCGTGGAGAGAAGGGTGTCATGGTGAAGGAGGCTGAGGGAGAGGAAACGAACTATCGGGCAACGGCGTGATGCCGTGATGTGCACGTGCGAGTGTGGAGCTACCGCATGATGATGGTGGTCTGTGCGCCGCCCATGCCGCCGGCGCCCATGAACGTGGCGCCACCAGGCAGCATCATCGGTCCGCCGCCACCACCTGCGGTTCCCGAGCGGATGCTCTTGAGGTAGCGATCGTCGAGCGACGTGGTGATGAACGGCGGCAGGCGGCGCAACTGCGCATCGGAGAGCAGACCGCGCACGGCCGGTGCATAGCCGCGCAGAATGTCGATGCTCGCTTCGCGGGCCTTCACATACTCCTGGTACACCCGGTCGTGGTTGTAGCCGTTCGGGAGATCGGCGTAACGCTTCGCGATGGGCGCCCAGATGGAATCGAGGCGCACCGTGTAGCGACGATTCATCATGGCCAGGCTGTCGGCCTGCGTGGATGACAGTTTGAGCGTGTCCTGATCGCGCAGGATGGTCGCCATCGGATTGGGTACGCCACCCGTGCCGAACTGCGCCTTGATGACCGCTTCCTGGGCCTTGGTGCCCTGCGTGCGGCGGCCACGATCGAGAGCCTGCGTGAGCACCTGCCGTTCGCGTGTGGCGCCGATGTCGTAGCGGAGCATGGCGCTGATGGTCACCGGCGCACGGAACTGCTGGAACTGGGGGTTGGTGGCGCCGAAGCGCTGGTTCACTTCGTACTTGTAGCGCTTGGTGACCGGATCGAAGCCGCGCACATACAGCAGCGACGGATCGACAAACACCTGCTGTCCCCAGCCACGCAGGTTCTTCTCGCCGTGCATGAGCAGATCGGCGGCACCCAGCGGGTTGCTCACGTTGAACGACAGCGTGGCGCGCTGCGGCATGCGCACCTTGAGCGGGTTGAACGAGAACGACAGGTTGGCCGTGTTGATCCACGGTCCTTCGCAGCTATTGCGACCGGCCAGTGTGCCGAGCTGCTTGGTGAGGCAGCGCCGGGCGACATCGGAGCCCTTGTCCAGCAGCGCCTGCATCGCAGCGGCGGTGGAGGCATCGCCTGTGGCTGCGCCCGTGGCCGACGGATTGAAGATGAATGCGCGGTCGTTGCTGAAACCGTCGCCGTTCACATCACCACCGATGGATGGCGTGAACGGTGAGCCTGAGCGGAACTGGCCGCCCCACGAGATGCGGATGAAGTCGAACGCGTTCCACGTCACGCTGTAGGTGATCTGGTGCCGCGAGTCGAAGGGTGAGCGTGACCACGCAATGGCGTTCGGGTCACCCGCGGTGCTACTGAAGCCGCGGAATTGCTCGCGCACATTGCTGTACGTGTAGCTGGCGTTCCAGCTGATGTTGCTGTTGAACGTCATCGGCGAAAAGCGCGCGGTGAACTGCGCGCTGCGCGAGCTCAGGTCACTGCGCTGCTCGGTGACACGCTGGAACGTGGAGTCCACGCGGCCATCACCGGCGGCAATGCCACCGGTGGGCGGCACGATGCTGGTGGGGCGCACGTACACCGGCCGGCCCCCTTCATTGTCGATGGCGAAGCGTTCGATACCGGCAAAGTTGCGGTCCACGAAGCTCGACTGACGCTGGTTGATGGAATAGGTCGCGTCGAACGAACCGTTCATGCGATTACCCAGAATCGCGCCAGACCAGCTCAGGTTGGAACGGATGCTGGTGGACGGTGCGAAGTTCTTCGCGAACAGCGTGACATTGGGCGCGCCATTGGCGAACACCGTGCCCGTGGTGCCGTCGGCACAACGCGTGGGGATGTTGTCCGGGTTGGCGTAAGCGTTCCAGTTGGGCACCGGTGTGGCGGGGCCCACGCAGGCGAGCTGCTGAATGGCGTTGGTCAGGCCGGTGTTGTCGATCGCCGATCCGATGAGCGTCGCCTGCGGCATGTTCTGGAACATGCCGATGCCACCACGCACCACCGCGCGCGGACCACGGAACGCGCCCTGAAACGCGCCGATCTGCGGGGCGGTGCCGTACTGCCACGAGAAGCCGCCGCGCACGCTCGGATAGATGCCGTTGGGCACGTCAGCATTGCTCACGCCGAACCGCTGCTGCACCGCGGGATTTTCGACGGGCGTATCGAGGAACCTGTTGGCGTCGAGACGCACGCCGTACTGAAATTGCAGACGCTCCGTGCGCCGATACGAATCACCGAGTGAGACCGCGCCGATGAGCTGACTGGCATCGCGTTCGCGCGGCGAGAGCGTGCGCGTGAACGACACCGGAATGCCGGCCTGCAAGTCGGCCAGCGAGTTGTAAGTGAAGGTGCCGAGCCGATTGGTGGTCTGGTCCTGCGAAGACCCATCGCGACGGAACTCGGACGCCAGCTTGAGCCGATGTTTGTTGTTTGCGCTGAACCACGACAGCGAGTTGCTCGCCATCAGGCTGTTGGACGACTGTGTGGTGGCCAGCGTCTGATTGCCACCGAATGACAACATCTGCACGCCGGTGGTGCCATCGGCAAAGGCGCTGTTCACACGCACACGGCCCGCCGGCAGATTCACGAAGGGCGACCCTTCATTCTGCGAGGCGTTCATGCCCACGGAAGTTTCGGTGAGCAGGTTCACGCCCCGCAGCGACAGATAGGCGCTGTGGCGTCCCTGCAATCCACCATTGAAGCCGGTACGCTCGGCGCTGGTGGTCGGCAGCGCGGCAGTGAGCGGTGTGGCCGGGTTCTGACGATTCCAGGCGCCGTTGAACGTGAGATTGAACGCGGTGCCACTCGTGCTCGAGGGCGGCGCAAAGTCGACGCTGCCGATCACGCTCCCCTGATCTGCAAGGCGGCTGCCAGGCAGGCCGTTCGCTGCGGTGGGCACATTGGCACCACCCAGAATGCCCACGAGACGCTGCACCGAATCAGACGCGATACCTGTGGCCTGCAGTCCTACGGTCGAAGTATTGAGCAGGGTCTGCAGATCGTTGCTGCGACGGCCCAGCTGAAAGGCCATCATGTAAAACGCTTTGTCGAATACCAGTGGTCCCGACACGTTGCCGCCCAGCGAGCCATTGCTGTATTGCTGACCAGTGGCGCGCGCAGGCGTGTCCATCCACTGCAACTGCGGCGCTTCTCCAAAGAAGCTCAGGCCGCGTGAACTGAAATTCGACCCGCTGCGTGTGGTGAGGTTGAACTGCCCGCCGCTGAATCCACCGCGCGACACATCATACGGAGAGGTGGACAGCGAGCTCCCCACCTGCGCATCCCGCGGCAGGCCGGCTCCGCCAAAGTTCATGCCGTTGAGTGTGGTGTTGTTCTGGTCCGCACCCATGCCCATCACCGAGTAGCCATTGGCACCACCGTCCTGCCCCGGCACGAGCTGCACACCCGGCAACGTGGCGGCCATCGCAGCTAAGTCGCCCATCTGATCCGGCGGCAATTGCGCGTTGTTGGGCGGGAGTACGCGCTCGGTGCCGCTGATGTCCTGACTGACATCATTGCGCGAGACCTTCTGCCGATCGGCCGTGACTTTCATGGCATCGAGTACCGTGCCCACTTTCGACAGCTTGGCGTCGCCCAAGAGCACGTCTTCATCGGCCACGCGCTTGATCTCGAAACGTTTCTGCGCGAAGCCGACGGCGTTGACGGTGATCATGTAGTCACCGTCGCCGTTGGGAAACGTGACGGTATAGCGTCCGTTGCGATCAGTGCGCGCGGTGCGGTTCACATTGCCGGAGATCGTCGTCGCGATGACGATGACGTTCTCCAGCGGTTCATTGTCGGCGCCGGTGATGCGCCCGCGAATGACGTCCACCTGCTGCGCGCTGACCGGTGTCGCGAGACACGCCAGCAGCACCAGCAGGACGGCCATCAGGCCATGAAATCGACGTGACACGTCGGTGGGGGCGGAGGTGACGAAGTGGAGGTGACCGGCACCGTCCTGCATGCCGGGTGCTGACTTCGACACAGCCCCGCCGGAGAGCGTTTCCTCCGCTTTTGACTCGTCATTGCGAAACCAAGACGGTCCCGGAATCGCTAAAACTCCCCGATGAACCCCACTTCGGGTTCGAGTTCGTGCCCGAACTTCTCCCGTACTGTGGCCTGCGCGTGTGCGATGAGTGCCCGCACATCCGCCGCGGTGGCATGACCCAGATTCACCAGGATGTTGGCGTGAATGTGCGAGATCTGCGCATCTCCCACGCGATAGCCCTTGAGTCCACACTGATCAATCAGACGCCCGGCGCCCACGCCTTCGATCTTCTTGAATATCGAGCCAGCGCTCGGGTGCACCTGCAGCCACGGATGCCGCGAGCCGCGCCATGACAGGTTTTCCTGCAGGATGCGATGCAGGGCCGCGGGATCTCCCGGCGTCAGGCGAAAGGTGGCGCTCAGCACCACATCACGCCGGTGGTGGAAGACCGTGTCGTCGTATCCAAATTGTATGTAATCCGCGTCCACCACGCGCCGGTCGCCTTCTTCGCGCAGAATGTCACACGAGGCAAAGACCTCGCTGATGAACATCGTGCGCTCGCGCTCGGGCGCTGGCGACAGGAAGTGCAGGTTCTGCCAGAGCGCCCCGCCAATTGTGCTGGGGATGCCGATGTAGTGCTCGAGACCGGAGAAGCCGGCCCGTACCGTCTCCAGCACGAGGTCCTGTACCACGGCTCCGCTTTCGGTCCACAGCGTGCCGTCGGCATCGAGACGGTGCCCCTTGGCCTGATTGCGGATCACCAGTCCGCGCACGCCCCGGTCACCCACCACGATGTTGGCGCCAAGACCGAGCACGAACCACGGAATATTCAGTGATTTTGCCGTGGAAATAGCGGTGGCGAGGTCGTCTGCCGTGGTGGCATCGTACAGGACGTCCGCCGGACCCCCGATCCGAAACGTGGTGTACGGAGCCAGCGGTTCGTTCACGTGCAGTCGCGCTGGTTCGAGGACGCGTCCCAGCGCCTCGGCGAGGGCGGCCGGTGCGGTCCCCCCGTGTGTCGGCGGTGTCGAAGCAGGATCAGGCATCGCACAAGTATCCCCATCCCCGTCATCGAATGCCAGCGTCCATTTCACGGACATTGCGCGGCCCGCGCCTCCTGCGTTGGGGGCTGCTTGCAACGTTGCTCGCGGCGCCCGCCACCCTGGCGGTGGTCGAGCCACTCGAAGCCCAGTCGCGCGCGGAGCTCGACAAGGTCCTGCGCCGCAAGCTGCTCGCCAATGGCATGGAAGTCATCGTCGTGGAAAACCACGGGGTGCCCATTGCCACGCTCGAAATCAATGTGCGCAACGGCGCGTTCACGCAGTCGCCGGACTATGCCGGCCTCGCGCACATGTACGAGCACATGTTCTTCAAGGCGAACAAGGACCTGCCCGATGCCGAGGCCTTCACGGATCGCGCCGGTGAACTGGGCGCCGTGTTCAATGGCACCACGCAGGAAGAACGGGTCAACTACTTCCTGACACTGCCAGCCGATTCGGTGGCGGGTGGCCTCAAATTTCTGGCCAGCGCCCTCATCAATCCGAGCTTCCGCGAGGACGAACTCGTTCGCGAGAAGGAAGTGGTGCTCGGCGAATACGATCGCAACGAAGCACAGCCCGGGTTCGACTTCCAGCAAAAGGCCACCGCGCTGCTCTATCCCGGTCAGTTCAGCCGCAAGAACACGATCGGTGATCGCAAGGTGATTGCGGCGGTCACCCCGGCCCAGATGCGTGAGATCCAGCGTAAGTACTATGTGCCCAACAACAGCGCATTGATCGTGACGGGTGATGTGGACCCCGAAAAGATCTTTGTGATGGCCGAGCAGATCTTCGGTAGCTGGCCCAAGGGTGCCGATCCATTTGTCGCCGATCCCATTCCCCCCATTCCCGCGCTCGAGGGCAACAAGGCGCAGATCAGCGAAGAGCCGATCAACGCGGTGGCCGTGCTGATCCAGTGGCAGGGGCCCAGTGTGGGCAAGGATCCCGGGGCCACGTTTGCGGCTGACGTATTCAGTGATGTGCTCAATACGCCGGGCTCCACGTTTCAGAAGAATCTGGTGGACACAGGGCTGTGGCAGGGCGTGGGGGTGAACTACTACACGCTCAACCAGACCGGTCCCATCTCGATCAGCGGACAGACCACGCCCGACAAGTATCGCGCGGCCATGGCGGCGCTCGAGCGGGAGATCGCCAAGTTCACCGATCCCACCTACATCACGCTGCGCGAGATCGAAGCGGTGAAGGCGCAGCGTGCGGTGTCGAGTGCGTTTGGCATCGAGAAGGCTTCCGAGATTGCGCACACCATCGGCTTCTGGTGGAGCGTGGCGAACCTCGACTACTTCATGAGCTACACCGATCAGATGGCGCAGCAGCGTATCACGGACCTCATGCGCTACACGCGCACCTATATCGCAGGCAAGCCGCGCGTGACCAACGTGCTGTTGTCGGCCGAGGCGCGGCGCGCGATCGGTCTCACGGAGAGTGAGCTGCTGACGCCGAGCACGCGTCCGGTGGTGCGTCCATGATGCGACCGCGTGTGATGTTCATGGCCGGGGCGATGCTGTTGGTGGGTGCGGCCTCGCTCGAGGCGCAGGCCACGCGCGCACCCGTGCGTCGTCCACCCGTGCGTCCGACGACGGCCCCTGCGCAGCCACCCGCATCGCCCGCCGTGATGGGCGACGATTCGCTCACGATGAAGTTCGAGGTGAGCGGCATCCCGGTGATTCTGCGCCGCGTCACGGCCAACAATGTGGTGGCCGCCAACCTGTACCTGCTGGGTGGCGTACGGCAGCTGACGCCGGCCACGCAGGGTATCGAGACGATGTTGCTGGAGGCCAGCGAACGCGGCACGCAGAAGTACCCGCGTGATGTGCTGCGCACGAAGATGGCGCGCATGGGCAGCGTGATCGGCGTGAGCCCCGGTGTGGACTGGACGGTGATGGGGCTGCGGGCCACGACCACGTCGCTCGACAGCACCTGGGCGATTCTGGCCGACCGCATCATGGCACCACGGCTCGATCCCGCCGAAGTGGAGCTCATTCGCGAACAGTTCGTGACGGCGGTGAGCCAGCGCAAGGATAGCCCCGATGCGTTGCTCGATTTCATGGCTGACAGTATCACGTTCGCGGGACACCCTTATGGTCTCGAGCCCACCGGCACCGAAGAGACGCTCAGCGCGCTCAAGGTGTCCGATCTGCGCACGTATCAGACGCAGCAGATGGTCACGTCACGCATGATGCTGGTGGTGGTGGGCAACGTGACACGCGCGCGCGTGGAGAAGCTGGTGCGCGAGTCGATCGGTCGTCTGCCGCGCGGCACCTATGCGTGGACGTTGCCTGAACCGCCGGCTGACTTGCCGGGTGCGTACGTGATTGCACAGCGTCAGCTACCCACCAACTACCTGCAGGGCTACTTCCACGGCCCGCAGGCTTCGAGCAAGGACTACGCGTCGCTGCGTCTGGCGTGCGCGGTGCTGTCGGGTCGCTTGTTCGGTGAAGTGCGTCAGCGCCGCAATCTCACTTACTCGGTGAATGCGCCGTTCGTGGAGCGAGCGTTCTCCATGGGCGGCCTGTACGTGACCACCACGCAGCCCGATGAAGTGCTGGCCATCATGCAGCAGCAGATCCGTGCGTTGCAGGAAGGCACGATCACCAGCGATGGGCTCGACCGGTTGGTGCAGCAGTTCATCGTGACGTACTTCCTGGACAACGAGACCAACGCCGACCAGGCCAACATGCTGGCGCGGGCGGAGCTGTATCAGAGCGATTTCCGCCGGGCGTCGCGGTTCGTGGATGAACTCCGGTCGGTTACGCCCGAAGACATTCAGCAGGCGGCGCGCAAGTACATGACCAAGGTGCGCTGGGCCTATGTGGGCGATCCGTCCAAGGTCACGCCGGCACGCCTGCTGCGATTCTGAGCTGCCGCGAGGCTTTCGGAAGGGGTAGCCCCACAAGACTCTCGACGGACTGCAGGGGAAGGGCTATATCAACGGGCATCGCGCCCGTCGCACGGGGATGGCGGTTGGCCACGCATGGTCGACCCTCCATCCCCGAATGCCTTTCCGCCTCCCCTGCGCTCCCTCCATGTCGAGCAACTACACGCGCCGCGACTTTGTCGGCGACTCCGCGAAGCTGGCCCTGGGGGCCATGATCGTTCCCCGTGCGGTGTTGGGTGGGCCCGGCTATGTGGCCCCCAGTGCCAAGCTGAACATCGCGTGCGTGGGTATCGGCGGCATGGGGATGAGCAACATGTCGCAGATGCTCACCGAGAATATCGTGGCGGTGTGCGACGTCGATTTCAGCTACGTGGAACGCTCGCTGGAGGGGCGACTCAAGCCGCGGCAGGGCGAACCGACGCCGCAGAACGTGGAACTGGGTGAAGCCTTCAAGAAGGCGACGCGGTACGCGGACTTCCGGCAGATGCTGGACAAGCAGAAGGATATCGACGCGATCATGGTGGCCACGCCCGATCACCTGCATGCGCCCATCGCGCTCGCCGCGATGCAGCTGGGCAAGCACGTGTACGTGCAGAAGCCGCTGGCGTATTCGGTGTACGAAACGCGCCTGCTGGCCAAGGCTGCGGCGGCGAATCCCAAGCTGGCCACACAGATGGGCAATCAGGGCCACTCCATGGAGGGCTCGCGGCGCATCAACGAGATCATCGCCTCGGGTGTGCTGGGCAAAATCCACGAGGTGCATGTGTGGACGGATCGTCCGGTGCGCTATTGGGCGCAGGGCATCCCGAGACCGCGTGCGGCGAACGCGCCGGTGCCGGCCAACAATCCACGTCCGCAGTGGAACATGGGCACGGTGGACAACGCGGTGCGTGCCGCGATGGCGGCCAACGATACCACACCGCCGCCGGGCATGAACTGGGACCTCTACCTCGGCCCGGCGCCGGAGATTCCGTATCACCCCGCATATCACCCGTTCGCGTGGCGCGGCTGGATCGACTTTGGTGTGGGCGCGATCGGCGACATGGGTGCACATCTGATCGACCAGCCCTACACGGCACTCGGCCTCACCTATCCGACGAGCATCGTGGCGTCGTCGAGCCCGTGGGGTGGTGGCGCGCAGACGCCGGCGACGTACCCGATGGCCACCACTGTGCAGTTCGAGTATCCCGCCGTGGGCAAGCGCGGACCGGTGAAGCTCTTCTGGTATGACGGTGGTCTCATGCCGCCGCGTCCGGCGATGCTCCCCGATGACGTGCCGATGACCAACCCCGGCAGCGATGGCGGCGGCGGCGTGTTCGTGGGCGAGAAGGGCATCATGTTCTATGAGACATACGGCAACAAGCCGCGCATCTTCCCCGAATCGATCGCCGAGAAGGCGGCCAAGGTCCCGGTGTCGCAGCCGCGTGTCACCGTGTCGCATGAGCAGAACTGGATTCAGGCCGCGAAGGGTGAAGCCGTCATCAGTTCGCCGTTCTCGCAGGCCGCGCCGCTCACCGAGACCATGCTGCTTGGTATTGCTGCGTTGCGTGCCGGTCAGGGACGCAAGGTGTTGTATGACGGCGAAAAAGCGCAGTTCACCAATGCGCCTGATGCCAATCAATACCTCACGCGCGTATATCGGAGCGGCTGGCAGCTGTAGTCGAGAACAGCGGAAGGAACACAGATTGCGCAGATAGAAACCACAAACGCACAGATACCACTTCAATTCATTGATTGTATCTGTGCGTTTCTCTTTTAGATCTGTGGAATCTGTGTTCCTCCCGCTGTTACGTTTCGATCGGGCAGCATGCGCTGCCTTGTACGTCACGAACCAGGAAGGAGCCCAGGATGCCAGCGGTACTGACGTTTCGATCGAACATGACGATGGTTGCCGTGTTGAGCGTGATAGGCGCGCTCAACACCTCGGTCGCGATGGCGCAGGGTGCGAGTCCCTATGTCGTCAGCACTCCGGCACCCGCTGGCTTCGATCGCGCGCAGGCGCAGGCCGCCACGCTCGAGCATCTCAAGGCACTCATCGGGCGCAACACGCAGAACCCGCCGGGCAACGAATTGCTCACGGCCCAGTACTTCGACAGCGTGTTTGCGAAGGTGCCGGGTGTGGAGCGCCATGTGCTGCCCGCTGGGGAAGGGCGCGCCAACTTTGTGGCCCGCTTGCGCGCCACCAACCCCACCAAGAAGCCCGTGATGATCATGGGCCACATGGACGTGGTGGGCGTGGACACCGCCAAGTGGAAGACGCCGCCGTTCACGGCCACCGTGGTGCAGGAGCCTGGTGTCCAGTACCTCTATGGCCGCGGCGCCATCGACGACAAGGGCATGCTGTCGGCCGCCACGGCTGCGCTGCAGCAGCTCGCCGCGCACCGCGATCAGCTCGATCGCGACATCATCTTCCTCGCCACGGCTGCAGAAGAGGGTGGTCCGGAAGTGGGCATCGATGAAATGGTCGGCAAGCACTTCGACCTGATCAAGGACGCCGAGTTCGCGCTGAATGAAGGTGGACGTGTGCGCGTGGCCGATGGCCGCGTCATGTCGGTGAATATCCAGACCACCGAGAAGGTGTCGTACACGGTCACCGCATTGGCCACGGGGCCCAGTGGTCATGGGTCCGTACCACTGCCCGACAATGCCCTCGCGGCGCTCTCTCGTGCGGCGCAGCGCGTGCATGCCTGGAAGGCGCCGGTGCTGCTCAACGAGACCACCCGTCTCTACTTCTCGCGACTCGCACGCATCGAGAAGGACCCCGTCATGAAGGCCGCCATGCAGCGCGTCTCCGCACCGGGCGCATCCAAGGCGCAATTCGATGCGGCCGCCG
Source organism: Gemmatimonas sp. (assembly GCF_036405635.1). Taxonomy (GTDB): domain Bacteria; phylum Gemmatimonadota; class Gemmatimonadetes; order Gemmatimonadales; family Gemmatimonadaceae; genus Gemmatimonas. The sequence continues at coordinate 11,046 of NZ_DASWXE010000093.1, read as the reverse complement.
CCATCCTATCGCGCGAACCGCTGCACAATGCTGTGCTGCGTACCGGTCAGTCGCTCACCATCATCAAGGGCGGCATTCGCAGCAACGTCATTCCATCCGATGGCAGTGCCACCTTCAATGTGCGCGTGCTCCCCAATGACGACGTGCGTGGCATCGTCACCGCGTTCAATCGCGTGGGCGCCGAAAAGCAAGTGACGTTCACGCTCGATGGCGAACCGCGTACGTCGCCACCGGTGTCGCCGGTGACCACGGCGCTGTATCAGGCCATGGAAGCGTCGGCCGTGGCCATGGTGCCAAGCACCACCGTGATTCCGTTCATGAGCACCGGCGCCACCGATGGCGCCGCACTGCGGGCCAAGGGGATTCCCACCTACGGCATTCTGCCCATGCCGCTGCCCATGGAAGACGAACTCCGCATGCACGGGGACAACGAACGTGTCCCCGTGCCCGCTCTCGGCTGGGCCGCCGAGTTTCTCTATCGCACGCTGCAGCGCGTCACGGCACGATAACCGCCGCGGCGTCAGCCAAGCGATCGTCCACCACGATCATGTCGATCGTGGTGCCGGTCGATCCAGTCAGCACCACCGTGTAGCTGTGCCCAGCGACCAGGTTGAGCGAACGTGCGATCACCTGCTGCCGGCTTTCCTCGGTGCGAATACGTATGGCCGCATTGGTCGGCACCACGGACTGAAAACCTGTTTCACCGGACGTGCTCACATTGTCGAACAGTAGCCCCTGACGGCCATCGAGGACCACCTCCACGCTGCCGACCATAGGCGATCCATGCACGAAGCGTACGCGTGCCATCGCGCTGTCCCGGCCCACATCATCGCGCAGGATGCGCAGTTTCACCGCTCCATCCTTCTCCGGTAGCGTCACCACCGTGTAGTGCGACCCGTCCATCATCATCTGGAAGTCGCTGGCAATGGTGGTGTCGCGTCGGTCGTCCTTGACGCGAAAACGCGCCACATTGTCGTTGAGCGGGACATAGGCCGTCACGCCTTTCCGCGAGACATCGGCGAAGAGCTGGTTGTCATCGGCGCTCACGGAGATGGTGCGGCTTTCCGGCAACGCATTGATCATGCGCACCAGTGAGACGCCGCGTCGTTCAGCGAGTTCGCTTGGTGTCGCCTCGAGGCGGCCTTCGGAGGTTCTGGTCTCCACACCCTGTTCCACGCGTTCGCCGCGACACGCCGCGGACAGCGCCAGCAGGGTGAGGGACATCATGGGCAGAGATCGCATGACTGCTCCCGTGGGTTCGGTATGGGGTGCGCGTGATACCGCTAAAACACGCGCCGCACGTGCGTCACTCGTAGGCGCACCGGTGCGTCGAATTTGTGTGCACGTCGCGTGCCCATACCCCCAGATCCGTGCAACTGATATGTCGCACGGATCACCAATGCATTCAGCTACTGGTCGGAATTGCCCGTGAGTCCGGCACGTTGCGCCAATACCTCGCGCACACCGTCGAGTGTGCCACCCGTTGCACGCAATGCCACCAGCGCGTGGTACAAGAGGTCCGCCGTCTCTTCCGTGGCGCGCTCCACATCCTGATCGACGCAGGCCGTGGCCAGCTCGACCGCTTCTTCACCCAGCTTCTTGAGGCGCAGGTTGCGGTCGCCGAGCAGGCGCTGAGTGTAGCTCGAACCACCGGTCTCGCCATGCATCGCCTGCTGCCGTGCGGTGATGGTGGCGTCGAGGGCTCCGATGGCATCGGCCGACAAGGCGGTGTCGCGAAAGCAAGACGTGGTCCCATCGTGGCAGGCCGGGCCCACCGAGATCACGCGGGCCAGCACCGCGTCGGCGTCGCAATCCGCGGTGAGCGACACCACATGCTGTACGTGACCGCTCGTGGCACCCTTGTGCCACAGGCCGCGGCTGCGCGAGAGGTAGTGCATCTGACCGGTGCGCAGGGTGTACTCCAACGCCTCACGATCCGCGTGCGCCACCATGAGCACCACACCGCTCCGCGCATCCTGCGTCACGATGGTGACGAGACCATTGCCCTTGGTGAAATCGAGCGTGTCGAGATCAAGCACCACCGCGGTCATGGGCGTGCCTCGGTTCCGGTGATCAGCACATCGCGCACGACGCTGGCCAGTGCGGCATTTGTGGCAATGATGTCGCCGCCAAACGCCGTGTTGCGGCCTCGCCAGTCGGTGAATCGTCCACCGGCTTCAGTGATGAGCGGGTACACGGCCGCCGCATCCCACGGATTCACGATGTCGTCCACCATCACTTCCGCGCGTCCGGTGGCCACCAGCAGGTAGCCATAGCAGTCACCCCACGTGCGGGAGACGGCAACACGCTGCGCGAGCTGCGACCAAGGTTCGCGCCGATGCGGACGATCGGGGAACCGTTCATCGGTGATGAGCGCGGTGGCCTGATCGAGCGATGCGACCGTGGACACCTGAGCCCGCGCGCCATTCCACCAGCACCCTTCACCCGGCGCCGCCGCCACGAGCTCTTGCACCGCAGGAAAGCAGGCCGCACCGGCTAACACGGTGTCGCCTTCACAGCAGGCCACCAGTGTGCCCCACAGCGGCACGCCACGCACGAACGACTTGGTGCCATCGATGGGATCGAGAATCCACTGTCGCTTTGCGCCTTCGCGTTCGTTCGGAAACTCCTCGCCCTGCAGGCCATCTTCGGGGAATCGTTCCGACAACCACGCGCGGGCGGCGCGCTCGGCCTCGCGATCGGCGATGGTGACCGGCGATCCATCGCCCTTGATCTCCACGGCGACACCGTCGCGATACCAACGCATGGCTGTGTTGGCAGCCACCTGCGCGACTTCTGCGGCAGCCTGCATGAGCGAAGCCGGTGTGATGATCTGACTCATGCTGCCACCGCCTGCAGACCGGCGTTGCGCACGGCGATACCGGCGTCGTGCATGACCTGCTTGAGAGCGCCCACCGTGGTGAGTCCATCGTGCAGAATGCCGGCCACCAATACCGCATCGGCATTGGCCCGCACCACCGCATCCACCAGGTGCTGCGCCTCACCCGCACCGCCGGAAGCAATCACTGGCACGTTCACGGCCTTGGCCACGGCGCGCGTGATCTCGAGGTCGTATCCCGTGCGCGCGCCATCACGATCGATGCTGGTGAGCAATATCTCTCCCGCACCACGCTCCACACATTCCTGTGCCCACGCCACGGCCTCGAGCGGCGTCTCCTGACGGCCGCCCTTCACCCACACCTTGTACACGCCATCCTCGTTGCGTTTGGCATCGATGCTGGCCACCACGCACTGCGCACCAAATCGTTCTGCGGCCAGCGTGAGCACCTCGGGGTGCTGTACCGCCGTGGAATTGAGCGACACCTTGTCCGCACCGGCCCGCAGCGCCTTGGCCACATCATCCACCGTGCGGATACCGCCGCCGATGGTGAGGGGAATGAACAACCGCTCGGCCGTGCGACGGGCCACATCCAGCAGGGTGGCGCGTTCTTCAGCGCTGGCCGAGATGTCGAGAAAGGTGATTTCGTCGGCGCCCTCGAGCTCGTAGCGCTCGGAGAGGGACACCGGGTCGCCCACATCACGCAGTCCCACGAAATTCACGCCTTTCACCACCCGTCCGCCGCGCACATCGAGGCACACGATCACTCGCTTGGTCAGCATGCGTCAGTCCGTGATCTCGAGCTTCACCGAACCCTTGGTGCTGAACACCGCGCCCGATTCGACCAGTGCTTCCCGCAGCGCGAAGCCCAATCCCTTGATGGCCGCTTCGACGATATGGTGCTGATCGGTGCCGCGCAGCACACGCACATGTAGCGTGGCCTTGGCATTGTCGGCGAAGGATCGCAGGAAGTGGTCGTACAGCCTGGACGGCAGCGGACCGCGGTAGTACGGTCGGCCGCCAATGTCGAGCACCACCTGCACCAGCGCATCGTCCATCGGTACGGTGCGTTCGCCATACCGCGCACAGCCGGCCGGCGCGAACGCCGCCACGGCCTGGCCGAGCGTGATGGCCACATCTTCGATGAGATGATGCTTGAGGTCACCCGTGGCCTGCACATCGAGATCGACACCGGCATAGCGCGCAAACGCCACCAGCATGTGATCGAGGAAGGGTTCGCCGGTATTGACCGTGGCGCGTCCTGTGCCCTGAACGATGGACAGGCGGATCTTCGTTTCGTTGGATTCCCGCACCACCACAGTCATGCTCCGAACTCCTCGGCCAGTCGGCGTGCATCGAGCACGCCGGTGTACAACGCCATGCCCAACACCGCGCCCGCGAGGCCGCGATGTTCGAGCGCTCGCATGTCTTCCAGGCTCGTCACGCCGCCCGATGCATACACAGGCCACGGACTGGCCTCCGCCACGTCTTCCATGAGCGGCAGGTCCGTGCCCTGCATGCGCCCCTCGAGGTGCACGGCGGTGACCAGCACGCCGGCCAGTGGCAACTGGCGCAACGATTCCACGAAATCGATGACGTCGATCGACGACGTCTCCGCCCAGCCACGCGTGACCACGCGTCGCTCGCGCACATCGGCGGCCACGATCAGGCGGCCCGGAAAACGATTGGCCATCTCTTCGCGCCAGTCTTCATCTTCCACGGCGCGTGTGCCCACCACCACCCACTCGGCACCATCGTCGATGAGGCGCTCGATGCGGGATTCATCGCGCACCCCACCGCCCACCTGCACCGGCACCGCGCTCTCGCGCAACAGGTCGCGAATGAGGTCGTGGTTCTGTCCGCGACCCGTGGCCGCATCGAGGTCCACGATGTGCATGCGTGTGAAGCCGGTGTGCACCCAGTCACGCGCGACCGACAACGGATCGGCAAGCGTGACCTGCTCCTGCTCGTAGTCACCGCCGACGAGCTGCACGCACTGACCACCGCGCAGGTCCACGGCCGGGATCGCGATCATGCCATACTCCGAAGTGAAGAGGCCAACGAAAGAAAGGCGCGAATGAGGGCCACGCCGCGCGTGCTCGATTTCTCTGGATGAAACTGGGTGCCGATCACGTAGTCGCGGCGCACCGCGGCAGGGAAGCGATCGGACTCGTGGGTGCTCCACGCCGTCACGTAGGGCAGACCCTCGGGCGAGGGGCGTCCCACATAGCTGTTGGCATAGTACGCGATATCCAGCCCGGCTTCACGCAACAGCGGGTCGGTGCCGTCGTCGATGACATTCCATCCGATCTGCGGCACGCGCACCGCGTCGAGACGGCGGACCTGACCGGGCACAATGCCCAGCCCGCGGCCCGGTCCTTCGTCGCTGCCATCGAACAGCAGCTGCATGCCAAGGCAGATGCCCAGTGCCGGCAGGCCGTCGAGTAGCGCCTCGCGCATCATGGTGCGGCCGGGCGCCAGCCGTGCGGCGGCCGGTGCGAAGGCGCCCACACCCGGCAGCACAAGGGCATCGGTGTCGTGCACGGCCAACTCGGGATCGGTCTCGACATGCACGAGCGCACCCTGTGTTTCGAGGGCCTTGATCAGCGAGTGCAGATTGCCGGCGCCATAGTCGAACACCGTGACGCGCACCGGGGCAGCATCCATGGAACGATTGGAAGTCATCCGTTCACCTCACGGACCGCCTCGTCAAAGGCAGTCAGAAACTGTTCGAGCAGCGGCCAGGGCCCCACACTGATGCGCAACGTGTCACCAACATGCGGCAACGCCGCAAAGGGCCGCGCCGCGACACCACGGGCACGCAGTGCCTGACCTACGTTGACCGCGTTCGGTACGGGTACGCAGAGATAGTTGGCGTGCGAGGGCAATGGTGTGAAGCCGCGCTGCGCCAGCGCCGCCGCCAGTCGCTCGCGGTTCTGCACGGCCAGCGCCACATGCTCCTGCACCCATGACATGTCGTGCTGCAGTGCGGCCAGCGCCGTCTGTTCCGCCATCGCGTTGAGCTTGTAGGGTCCACGCGACTTCTCCACGTCGCGCACCAGCGCGGGAGCGCCGATGCCGTACCCCACACGCAGTCCGGCAAGCCCGAACGCCTTCGACATGGTCCGGATCACCAGCAGGTTGTCCACGCGCATGGCGAGATCCACTGCCGACACGCCAGCAAATTCGGCATACGCTTCGTCGAGGAACACCACCCCCGGTGCCTCACGCACTGCCCGCTCGAGCAGCGATCGCGACAGCACCGCACCGGTGGGATTGTTGGGTGAGCAGAGATACAGAATGCGGGGGCGCGCTGCGAGCAACGCATCGAGATCGGGTTGCTGATCAGGGCGTTCGGTGACGCCCACGTACTGCAGACCATTCATGCGCGCGAAGATCGGGATCATCGCAAACGACGGCTCGCTGCTGGCGACAACTGAACCTGGTTCGCCGAAGGCGCGCATGGCGCTGTCGAGAATGTCATCGGAGCCGCATCCGGTGACGAGGCGGTCCGGTGTGGCGCCGGCAAAGGCCGCGAGCGCGTCCTTGAGCTCCGCCGCATACAGCGAGGGATACCGCGTGACACGTGCCACGGGCAGGTCACGCCACGTCCGTTCTGCCACCGGTGGCATGCCCCAGAGATTGGTGTTGTCGGTGAGGTCGAGATTCACCGGCGACCGCTTGGGATCGTACAGTGGGACGTCGTCGTACAGCGCGCGGGCAAAGCGCAGACGATCACCGAGATCGTCACCCGTGACACCCCCGATCTGCGATGACGCGGGAGATGCCGGTGACACGACAGCCTGAGGCGCGACTGATGGCGTACGCTCCCAGGCCCGCGCGGCGGCGGCATGCGCAGGCAATCCCTCCGCATCGGCAAACCGCCCCACATCAGTCGCCAACGACGCCGCCGCGACGGGCGTGACTTCCTGCCACGTGGTCCAGCGCACGAAGTCGAGCGTGGACAATCCGGAATAGCTGCGGGCGGCGCCAGCGGTGGGGAGCACATGATTGGCGCCGGTCATGTAGTCGCCAAACGCCACCGAACTCGATGCCCCCACGAAGATCGTTCCCGCATTGCGCAGTGCGGCCAGCACCCGATCGCGATCGGCATCACCTACCAACAACAGCAGATGTTCCGCCGCCCAGCGGTTGGCCAGCGCAATGCCCTCCTCCAGCGACGACACCTGCACCACACCACCGCGGGCGCTCAAGGCGGCGCGGATGACATCGGCGCGCGGTGCACCGGCCAGCTGTGATTCCAGTGCCGCTTCCACCCGTGAAGCCAGCGATGACTGGCCAGCCGCTTCCACAATCAGTGCCAGCACCGCCGCATCGGGATCGTGTTCCGCCTGTGCCAGCATCTCGCGCGCGATCGCATCGGCGTCTGCTGTTGCGTCAGCGAGTACGAGCAGTTCACTCGGACCGGCCGGTGCATCGATGGCCACCGACGACACGAGTTGCAGCTTGGCCTCGGCCACATACGCATTGCCGGGGCCCATGATCCGATCCACACGCGGCACCGATTCGGTGCCAAGCGCCATCGCGGCAATCGCCCCTGCACCGCCCACCGCAAAGACCCGGTCGACGTTCGCCAGTGCGGCGGCCGCCAGCACCACATCCGACGGGCGACCGTCTGCGCCAGGCGGCGTACAGACGATCACCTCGCCCACACCGGCCACCCGCGCCGGAATCGCCCCCATGAACAGCGAGCTGGGATAGGCGGCGCGTCCGCCCGGCGCATAGATGCCTACGCGGCCCAGCGGATCGGGGCGACGCACCACCGTGATGCCCGGCTCCGGTGTGCTGCGGGTGACCGTGGGCAGGAACGCGCGGTGCACGGTGGCGATGTTGCGCGACGCGCGCTCGAGCGACTGGCGGAGCGCAGGCGACAGCGCGGCGAGCGCACGAACCCATGCAGCGCGTGGCACTTCGAGCGCATCGAGCGCCGCACCGTCAAAGCGACGGGCCATGTCGAACAGTGCCACATCGCCGGTCGTGCGCACGGCGTCGATCAGGTCACGCGTGCGTTCCCGAATGGTGGGATCGACCGTGGACGCACGATCGTCGAGCGCGCGACGGGTGTTCTCGTCGAGTGCGGACCAGGCGCCGCGTGCACGTAGCGGCGGACGATCGTTGCTCATGGAACCAGTCGCTCGATGCGGGTCACGAGAATGCCTTCACCGCCCAAGGCGCGCAGCTGCGAGATGGTGCGATAGATGGTGTCGGCACTCACGACGGCGTGCACGGCCACATACCGGCCATGATCGGCGATGTCGATGACGGTAGGGCCGTTGAGACCCGGCAGCACGGCACGCACGGCGTCCAGCGATTCGCGTGGCACGTTGGCCATCAGGTAGCGCTGGCCACGTGCACGGATCACGGACGCGAGGGCGGTGACGAGATCGTCGAGTTCCTGGCGCCGCGACGTATCGCCGTTGCGTGGACCACCCACAGCGGTGATCAGGTGCGCACTCGATTGCAGCACCGTTTCCACTTCCCGCAAGCCGTTCACGCGCAACGTCGATCCGGTGGACGTGAGGTCGACGACGACATCGGCGATGCCCAGGTGTGGCGCAATCTCCGCGGCGCCCGATACCGGCACGACATCCACCGGCACACCGGCTTTCTCGAAGAATCGGCGCGTGATGTTGGGGAATACGGTGGCCACGCGCATCGGCGGGGCCTGACGGGCCAGGTCTTCCAGAGACCGCACACCGGAATCCTCCCGGGCCGCCACCACCAGCCGGCAGCGTCCGAAGCCCAGATCGAGGTGCGACGTGAGGTCCCGCCCTGATTCGTTGACCAGGTCCCATCCGGTGACGCCCACATCCGCCGCGCCGTCGGCGACGAACTCGGGAATGTCCTGGGCGCGCACGAAGATGGCTTCGAACTCTCCGCCAAGGGACGCCGTGAGCGCGCGCGCTCCGGAGGAACGCACTTCGAGTCCGGCGTCGTTGAAGAGCTCACGGGTGTCCTCGCTGAGACGACCCTTGTTCGGCAATGCGATGCGCAGCATGGAGTTATGGCGTTCCGTGTGATGGAACAAGTGATGAAAATCAACAAAAAAGGCCCGTCCTTCGAAGAGGACGGGCCCGGGGAGCCTGCGTGTCTGGGTGCCTTAGCGGCCGTTCACCTGGACATGCACAAATCGCCCCCGACCCGTCGGGCCGTGACCGTGATGTGCATGATGATGGTGCTGGCAGGGCGTTGGCATATCCGAAGCAGGCTAGCGAGCCGGTCCGGGTGCGTCAAGATGTGGCGGGGGAGGGGTTGGCGTCCGGGGAGCTTGTGAATAACTTCACAATGCTCACAGGGCCCTGTGAGCACAGGAATCAGTCCTGTAGAACGGAAATATTTCGATCAGGCTCTGGAGGCCTCTCGACATGCGGTTTCTCGGCTTTGCAGTGGTGACCGGCGCGGCGATCATGCTTGGCGCGTGCGGTGGTGGTGATACGGCGACGGCAGATTCGGCGGCGGCCGGCGCGTCGGCGGCGGCAGCAGCTCCGGCGGCGGCTGCGCCTGCGGCAGCGGCGGCCCCGATCACGGGCACGACGCACGAAATCAACATGGTCGGCGATGAGAAGGGTTATCGCTTCGAACCCGCTGAGATCACGATCAAGGCCGGCGACGGCATCAAGTTCAACATGATCAGCGGTGGCCCGCACAACGTCGCGTTCGACCCGGCCACGCTGCCGGCCGCGGCCAAGTCGGCGCTGCTCGCCAACATGCCGGAGCAGGCTGGTGAACTCTCGGGCAAGATGATGCTGAACGCGGGTGAGAGCTACACGATCTCGTTCGCCGGCGTCCCGGCTGGCACGTACGATTTCAACTGCACGCCGCACCTCGCGATGAACATGAAGGGCAAGGTCACGGTCCAGTAATCGGATCGCGTTCTGCAGGACGGCGGGGGCTGGCGCGATGCGCCAGCCCCCGTGTTCGTTTCGGGAGTGGTGATGCTTCACTTCCGATTCGCACCTCTCGCCGCATCGTGTGTCCCCTGATCGCCTGACTCGCGCCCGCTGGCTCGCGGCGCGTACCCGCAATGCCGCGCGACACGGCCTGCTCATCGCAGCCGTCAGTTGCCTGACGACACTGGTGGCGATCCTCACCTTCGTCCTGGTGCCGCGTCAGGTCGATCGCGCCCTCGCGCTGGCACTCGGTGATCTGCCCGCGCCGCGCGATACGCAGGCGCTGCTGCTGGACTGGCAAACAGCCATGCGGCACCAGGAACAGCTGCAAAGCCGCGCCGACAGCGTGCGTCGCATGGCGCTGTTCATGGCCGCAGCGCCCAGCAGCGATTCCGTGACCGGCTCAGGCAGCACGACCGCCGACGGAGCATTGTCCGCGCTGCAGCAAGCACTCGAACGGGCCCGCCAGGCACCGCTGGTGGAGAGCTACCGGACCCTCGTGCAGGAAACAGTGCTGCGCCAGGACACCCGGGCCCGCGCGGCACTCGACACCATCGAGCAGGTGCACCGGGAACGAGAGGCGTATGCCGCGCTGGGCGGTCCCGATGCGCGCTATGCCGCACTCACCGCACGCCTCACACGGCTTGGTGATCGACTGCTGGCCATTGGCACCGAGCAGCTTCGCCAGGCCACCGGACAACCCGCATCCGGCGACGCGGGGACATTGAGCGGCACTCCGGGTGGCGTGCCAGCGGACACCACCGACTCGAGTCAGGCGATGCGCACTGGCGATGCCCGTGTGGCCGGTGATTCTGCGTTGGACTCGGAGATCCGGCGCGCGATCGAAGCGACACGACTGGCCGATTCTTCGGTCGACGCGGCGCGTCAGTTCAATCAGGAACTTGGTGTCACCCGCGAGGAGGTGCGCGCGCGGGTGCAGCTTGCCATTCCGCCCGTCGCGGCGCTGCTGGCGTCCCTCGTACTGGGAGTGAGCGTTGGATTCGCGACGGCGCTCGTTCGCGAGATTCGGCGTCCCAAGGTGGGTGAGGCGCAGGAGCTCGAATGGATCACCGGTGCGCGCGTCATCGTGCATCACGAGCAGGCGCGCACGCGTGTCACCGATGGGCTCACTGGTGGCCACGAAGAAAGTGATGCCTGGCCGATGTTGCACCTCACGCTCACGAACATCGGCGACGTCTCCCGTGAAGTGGAAGTGCTGAGTGACCAGCCGATGATCGCCGCCGCCGTGGCGATCCATCTCGCCGCCATCGCAGCCCGCGAATCGCGTGAGACGGT